>NZ_CP040272.1:3130000-3495000 GCF_013393905.1 Nostoc sp. C052
AATTGTGCGCCATCCCAGGCACTAAATTTGTAAAATTAAAACAGAAGAATAAGTGATAGTAATGGCGAATCCCAGAGATACAGAGAATGGATGGTCGCAGTTAACTCGCGGTGCGCCATTGGCAGTAATGGTAGCGGTGGTACTCTATATTTTATACCAACTTTTACCAGTATTAGAACTTTTAGTTGTTGCAGCATTGATTGCTTTAATTTTACGAACCCTATTAAGGTTTTTGCAAAAGTTAGTTAAATCACAGGATATTGCTGTTTTGTTACTAATTGGATTAATCATCGGATTTGTTGTGGTATTAGCTACTGTAGTCCTACCTAGTGTGACATTTGAATCTCAAAAATTAATCAAAACATTACCAACTTATCTCAATAGATTAACAGGAGATGTTGAGCAACTGCGTCAGAAATTTGCTTTTATTCCTGACATTTCCCAAGCACTAATACAATTACGGAATTTGACCGACCAGTTACTAGGGGGAGTACCAGTTTTCTTAGGTGAAGCTTTGAGTTTAACCGTAGAGTTGGTAGCGACGTTAATTTTAGCGCTTTACATGGCTTACGATCCTAATTCCTTAGTGAAAGGGATTTTAAGATTAGTCCCAAAGCGACATCACTATCGGTTTAAAGGAATCCTTAAGGCTTGCGAGACAAGATTGCGAGGCTGGATTTTTGGGACAGGGATAGCGATGATATTTCTGGGTGCTGGAGCAACGTTTGGACTTTTGATTTTGGGGATTCCGTCAGCACTACCATTTGGGATTATTGCAGGTTTATTTGAAATAATTCCTTACTTTGGTTCGGTCATTGGTGCTTTTTTACCAGCATTAGTAGCATTGAGTATTTCACCGCTAAAGTTAGTATTTGTGTTGATACTTTTCTTTGTAATGAATCAAATAGATGCCCATGTTGTTCAGCCTTTGGTGATGGGTCAACAAGTAAATATCCATCCAGTGATGGTGATTGTAACATTTTTGGTAATGGGTAAGCTATTTGGATTTATTGGTGTGCTGCTTGCAGTGCCTGCAGCAGCAGTGATAATTACGCTTATTGATGAGTTTACGCCGTCAGAAAAGCTGATAGAGTCAGTCGGAGTTGAAACTGGAATATATGTTCAATCGAACGATATTACTCAAGATCACAACCAAAGTTGAAAATCGAAGAAAAATTTAAACGCTCTATTTCTTGCTGTAGTTCTTTGATTGTTTTCTGTAACTCACCTATTATCTTGCTCTGCTCAATGAGCATATCCACCAGTTCTTCTTTGGATAACTGGTTCAAACTTTCTTGAGCTAAATCTTGAGGCAGGTTTTGGTTCATATTTGTGATACTCACCCTCAAGTGTACCCTTTGTCAATACTCTGCCACCTGAATCTAGCCCTTTTAAGGTGTTGTGTGATGAACTAATTTGTAGTTTGGTAAAAAGAGGTGCAAATTTGTTGGGTGGAGAAAAAAATGTTGCTAGGGCAGGTGTTTGAGCGTTTTGTAAAAGAGAGTCCAGTATCGGTGATGGTTCGTGGACTTTTAGAGAAAGCATTATGTCCTCAAATCCTTGATGAATTATTTGAACGTAGTGCCAAAATCCAGTAGACTCGTGAGCTATTATTCTCCAGAGTAGTTAATTTGATGAGCCTTGTGGTCTGCGGAGTCCATCCATGAGTACACGCAGCACACCAAGCATCAATTGAAGAAATAGGTGTTTCAGTTACCTCGGTCTACAACAAAATCAACGGCATCGAAGCGAGTAGCAGTGGGGAGCTAGTAGTTCGCTTTCGTGACTTGGCGGGGTAAAGGGTAAGGGGGAAGGTGGGGTCCCTGACAGGTGTAGGTTTTTTACAACTAGGAGGAGTTGGAGTAATAAAAGCTATCGACAGGAGTAGGAGGAAAAGAACTCCAACGATGAAGATGAATGGACAAACCCTTGAGTAAATCAGCAATGAGGGTGATAAAACCCAGAAAAAAACAAGAAAGCCGACGTGGTGATTTGAGATCGATGGGTTTGGATTTAGCAACGTGTCGCTGGGGAAACTGATCAATGTGGGAGGGAGGAAATTGGTTTTCCGCTTCTCCACCAAGCATGACCATCCAGAGAGTAGAGACAGCGATGGCTAACCACAAGCGTTCAGCACGTTGTGGGTCAAGCAGACGAGTATTGTGCCACTGCCAACCATCAGATTTAAGATCACGATAAACACATTCAGTGGAGGGGCGTAAACCATACCAAATAGCGTCAGCAGACATAGGTTCTAGGTCAGTCAAAATCAACCAAGGGTCTTGATAACCAAAATCCCAACGAGCTAACAACGTGCATTCCAGGGGGTTAGTTTTGAAGCAGACTATTTGACCCGACCAGAATAATCCTGGACTGGCAACAATATCAGCCAATGGTTGCCATTGATTCTGATGTGGTAAACGATAAGTTCCTTGGTGGTTAATACGTAAAAAAGGATGCCAAGCAGCAACTATCAGAGAATAGAGCTAATCGGCATACAATCCCCGGTCAGCAGCGACAATTACCTTCTGGTCTGGTGGAATCGTATCTTTGAGGTCTGTGATTAATTTTTGCCAATGTGGTTTCCAACTTCCTGGTTCAGTGGCATTGACAATACACCATGCTACTGGAATTCCACATCCTGCCAGTAAAATATTAATGGATAGCACTATAAATTTATCACCAATACTCGTAGCATCCATTGCCAGTGCTATTTGCTGAATATTTTGTGGCAGTAAACTAATCACCCACAACAACAATGATGCAAAGCATCTGCTCACATCCAGTGTTCTCCGTTTATCCCCTTTTTTGGCTTTTTCCTCCTGATACCATTCTTTTAGTCTTTGCCTGACTGTGTTTGGTTTTTCATTATTCACTGCTCCAATGAACTCAGATACCTGGGTTAGACTACTTGATTTTGTCATTACCATACCAAAGCTCCATGTTGCCAAACCTATGGCCTGTGGTATTGACAAGTTAGGCATCCGCTCGGAAACTATGCATGACCACTGTTTGAGATGTTTGTTGTTCAGCATTTTGAGAATACATCCCTAGTTTCTAGTTTCATTCTCTCCCTTTCAGCAGTGAATACTCATACCCACGTAAAAAACCTACACCTGTCAGGCAGGGGGCAGGGGGAGCAAACCCTTCCCCTCTGCGCCAAGCATTGCGGAGCATGGGTACGTTCGCGGAGCGTCTCGTAAAGCCTGCGGCATAGCTACGCTTAGGGCGCAGCCTCTCGTAAAGAAGAGAAGCCCCACCCTTCCAGGGCGCTTGAACTGGGGCAAAGTACAAGCTCCGTCTCAGTCTTCCCCCTTGCTCCCTGCCTCCTGCTCCCTGCCCCTTGCCCCTTGCCCCCTGCTTCTTTTGATCCAGGTCTTTCCATTTCAGTTACCCTGAAGTTAGTTATCCAACTAGTATTGACTGTCCCATAGATAGAATAGATGACTCAACAAACTTCTAGAATTTGTATCCTTGGCGGGGGCTTTGGTGGTCTATACACAGCCCTGCGCTTAAGTCAATTACCTTGGGAATCTACGCAAAAACCTGAAATTGTTTTGGTAGATCAAAGCGATCGCTTCCTATTCTCTCCTTTACTTTACGAATTACTCACTGGCGAACTGCAAACTTGGGAAATTGCCCCACCCTTTGAAGAACTTTTACAAGGCACTGGTGTACGTTTCTATCAAGGGGTTGTGTCTGGAATTGACATCGACCAGCAACGAGTAAATATCCAAGAAGGGCCAGAAATCCCTTACGATCGATTAGTGCTGGCGCTAGGAGGTGAGACACCGCTAGATTTAGTACCTGGTGCAGCAGCTTACGCCTATACATTCCGCACAATCTCTGATGCTTATCGTTTAGAAGAACGCCTGCGATTTTTAGAAGAATCCGATGCTGATAAAATTCGGGTAGCGATCGTTGGGGCTGGCTACAGTGGTGTAGAGTTAGCTTGTAAGTTAGCCGACAGACTAGGCGAAAGAGGACGCTTTCGGATCGTTGAAATCGCTGATCAAATCTTGCGAACTTCCCCAGAATTTAACCGGGAAGCAGCAAAAAAAGCAATAGATGCCCGTGGCGTGTTTCTTGATTTAGAAACCAAAGTCGAATCTATAGAGCAAAATTCCATTTCCCTAGAGTACAAAAACCAGTTAGATACGATTCCCGTAGATTTAGTAATTTGGACTGTAGGAACTAGGGTTGCGCCCGTAGTCAAATCTCTTTCCCTCAAGCAAAATCAGCGTGGTCAAATCAGCACTACATCTAATCTGCAAGTTATCGATCATCCAGAAATCTTTGCCTTGGGAGATTTAGCAGACTGTCATGATACTGAAGGACAGCAAGTCCCCGCTACCGCACAAGCAGCTTTCCAACAAGCTGATTATACTGCTTGGAATATCTGGGCAAGTCTGACTAATCGCCCTCTTCTTCCCTTCCATTACCAACAGTTAGGAGAAATGATGGCACTAGGAATAGATAATGCTACTCTCACTGGTTTAGGGATTAAACTAGATGGGCCATTGGCATACGTCGCCCGCCGTGCTGCCTATTTATACAGGCTACCAACTTTAGACCATCAGCTTAAAGTTGGTTTTAATTGGCTAGTCCGTCCGATCATAGAAACACTTTCTCGGTAACTTTCAGATTGGGCATTGGTGAAGAACAAAGATATCTATGATATGATGATTTGTTTTATTTGCGTCAACTTATTTAGTAGATGCTAGACTCTACCCACAGAAACTTTCTAACAAGCCAAAATCTAAAATTCAACACTGATGGAACAACCGAAAGTTATTTTTTTAGATGCTGTGGGTACACTCTTTGATGTCAAAGGTAGTGTGGGTGAAGTCTATAGTCAGATAGCCCAAGAATTTGGCGTTATAGTTTCAGCCGAAACATTAAATACAGCCTTCATCCAAAGCTTTAAATCAGCGCCGCCGCCGATATTTCCAGATGCGGAACTGCAAGATATTCCCCAGCGCGAATTTGATTGGTGGCGGATAATTGCCCTGAATACTTTTGAAAGTGCAGGTGTTCTCAAGGAATTTTCTGACTTTTCAGCTTTTTTTAGCGAACTTTACATTCACTTTGGCACTGGTGAACCGTGGTTTGTTTATCCCGATGTCTTACCTGCTTTAATCAACTGGCGGCGCTTGGGAGTTAGCTTGGGGGTGCTATCCAATTTTGATTCTCGGATTTATTCAGTATTGCAATGTTTGGGATTGAGAGAGTTTTTTACCTCCGTCACCATTTCTACCCAGGTACGTGCAGCTAAACCCGACCCGCAAATTTTTGCGATCGCTTTAGATAAACATAAATGTTCCCCAGAGGCCGCATGGCACGTTGGCGATAGCATTGTCGAAGACTATCATGCAGCGAAAGCAGCTGGATTGAGAGGCGTTTGGATCAACCGGGGAAAATGAGGGTTGATCGACAGTGAAAACTGTACCATCTCAACTGTAATACGCGAAAACATAAACTACTTCGTTAGCGATCGCAGCAGAGTTAATTCACCAGATACGAGATTATCGTAAATTAAAGAGTTTAAGAACCTGCAATCTACATGTAGCACCCATTTCAGACGAGGATTTAAACCCCGTCTGAAATTTCTTTAATTTTGAATTTTGAATTGTTAATTGCCGTTGTACACGGGGGGCAGTAATGTATTATTAGCTCAAAAAAGGTATGCCAGCCCTCTAATTATCGTTAAATGCTGAAGCAAACTTTTCCTTCCCCTGAGGCACTCCGGCGGTTCCCTTTTGGTCTGGCTGATATTGCCCTCATTCTTGGCACATTAGTACTGCTGGCGTTGATTGCGCGTGTCGGTGCTGGAACATTGGTGAGCTTTGTACCACCCGATGTAGTCCCAGGTATCAGTCTTGACCCGCGTAATCTACCCTATTACGCTGGGCGCTCAACCCTGCGAATGTTTATTGCCCTATTTTACTCAACGCTGTTCACTTTAATTTATGGTTATATTGCTGCCAAAAGCCGCCGGGCTGAAAGAGTTCTGATTCCGCTACTCGATATCTTGCAGTCGGTTCCAGTACTAGGCTTTTTATCCATTACGGTTACAGGTTTTATTGCCCTGTTTCCCGGAAGTCTATTAGGACTAGAAGCAGCATCGATTTTTGCGATTTTCACCAGCCAAGTCTGGAACATGACCTTTTCGTTTTACCACTCACTGCGAACACTACCACCGGAACTAGATGAGGCTGTCAGGCTCTATCGGTTGTCGGGATGGCAGCGGTTCACCAAACTGGAATTTCCGACGGCCATGATTGGGCTGCTGTGGAATGCAATGATGAGTTTTGGCGGTGGCTGGTTTTTTGTCGCGGCGAGTGAAGCAATCAGCGTACTCAATCAGCAATACACTCTACCGGGAATTGGCTCTTATGTAGCCGCCGCAGTTGCCGCCGAGAATTTACCTGCCTTGGGTTGGGCACTATTGACGATCGCGCTCGTAATTATCCTGGTAAATCAACTATTTTGGCGACCGTTAGTCGCTTGGGCAGATAAGTTCCGTCTGGAACAGAGTGCCGCAGCCCAAGCGCCCGAATCCTGGGTCTACGATTTGCTTAAAGCAGCCCGAATTCCCCGTCTGCTGGGGCGGGCGTTAGCTCCTTGGGGTGAAGCGATCAATCGTATTCTCTCATTGCTAACACCACCGCGAACTCCCCGTGCTGTGGAGACTGCTGGGGAAGGAATGGGCGATCGCCTCTACAACTCGATCCTACTAGTTGTAATTGGTGGGCTGTTGGTTGTCGGGTTACACTTCATTTTCACAACAGTGGGACTAAGTGAAGTCATCAAAACCTTTGGGCTGGGATTACTCACTCTGTTACGTGTGCTGGTATTGCTGGTATTTTCAACTCTAGTTTGGACACCCGTTGGAGTAGCCATTGGGTTTAATCCCCGACTGGCAACTTTGTTGCAGCCTGTGGTGCAATTCCTGGCTTCATTTCCAGCAAACTTTATCTTTCCTTTCGCTACCCTATTTTTTATCCGTTCCCATATCAGCATTGATTGGGGTAGTATTCTGTTGATGTCCCTGGGCGCACAGTGGTACATCCTCTTCAACTCCATTGCTGGAGCGATGAGCGTCCCAACAGATTTGCGCGAAATGGCAACCAGCCTCGGTTTGCGTAGTTGGCTGCTGTGGCGCAAATTAATCATTCCCGGCATCTTCTCCGCCTGGGTAACAGGTGGTGTCACCGCCACCGGTGGCGCATGGAACGCCAGTATTGTCTCTGAGGTTGTCGCTTGGGGGTCAACTACCCTAACTGCTAACGGATTGGGAGCCTATATTGCTCACGCCACCGGAGCAGGTGACTGGCCTCGCATTACCCTGGGGATTGGAATGATGAGCTTATTCGTTGTTGGACTGAACAGAGTTTTTTGGCGACGACTGTATGAGTTAGCAGAAACCAAATACCATCTCTAAACCATCGTTCGCTAGAGGAGCAAGGATGACTTCTACCCAAGTTACTAATAACGTATTAATCTCTGTCGAACAGGTCAATAAGAGTTTCCCACTACCAGAGGGCAAAGGTGAATTTAAGGTTCTCCGCAACATTAATCTGACGGTAGCTGCGGGTGAAGTAGTAGCATTACTGGGGCGTAGTGGCAGCGGCAAAAGTACCTTGCTGCGGATTATGGCAGGCTTGATTCCAGCAAGTGAAGGTAGGGTAATCAGCAATGGTAAACGCCTGCAAGGTGCAAACCCTGGAGTCGCAATGGTATTTCAAAGCTTTGCACTGCTGCCCTGGCTGACAGTACAGGAAAACGTCGAGTTAGGGCTAGATGCCCAAGGTGTTGGTCGCGATGAGCGACGACAACGAGCGCTTAAAGCCATTGACTTGGTGGGTTTGGATGGTTTTGAAAGTGCCTATCCTAAAGAGTTGTCTGGGGGAATGAGGCAGAGGGTAGGCTTTGCCAGGGCATTTGTACTGGAGCCACAAGTACTATTTATGGATGAGCCATTCAGCGCCCTTGATGTATTGACAGCTGAGAACCTGCGGGGGGAAATTGATGATTTATGGAATGCTGGCACATTTCCATCCAAAAGTATTTTGATTGTCACCCATAATATTGAAGAAGCGCTGTTTCTGGCAGATCGGGTAATTATCTTAGGATCAAATCCGGGGTATATTCGCGGTGAGGTAGTGATTGATCTGCCGCGGCCTCACGATCGCACCAGTATCCGCTTCAAATCACTGATAGATTATATCTACACGGTGATGACTAACCCAGACGTAGAAGTAACTGGGGCAGTTGCAGCAACCACATCAACTACTATAGAAATATCGCGATCGCCTGCTGCAATCCAAGAATCGCCCTATGCCAAACCCCTGCCTCACGTCAGAGTCGGCGGTATTAGCGGTCTGTTGGAGTTAATTGTCGATCAACCAGAGGGCAAAGATGATATTCCCCGTTTGGCAGAACGAATCCGGCTAGCCGTTGACGATCTCCTACCAATGCTTGATGCAACCGTGATGTTGGGCTTTGCTGAGGTTGCACAAGGGGATGTCTTTCTCACTGAGATTGGACAAGATTTTGCAACTACAACTATTCTCCGCAGTAAAGACCTATTCCGGCAGCAAGTGCTATCAAATGTGCCAGTCGTCGTTAGCATGGTGCAGACATTGCGGGAAAAACGAAATCGCTCAATGCGAGCGGATTTCTTTATCGATTTACTTGATGAATACTATCCCCATGAAGAAGCCGAGCGGCAATTTGCCACAGCCGTAGATTGGGGGCGTTATGCCGAATTGTTTGAGTATGACGCTAGTGAAGATAGATTGTATCTGCCAGAGCTAGCGGCAACGCCAAGTAGTGAATCTGAGTCGATGGAATGAGAGATGACGGGGATGAGGGAGATACTTTCAATTCAGCAACGCCAAATTTTAAAGTGGAATCCAAGGCTTAGATTCAGAACCTAGTTGAAGAAGAATTCAGAAGTCAGAATGGGCTACGCCCCGCTGCGCTAACAGGAGTCAGAATAAAGACGCGACGCTCGAAGACTCGCTACCGAGGACTCGCTCTAAGCGTTCGCGCAGCGTCTCGTAGAGAAGCCATGCCGTTCGCGTAGCGTCTTCATAGAGAAGGCTTTACGCTGCGCTATCAGTCGGGGATTCAGACTCGCTAACGCTGCGCTATCTGCTTTTTCGGTCAAAATTCATTCTGTTAGCGGATAGCTAAGGTTTAGCCCATTATGACCGGAGGCGGAGCGTCTCCGGCTCCGCTCCTGACTCCTGAATTCTGTTCGATCAATTTCCAATGCCAAATGCTGCCCCAAGACTCGTATGATCAACATATCAGGAAAACATAACAGCCAGATTTTTACCGCAAAACATGGGCAGTATTTGGGAAATCGATTTTTACTCCCGTCCGATTTTGGACGCTAACCAAAAAAAAGTTTGGGAAGTCTTAGTCTGCGAAAGCCCCTTGGATATCGGTGCAAAAGCAGATTCTTTGTTTCGTTATGCTCAATATTGTCCCAGTACCCAGGTAAATTCGGGCTGGTTGCGGACAGCATTGCAGGAGGCTATTAACCAAGCTGGAAAAGCACCAATTAAAATCCGCTTTTTCCGCCGCCAAATGAACAATATGATTACTAAAGCCTGCCAAGATTTGGGCATTCCCGCCCAGCCTAGCCGCCGGACTTTAGTTCTCAACCAATGGTTAGAACACCGGATAAAGGAAGTCTATCCCCAAGAACCAGGCTATCAAGGGGGTACTAATCCCTCAGTCCGCTTAGAGAAACCTTTGCCGCAACGTTTACCAGATGCTTTGGAAGGACAGCAGTGGGTATTTGTTACCTTAGATGCTGCGGATTTGGCAGAAATGCCAGAGTGGGAAATTGGCTTTGGTGAAGCTTTCCCTTTAGAGTTGGTGCAAGTGTCACCCGAAGCCCGTATTCCTGGTATTTTAATTTTCTCACCAAGAGCCTTGCCCTTGGCGGGTTGGATGTCTGGTTTGGAATTGGCTTTCTTAAGATTTGATACTAGTGAAGAGGCGAGATTGCTGTTAGAAACTGGTGTCACTGAAAGCTGGATTGTAGCAAATATCAAAAAACCTCAAATTTTAGCAGAAGCCAAAGGTTTTGAAGAAGCCAAGCAAAAAGCTAACGGTGTGCATTTTATCGGTGTCCAGTCTGATCCCAAAGCCCAATCTTTTGCTGGTTTTTGGCTGTTGCAAGAGGTTAATCTTTGAATATGGGGACTGGGGGAGAAAAATCAATTCAAAATTCAAAATTCAAGAACTTCTGCCTTCTGCCTCCTCTTTCCCAATGAGCAATGACCAATGACTAATGACTATAAACGTTGAGACATGACAATGATTTGGGATAATTAACTGCGTCCATCAGTGTTGATCTGTGGTTTCAACGCAACTGCTGAAACATGCTGATGATTTTTGGATGGTTATCTGCGTTTATCAGCAGAAAGTCTAATTGTCGGCTTTTGGCGATTCGGACTTTCTTGGACAGCGTTGATATGCGGTTCAAAATCCACAATTCACTAAGGGTCATGGGTTCTGAAAATTTGTCACAAGATACACTAGCAGAACAGCTGCTGGAACTAGCTATAAAATCTGGAGCAGAAGCAGCTGAGGTGTATCAGTCGCGATCGCTTTCTCGTCCAGTGTTTTTTGAGGCAAACCGACTCAAACAGCTAGAAACCAACCAATCTGAAGGTACAGCACTACGGCTTTGGCGAAACGGGCGTCCGGGACTAACGGTAGCTTACGGTTTTGTCACAGCCGATGTCATGGTGGAGAAAGCTTTGGCACTAAGTCAACTTAATCAACCGGAACCAGTAGAGTTAGGCTCTAATTTTCAGCCCTCCTACCCAGATTTAGGGGAAAGTGTGCCTATAGAGGTTTTGGTAGATTGGGGCAAAGAAGCGATCGCAATTATCCGTGATTCCTATCCCGATATTGTCTGCAATGGTGACTGGGAATGTGATATTGAAACCACGAGATTAGTCAATACCAAAGGTTTAGATTGTCACTATACTGACACTACCCTCAGTTGCTATGTATCCGCTGAATGGGTACGTGGCGATGATTTTTTGAATGTTGCCGATGGACAAACTCAACGGGGTGGACTAGATCCGAAGAGATTAGCTAACCAAATTTTACAACGGTTAATTTGGGCTAGAGAAAATATCTCACCTCCGACTGGTCGCATCCCGGTTTTGTTTACTTCTAAAGCTGCTGATATGCTTTGGGGTACTGTGCAAGCAGCGTTGAATGGCAAGCGAGTCTTAGAAGTAGCTTCCCCTTGGGCAGAACACCGGGGTCAAGCAGTAGTTGCACCCAGCCTCACCCTCTACCAAGACCCACAAGCTGGCCCTTACAGTTGTCCTTTCGATGATGAAGGGACTCCAACTCAATCTTTAATATTTATCCAAAACGGAATTTTACAGCATTTCTATGGCGATCGCACCACCGGACGCCAACTCGGTACTGACACCACCGGAAATGGTTTTCGCCCCGGTTTAGGCAGCTATCCCACCCCTGGTTTATTTAATTTTCTCATCCAGCCAGGTTCGGCATCACTACCAGATTTGATTAAACAACTAGATGATGGCTTAATTGTGGATCAAATGCTGGGTGGTGGTGGCAGTATTTCTGGAGATTTTTCGATTAACGTTGATTTAGGCTACCGCGTCCAAAATGGTCACGTAATTGGGCGCGTTAAAGATACGATGGTTGCAGGTAATGTCTACACAGCCCTGAAGCAATTGGTGACATTGGGCAATGATGGTGATTGGAATGGTTCTTGTTATACTCCATCTCTGATTGTAGAAGGGCTATCTACCACAGGGAGAAGCAATTGATTCAGAATTCAGAATTCTGAATCAAGACACTCTTGCTTATTGGTGGGAGGACGCTGACTTTTTTGTTGACCTTTGAGAGGTTAGTGGTGTTCAGATTCCCGACTTCTTGAAGAAGTCGGGGATCTAGCAGCCCAACAACATGAATTTGACGGTTAGAGAGACGCGATAAATCGCCGTCTCTACAAGAAATTTATCCATCAATTTACTCACTTAGCACTCAGCACTCTAAGGTCGCTTGATGGCTAAAGTAAGTCCATCGGCGATGGGGACAAGGGAGAGTGTTATCCGTTCGTCATGATGTAACTTTTTGTTGAGCGCCCGGAGTGCTTGGGTGCTTTCATCTTGATTTTGTTCGTCAGCTACTTGTCCTGACCATAAAACATTGTCAATCGCAATCAATCCACCTGAACGGACTAATTGCAGCGATCGCTCATAGTATCCATCATAATTTTCTTTATCGGCATCAATAAAAGCAAAATCAAATGTCTCGGCTTGCCCAGTTGCCAATAACTGATCTAAAGTTTCCAAACCTGGTGCTAATCGCAAATCGATTTTATCGGCAACCCCAGCTTCCTGCCAATATCGGCGCGCGATCGCAGTGAATTCTTCACTCACATCACAAGCAATGATTTTCCCATCAGTCGGTAGTGCCAAAGCGATAGAAAGTGAGCTATAACCTGTAAACACTCCCACTTCCAGAGTTTTCTTGGCTCCAATTAACTGTACCAGAAGTCTCATAAACTGCCCTTGTTCTGGTGAAATCTGCATTCCACCCCTGGGATGATTGGCAGTTTCTTGGCGCAATTTCCTAAGAATCTCTGGTTCCCGCAGCGAAACAGATAAAAGATAATTGTAGAGTTGGTTATCAAGACCTATAGACTGTTTTGGCATGGTAGATGAGAAAATTAAGAGAATCTACAGTTATACTATCGCTGATAAGTGGAATCTCAGGAATAACATGGTGCGGTTAGTTTTGACAGCAATATTGCTAGTGTTAGTAACAGCTTGTGGCAGTATTGGACTGCTACCGACTAGCGAGTTAGTGCAAAAAGCGATCGCACTTGGGCTAGAACAAACTCAACAAAAACTTAGCCAACAGTTGGATTTAGATTTTCAAGGATTTGAAATCAAGCGGCTATCAATTACCCAGGAACAACCCCTGACGATTGAAAATTTACCAGCTTTCCACGTTCGGGGAACCTACGACTTGATTGTTAAGTTACCAAAACGGCACTTGACGCAACCACAAAAACCCTTTGACGTTTACCTGCAAATTCAGCAAGAAGGTAAAACCTGGCGATTGCTGCTTCCAGACAAAGGTAGTAAAAAAACTCAATCAACTTGGCGTAGCTATCTCATCCAATAGCTGGTATGTGCAACTCGAAAAACCATCACAATCCTTTCTGTTGCTATTTTGCATAAAAAGGTAGTCAACCCAACGTTAAATCAGCGTGAGTTCGACGAGTCATATAGTGTCAATTAGCTTTAAAAAAGACCTCTCCCTGATTTTACTACGCAAAACCGTCCCTCTCCGAGTCGGAGAGGGACAGGCTTGAACTTTAGTTTAAGGCAGGGAGAGGTTTATCGAATTCAAGTTAAATCAGCAGTTAGAAACTGCCTTGGCTCTGCGTGGTCTATTTAATCTAAAAATTGATGTAATTGGCGTAGCTATCTGATCGAAAATCTGGTGTGTGCAAAGAGAAAAACCATCACAATAATTTACGTATAACTGCTGGGTTACAGTCATGATCGAGGTAATAGTTTCACCGGAGACAGGGCAAGATGTATATTAACTTTTTTATCAGTTCTATAGCCGGAATTGTAGTTGTAGTGCTGGCGGCTTTTGGACTACTGCAATGTTTGCACATCCCTGCGGGTAACTTTCTTGATTGGGTGATTGGTGGTGCAAGTTTTTGGTGGCTGTTGGTAATTGTCACCGTACCGTGGAATGTGCATTTTCAAGCCAAAGAAGTCTTAGCAGAAGCAGCACAATCAACTGAGAAAGGCATTCCAGTCGATGAGAAACAAGTGAAGTATGTCACACTTTTGGCCAAGCGATCGCTCTGGGTTGCCATTGCTTTACACTTATTCTCAGCCGTTGGTCTTTATACTCTGGCTGCTACAGGTATTAGTACGGTGGGATATATAAGTTCTGGTGCAGCTTTGTTATTAACAATTCTGCGTCCCGCGATTCGCGCTTATGAGTACTTATATGCGCGGTTAGCGATGATTCGCCAAGAATGGAAGTATCCCCGTGAAGATATTTTTGAACTGCGCGATCGCTTCTCTACATTGGAACAAAAAATTCAGTCGTTGGAAGATCAACTCAACCCAGAACAGCCCTATTCCTTCTCTGCAACTCAACAACGTTTTGCTGAAGAGACTCGCAGAGACTTAGCCCGAATTGCGGCTAACTTCGAGGAATTACGGGCGACAAATCAAACCGAACATGAGCGTTTGGCAAGAGAAGCCAGAAATGCGATCGCGCAACTTTCTACCGACGGGCAATTTCTCGATCATGTCCGCGAAATCATTCGATTTTTTAAGACTGCTTAATTATTACAATGAAATTATTGTCTATCCCCGACTTTTTCAATCAGTCGGGGATATTGTTCGTCACAAATTATTTAGGATTGCTGTATCATAAATTACCTATAAAGACGGCAAATTATCGCGTCTCTCTAACCGTCAAAATGAATTTGACAATGAAGAAAATTAAATATGTTATAACTTTGTACGGATGATGTTGAGTGAAGCTCATATAACTTCAAGAGTACTCACGGTGAATCAGATACAACTGACTTATCTTTTATTTATAAACACCCTCTTAGCAAGGCTATTACTTACGTTGAACGTAGCAAAACACGCCAGTTGGTAGAGTTAGTTCTCAGCCGTGACAATCACAGTATCTTTCCTTCAGACATTGCTAGTCAACTGCAACAGCTTCAATCGCTTCGCGGATACCAGTAACTTTATGAGAACTAAAGTTATCCATGACAACAGTTGCGCCTGGCCAAAGATTCGGAACCAAAACTTGAGTCACATAGGTCTCAAATGCCGACGCATTGGTACCGCCAGTAAAAGTCATTGCAGCATCGCTTTACTAGCTTCTGGATAAACGTTAAACTCACACTAAATCTTTTTGCCAGGTGTCTTTGAGAACCTTCTTGATTTTTATACGCATCAATCACTTTTTGGCGAAGGTCAGTGGAGTATGCTTTCATCCCAGATACACTTTGCTACAGCATTCATCATCTTCCCACCTTTTGTATTTCACTCAAGCGAGAACCGCTATATTCGCCAGGGCAGGCTCTAAAAAACCGCGATTAGCACGTCTAATAGGCAAAAGTCAGAGTGGAGACTTTCTCCGCTCTGAACTTTGTAAGAGAGTGTTTTTATTTAAATCCTCTAACTTTAGCTATGAGGATTCACTGTTAGCTGATAACTGTTAAGCACTATATTTCATTCACAAGTTGAGACAGATGTACTTACCCTGGTTTTATTTTTTGTACAGTGTGATTTACGAGAGTTCAGAAGCTTTTTCCTCTTTAGAAGAAAGAGAGCGAATTAACTCCCGAATTACATCAGTCGCAGGTCTCCCCGTTATTGAACAGTATTGTTCAAGCTTCTGTGCCTCGCTTGAGGTAAGGTTGATGGTAAGTCGTTTAGCAGCCCATTTTTTATTCATGTATTAGACAAGCTATGTTTTTAAACTACTTCTCTAATATCAATCATGTAGACTGCTACTACAATGGTATAACTAATGACATTTCATTCAAGTAATCGTGAAGTTGGATAGGATGTTTTCCTCAGCAATTAGTGAAGATGTCTAATATATTGTAAAGTACAAAGTTTAGCTACTTTCCAGACAGTAATTATAAATTAAATGTAAAAAATATAAATATATATAAAGTAAAAGTAAGTATTATCACATAACCTCTAATCAGATTGTTAGCAAATTGATAGGCAATCTAACCCAATACTTGTCGGTTAAGGGGGAAAGGGTTTAAATCTCTTACCCTTTTCCCTTTCCCCTTTACCCAGTCCTCACTTAGAATTTTTGGGTTGGCAGACTACTAGTTGGCTTGCTCTATGGAAACTGTTTATGTCATACTTACGAAGCTTTCATCTACTAAAAGCCGACCGACTTTTAGTAGTATTGTTAGCGATCGCCAAAACACCTGAGATCGAGATGAACAGATTTAGACTACAAGTAGTTGCGATCGCTTAACTCCGATGGAAGCATCTACAAGTTTGCAGAAACATCAATTTTTTGCGGGATGGGATTCAGTAGTAGTAAAGTGAGTTTTAAAGGAGTATTTATGTCACAGTTGAAGCAAGCAGTGCCAGACACCTTTGTAGCCAAAGGCTTAGAAACTCTCCCCAATATTTTCGAGCGAGTTGAGGCTCTGGCCAAGGACTTTGCCACCCGTGCAGGGGTACATGACAAAGATGGTTCCTTTCCCTTCGAGAATTTTACTGCTTTGCATGAGGCAGGACTACTTAGCCTGACCATCCCGCGTGAATTTGGTGGTCAGGATTTGGGGCTGCCAGCTATCTGCCGAGTGATTGAAGGGATAGCGCGTGGCGATGCTTCCACCGCATTAGTATTGACAATGCACTACCTTCAACATGCTCATGCGTCCCGTAGCCGCCGCTGGCATCCAGAAGTATATAAGCGGCTGTGTCGTGAATCGATCGAAGGTATTGCCCTCTTGAATGCTGCCCGTGTTGAACCAGAGTTAGGAACACCAGCTAGAGGCGGATTGCCTGCAACAATTGCCGAACCAACAACAGAAGGCTGGCGTTTAACAGGACATAAGCAGTACACCACGGGCAGTCCCATTCTCAGTTACTTTGTTGTTTGGGCACGGACAACTGAGGATGAACCACAAGTTGGAAGTTTTCTGGTTCCGCGCGATCTGCCAGGTTTGCAAATTGTCGAAACCTGGGATCACTTGGGAATGAGGGCTACAGGTAGTCACGATCTAATTTTAGAAAATGTATTAATTCCCTCAGAGTATGCTCTTAGTATCAGTCCTATATCTGCTGCACCATCTTTCGATCCGCTAATTTCTACTTGGGGTAGTTTGACAGTGAGTGCCTTATATCTCGGTGTGGCTACTAGTGCGCGAGACTGGCTCACTAAATATCTTTGGGAGCGATCGCCTTCTAATCTTAAAGAGCCACTGGCAACTTTGCCCCGCTTCCAAACTGCTGTAGGTGAAATAGAAGCACTCTTGTTTGCTAACAATAGATTGATTTATAGCTTGGCTGAAGATATTGATAAGGGCGAGTATGAGCCGAACATAGGATTACAAGCACAAGCTGTTAAATATCTCACCACAACAAACTCAATTCGTGCCGTGGAGATTGCTTTAGAACTAACTGGTAATCCTGGTCTGTTAAAGAGGAATCCTTTAGAGCGACACTACCGTGACGTTTTGTGCAGCCGTATCCATACACCGCAAAATGATGTTATTTGCCAATCTTTAGGCAAGTCGGTGCTGAAAGTTAAGTGATGGGGAATTGGGACGCGCAAGGGCAGGGAGCAGGGGAGAAGAATTTTCCCCTCCGCCCCCCGCACCCTGCCCCTCTGCCTCTTTTCAATGCCCAATATTTAGTATCCAGCTTGCTTATCTACAACATTCCGCAAGGGCTGACCGGTTTGGTAGCGTTTGAGATTGTCGATAAACAGTTGTGCTATGCGTCCTCTTAGACGTGGCGATAAGGCTGAACAATGGGGTGTAATAAAGGCATTTGGTAGCGACCATAAGGGACTTTCCGATGGCAGAGGTTCGGTTGCAACTGTGTCTAATCCAGCGCCAGCAATCCATCCTTCACGTAATGCGGTGATTAATGCAGCTTCATCTACGATCGCACCACGAGCAATATTAATTAGATAAGCAGACTGACGCATAGAGCGCAATGCAGTTTCATCAATCAAACCTTTAGTTTCTGGAGTTAATGGTGTAGCAAGAACTACATAGTCTGCTGCCGGGAGGAGCGATCGCCACTCATCAGCACCCACAACCTTATCAAAATTCGCTAGGGGTTCGGGATGGCGGCGACTACCCCAAACTGTAACTCCAAAGGCTTTAGCACGAGATGCGATCGCTTGACCAATATTCCCAGTGCCGAGAATTAATAAAGTTGCGTCTGCTAACTCTTCGAGAAATACTCCCCTTACCCAAGTGTGTTCATCTTGCAAAGTTTGCAATTTTCGCAAATTCTTAGCGTGATACAGCATGAATGCCAATACAAATTCTGCAATTGGAATTGCATGAACCCCTGCGCCATTAGTGAGGATAATATCCTTTTGCAAAAAAGTTGGTGTGAGGATATGATTTACGCCCGCGCTTGGTGACTGTTGCCAACGTAGCGCGGGTGCTGCTGTCAGTACTTTGTCAAGGGTAGAGGTTTTCAGATAAAATCCGTTGACATAAACTTCGGCATCACTGGCATCACCATCAAGATTACCTTCACTATCCACCTCCACAACATCTATATTAGATGGTAGGTGTGGCTCAATATCTGCAATTAGATGATCTGGTAAGATTAGTTTCACCATTTGCTACTCCCTAATTCCATTTTGGATTTTTAATTTTGGATTGTGCAACCCAATCGGCAACACCTCTTCATTTTTAATTTTTAATTTTTAATTGTTTAGTATCCTGCTTCTTTGTTTACTACATTTCTTAACGGTTGACCAGCTTGGTAACGCTTGAGATTATCGATAAATAGCGCGATTGAACGCTGTTTACTTTTTGGGGAATGCCCGGAAGTATGGGGTGTGATAAAGATGTTAGGAAGTGACCACAAAGGACTTTCTGGTGGTAACGGTTCAGAGTTAACTGTGTCTAATGCTGCACCTGCAATCCAACCTTCGGTAAGCGCTTTGATTAATGCCGATTCATCAACTACGCCACCACGAGCAATATTAATTAGGTAAGCATGATTTGGTAGCGATCGCAATACAGATTCATCAATAAATTCTTTGGTTTCGGGAGTTAGGGGTGTTGCAATAACTACATAATCAACCCCTGGTAGGAGCGATCGCCATTCATCAGCACCCACTACTTTATCAAAATTGGGTAACGCTTGGGGATGGCGGCGACTGCCAATAATTCTTAAGCCGAAGGGTTTAGCACGGGCGGCGATTTCTTGACCGATACCACCAGCGCCAATAATTAGCAAGGTTGCATCTGTCAACTCTTCGATAGCAAAGCCTCTTTTCCAGTGACGTTCCGCCTGTAAAGCATATAACTCTGGCAGGTGTTTGGCATGAGCCAGTATATAAGTAATTACAAATTCTGCGATCGGAATTCCATGCACTCCCGCCCCATTTGTGAGAATAATATCTCTCTTCAAATAAGTTGGTGTCAGGATGTGATTCACTCCTGCATTTGGTGCATGATGCCAACGCAATGCAGGTGCTGCTTCTATTATTTTATGCAGCGTCGGACTTCTGGATAAAAACCAACTGAAATAAACTTCAGCATCGCTAGCATCGCCGTCTAAATTTCCTTCAACATCTACCCTGACAACCTCTGTATCAGGCGGTAGATGAGGCTCAATGTCAGCAACGAGATCTAGCGGTAAAATCAGCTTCATTGTAGATTACCTCTTATTTTTTTACAGAGCTATCTTTAGAAATTGTCTCTATTTGATTAAAAAAAATGCCTTTTTTTCTTAGTCTAAATTAATTAGAATACTTAGCAAGAATCAAGATATTTTTATTTAATCTGTAAACGCATAAACTCCAGATCAAAATATTGATGATTAGATTTATATGCCATTTCTTCTACTCCATATATTTGAAAACCTAATGATAAATAAAGTTGTTTTGCTAAGAAATTATTTTTAACAATATCAAGCAACAATATTTCTACTTCATTAATAGCTTTTGCTTTTTCAATTAATTCATTTAGTAATAATTTACCTATGCCTTTTCCTCGATATTCTTGTTTAACATACATACCACTAATATATGCCTTATGCCTGAGTTTTATTCTTGATTCTTGGTGAAATGCGACTATTCCAATTAACTTTTTATCCTCAAAACAGCCCAAAATAAAGTTATTGTTATTTACTGGTATTCTCTCTCTAAATTGTTCTATCGTCTTAATTGTTTCTTCATGATACGACGTACCAAATGAATCTGGATTTTTATATAAAGCTTCTAATCTGATCTGTCTATAATCTTCTGCATCATACTTTGTTAAATTTCTGATTATCATTAGATTAAATATAAATAATAGATATTGATGTTTATTTTCAATAAAGCTATATAAGTTAATAATTACTATCTTTTGCTTTGTCTAGTTTGTGAGTATGAAAAAATTACCCAGAACAGTATAGAGGAGAGTTGAGAGTTGTTTTAAGTATTCATAAATAATTTTCGATTCCTATAGCTGCTTTTCAAGAGGAAGTTTTAATCTCGAAGTAGCCTATTTTACCGCAGCTACCTCAAGCATTACATCAATCAACTTATGAAAGCTAAATCTCAACTACTCAACTGCAATAATTTATCATTTGGTTGAGAATTTTCATTACTCATAACTCGCTCTAAAACGGCTTCTCTGATATTGATAAACACTTCGCTACTTCGATCTCGCGGGCGTGAAAGTCTCACAGGTAAATCTACAGAAATCTGTCCTTCATCAATCACTATCACTCGGTCTGCCAACGCCACAGCCTCTTCCACATCATGAGTAACCAAAAAGGCAGTAAATCTCCGCTCTTGCCACAAATTTTCAATTAAACCCTGCATCTCTAAGCGAGTTAGAGCATCCAATGCTCCCAAAGGTTCATCTAGCAACAACAAACGGGGTTGACTAACTAATGCTCTTGCCAATGATACCCGTTGCCGTTGTCCACCAGATAAAACATAAGGCCACTCATCAGCCCGATCTTTGAGTCCGACTTTATCAAGTGCCCACAAAGCTTTTTCACGCCAATCACCTTGCAAGCCTAACCCTACGTTTTGGATAACGCGCTTCCACGGTAACAAACGGGGGTCTTGAAACATCACTCTTACAGAACCGCTGAGTCTACGCAGTGGTTCTCCATCTAGTAGTATTCCGCCGGAAGTTGCTTTATCTAATCCTGACACAAGACGCAATAAGGTGCTCTTACCACAACCACTTCGTCCGACAATAGCGACAAACTCACCTGCTTCAACTTCTAAATTCAACGAGTTTAAAACAGTTTTCTTGCCAAAAGCTTTCGTCAAATCCAAAATACTTAGTTGTGTACCCTGTACATTTGAACTCACTTGCAAAACCTCCTTGTTTACAACAATTGGAATTTAATTAATTACATTTATGACTTTTGATAGTTGGGGTTCCAAGCCAAGAATTTTGTTTCTAATCCTCTGGCAACGGCATCTGCTAATTTACCTAGCAGTGCATAGATTACAATACTCAAAACCACAACATCGGTTTGCATAAACTCACGGGCATTCATTGCCATATAACCAAGACCGGAATCTGCCGCGATCGTTTCTGCCACAATTAGTGTCAGCCACATAATCCCCAAGGAAAAACGGACACCAACAAGAATTGAAGACAACGCTCCTGGAAAAATGATTTGCCACAGAAGTTGTGGTGTTTTCAATCCATAGACTTTTCCCATTTCAATCAGTCCAGGGTCAACACTACGGATGCCATGAAATGTATTGAGATATAACGGGAAAAATACCCCCATAGATACTAGAAATAATCTAGCTTGATCTCCAATACCAAACCAGAGAATCACTAGGGGAATTAATGCCAAGTTGGGGATGGTACGGAGCATTTGCAAGGAACTATCCAATAACTTTTCTGCTACGCGGGAAAAGCCATTGAGTAATCCCAAACCAAAGCCAATACTGCCACCAACTATAAAACCAGATATCGCCCGCCCAGCACTAATTCCTATATGTTGGAACAGTTCTCCAGTTGAGCCTAGTTTAATTGCTGTAGCGATTACACCACTTGGTGCTGGTAAAATTCTGGTTGAAAGTAGACCAGTTCTGGAAGCAACTTCCCAAAGAACTAATACGGTAATAGGCACAATCCAAGGAACTATCTGCTGGAATTGTTGATTTTCCCACAATTCGTTCAGGAATATTGGATTGCTGTTATTGCTTTTGGTGCGTTTAAGGGTAATAGTCATGGAATTTGGGATTTTAGATTTTAGATTGTCCACAAGGATGAATCTAGAAGTAGCAAATTTCGGATTTTAGACTTTAAATTTGGCGTTTTTACTTAATCCAAAGTTCCAAATCCAAAATCTAAAATTGGCATCATGAAGCACTCGTTAGTTGTTTCGTAAATTTTTCATTGCCGATAATTTCGCCAACAGAACTCAAAACTGGTGGTGTTAAAGGTGCAGGTTCGTTCTGCAAAGGTAGACGTGGAAATAATAATTCAGCGGTGCGATACGCTTCTTCTAAATGGGGATATCCAGAGAAAACGAAAGTTTCTATCCCCAAATTGCGATATTCCAGCATCCTCGCGGCAACGGTGTCGGGATCTCCAACGAGTGCCGTACCAGCACCACCCCGCACCAATCCAATTCCTGTCCACAGGTTGGGGCTAATCTCTAAGGTTTTTCGACTACCGCTATGTAGTTGACTCATGCGCCGCTGTCCTTCAGAATCAGAATTAGCCAAGTCTTTTTGAGCTTTGGCGATCGCATCCTCATCGACATACTTAATTAGCTCATTGGCCGCATCCCAAGCAGCTGACTCGGTTTCTCGCACAATTACATGCAGGCGAATCCCAAAACGGACTGTTCTACCTTGTTGGGCCGCTAATTTTCGGACTTCGGCAATCTTTTGAGCCACTTGCTGCGGAGGTTCGCCCCAAGTCAGGTAAACATCAATATGTTTAGCAGCAACCCGCTTGGCAGCAGCAGATGAGCCACCAAACCACAAAGGTGGATAGGGTTTTTGCACTGGTGGGAATAAGAGTTTACCGCCTTTGATATCCAGGTATTTTCCCTGAAAATCGACTGTTTCCCCGCTGACGATACCCCGCCAAACTGTCAGAAATTCGTCGGTTAAATCATAGCGATCGTCATGACTAAGATGCAGTCCATCCCCAGCCAGTTGTACAGGATCTCCACCTGTCACCACATTAATCAACAATCTTCCTTTAGAAATCCGGTCAAATGTTGCTGCCATTCTTGCAGCCGCACCAGGGGAAGTAATTCCTGGACGAATTGCCACCAGAAATTTCATCTGCTTGGTGACAGATATAAAAGCAGCGGCAGTTATCCAAGCATCTTCACAAGAACTTCCTGTGGGTAACAATGCGCCTGTGTAGCCTAAACTATCTACAGCTTGGGCAATTTGCTGCAAATAGTCAGGTGTCGCAACACGAGAGCCTATATCTGTGCCTAAATAGCGTCCGTCATGAGATCCAGTAGGAATAAACCAAAGAATTTGCATCTGTGTCAGGCAGGGTAAGGATAAAAGTCTACGGTAGCTCGACCGAATTACCGTAGTTTATAGTCAGTATTCTACAGGAAATTATTTAAAACGCCAGTATAGATTAACGATTCATAAAGAATAACTGCCCACAAAATTGACTTTTTCACGGGCAGTTCTGATAATCATGACACTTTTGTTGCAACAATGGCTGTCGTGAAGAATACAAGTTTTGTGTTAATTACTCACATTTTGCGACTTTGAAGTGTTCACATTCGGTTTGATCGATAGAAGCCTTGCTCCTTGTGGTTTCTTTGTCTGTGCCTGAATAAAGGTTATGATCGCTCATGGCTAAAACTATCTAATACAATAGACATTTGCTGAAAAAGAATGTAGAGACAGGAACTTGAACTGGGTTTCTCTGCAAGACGCGATCGCTTTTCTACAAGGATGAAATTTGAGAAAGATTGGGTTGAGTTACAAAAAAGTAGGAGTAAAGTTCTAGTGTGGAACTTGAAAGCTGGTATCTTGCTACTCACACTGAGTTGCATAATTGCAACTGGTATAGCAGTATATCTTCTTGGCGGTATTGAACCAGCCCAAATCCAAGCATTGCTAAAATCTTCTGGTATTTGGGCACCTGTAATTTATATTGCCCTGTACGTTGTCGCAACAATGTTAGTTTTGCCCTCAACGGTACTCAATTTGACTGGAGGTGCAATTTTTGGCCCTTGGCTGGGTACTGTCTGGACTAGTGTTGGAGCAGTGATTGCGGCAATAATTGCCTTTATTTTTACTCGGACTATTGGACGCCAAACAGTGGCAAAACGACTAGCAGGACGCTGGCAAGCTATGGATGCTGAGGTGCGTCGGGGAGGGCTTTTTTATATGTTTGCCATCCGACTAGTACCGATCATGCCCTACGGCTTGGTCAACTTTGTTGCGGGACTGACTTCGATCAGCTTTAAAGATTATGTTTTAGGTACAACACTAGGAACAGTACCAAGTGTTTTGCCTTTTGTATTATTAGGTAGTTCTGGTTTAAAAGCAGTCAATACAGGCGATTTTTTACCGCTAGTACTTGCCTTAGGCTTAACGGGGACGCTGGTAGCAGGATCTACTTGGTATCGCCATCGTCGGACTTTTCCTCAAAAAGCTGTAGAAAGGCTTAAAAAATCAGACTCTTCAGATGATATTAACTCAAAGAATAAATAAACTATAACAATCTAACTTGAGTTTTACTAAGTATACTGAGAACCAAACCCTTGCGATCGCAAGCAGTCTGTCAGCTTGGCTGTTCAAAAATTAAACAAAATTTTTAGATGCTACCAAAGTATTCATTCATTGTTCCAATTTATAACGAAGAAGAAATTATTCCTGAACTGTACCGCAGACTGAGTGCAGTCATGAATCGGATGGATGGTCTTGTCGAATTAATTTTGATCGATGATGGTAGCCGCGATCGCTCCTTACAATTATTACGAGACCTCCATCAAAAAGACCCGCGAATTTGCTACTTGAGCTTTGCTCGTAACTTCGGTCATCAAATTGCAGTTACAGCTGGTCTTAATTTTGTTCGGGGTCAAGTTATCGTCATCCTGGATGCTGACCTACAAGATCCACCAGAACTAATCCCCGACATGGTTGAAAAATGGCGACAGGGCTATCAGGTCGTCTACGCTCAACGCACTCAACGCCTTCAGGAAGGATGGTTTAAGCGTTTGACCGCCTATTCCTTTTATCGCCTCCTTAAGAATTTGGCAGATGTAGAGATTCCTACTGATACAGGTGATTTTTGTTTAATGGATCGGCAGATCGTAAATATTCTTAATTCTATGCCAGAACGTACCCGTTATATTCGTGGTCTACGTTCTTGGGTTGGCTTTCAGCAAACAGCAATTAGGTTCGAGCGCGATCCTCGCTTTGCTGGGGAAGTTAAATATACTTTTAGCAAATCCTTGGCCCTTGCTATTAATGGTCTAGTGTCTTTTTCAATAGTGCCACTGCGATTATCAACCTACTTAGGGTTAGTAGCGGCGGCGGCGGCCATCTTAATGGCCCTATTGGTCTTGTATTGGCGTCTTTTTGTGCCTCATTCACCTTTAACCGGGTTTACGATTATTTTGATGGCAATTTTCTTTCTCGGATCTGTCCAGTTGGTTAGTGTTGGCATCTTGGGTGAATATATAGGGCGCATCTACGAAGAAGTTAAAGCCAGACCCCTCTATACTTTGGCAGAGGTAGCTGGTTTTGATCGCAAATCTTCCAACTCAACAAGCAATCCTGACAAACTAGATAATTTAGAAGATCCTACTATGCAAAATCTAGACAAGTATTGACCAAAGAAAGGCAATCCCGATGAAAGGAGTTTCAAAAAGCTTGGATGAAAGAATGACTGAGGATTGGGAAATCTTACCCATACTCCGTTCTCAACGCCCTAAAATTCCATCCTGCAAGGGGGTGGAGTTTTTTTATTTGCTCTGGGGCGATCGCAGTTGCTTGAGTGAACTTAGCCAAGAATTTTGACATATTTTCGCCTGAGAGAAAAGTACTGGGTCTTGCATTGTACCAAGCTCTATGCAAAGATAATTCTACAAAAGTACGGTAAATCGATAGAAGTATCGTATTTAACTAAACAATTGATGCTGTCAAAAGATAGCTAATTACATTAAAAATTAGTGTTAATTGGCAAATAGTCACTTGAATCAAAATCAAGCTTTAGTCAATGTCAGTAGGCATTGATTAATTTTGTACAGCATAACCAAAAAAACGGCATCTAGGATGTCTCAAAAGTATCAGTTTAGATAGCGTGTGGTTGAGTTTGCCTTAAAAGGAGAGAAGTCTTTGCTAAATCAGTGATTGTTTCATCCAAGACGTTTCTAGTATTCTTAAAAACGTCATAGTTATCAGTTAACAATAATTTTGGATTGTACATTCATCTGCTTAGTATTGGTTTCGATATCCATCAGAGATTTGTACCTTTCTCACCAGCAAAGCGTTGCTAAATAAACGACCTAATGCTTGACAACAAACATTAGATCGAAGATTTATCCTGCTTTGTCTGTCAAATTGAGGGCTAGTTTATTCATCTTTAAGGTTGAGGAGTTAAGGATTCATGTCTAATTTGCGCTGGAATTATAGAATCGTGTTTCTGCTTTTGTTGCTAGATATTCTAGCTATCCTGGTTTTTTCTCCAGCTAAAAGCCAGGCTGAAGTACCTAAATCAGATGTATCTACTACTGAAGTAGAAAAGAACAAAGCTCCAGAAGCAGTTGTCAATCAAACAGTAGACACTTCAGTTGCACCACCAACTAACAAAAAAGCTCCCAATGATCTTCGAGATCGAGTGACACCTGTCTCGCAATTATTGCAAGCTGCACCACCAACTGACAAAAAAGCTCCAAATAATTCTGCGGGACAAGTGACATCTGTCTCGCAACTGTCAGATATTAAGCCTACAGATTGGGCATTTCAAGCATTACAGTCTCTAGTTGAGCGCTACGGTGTAATTGCCGGATATACAGATGGTACATTTAGAGGCGATCGTTCCCTAACGCGCTATGAGTTTGCCGCTGGGTTGAATGCAGCATTAGATCGCCTCAATGAGCTAATAGCAACTTCAACGGCAGATTTAGTCAAACGCGAAGACTTGGATACCATCAAAAAACTACAAGAACAATTTTCTCCAGAACTCGCTCAACTTCGGGGACGCGTAGATAGCTTGGAAACGCGAACTGCGAAGTTAGAATCAACTCAGTTTACAACCACAACTAAACTTGTAGGCCGAGGTCAGATTGTTGTTGGCTCAGTTTTTGCGGGCAATAACGTTTTCACCAAGAGACCAGCACCTCGCAATGTCACACTTCAAGGCTCAACTTCTTTACGGTTAAACACCAGTTTTAACGGTAAAGATTCACTAGGTATAACAATAGGTGGTGGAAATATTGAATCATTAGGACAAACAAGAGCCGGATTATTAGGAACTTATGAGGGGAGAACTGCTGATAACTCCAGTATTACTTTTGCACGCAACACTATTATTCTTAGTGGTGTTCGCTATCGGTTTCAACCTCTTCCAGGTACCCAAGTCAACATTTATCCCTTGTCTGATGGAGCTAGTGAGATCGGTCTTTCTGGCCCCATTAACCCATATTTTGAATCGTCTTCTGCAACTGGTGCTAATGGGATTTCACGATTTTCACGGCGGTCTTTGGTCTATAACTATGGAGACAGCGGCCCCGGAATTGCCATACTCCAGCAATTAGGCAAACAGCTTCAATTCGGGATAGCGTACAGCGCACCAAACGGTAATAATCCTACAGCTAATAATGGCTTATTTAAAGGCAGGTATTTAGCTTTAGCACAGTTAATTTATTACTCTTCTAATCGGAATTTTCGGGTGGCTGCAACTTACGTTAATACCTATAGCCCAGCAAATACCATCGGTTTTAGTGGAACAAATTTTGGCCCAGCAGTCGGGAGTAATCTGGTAAACAGCACCGTGCCTGGAGCAGGAACTGTAGGCAACCTTTATGGTCTACAGGCGTTCTATCAAGTTAGTCCCAAGTTGGCAATCAATGGGTGGGTAAGTTATGCAGCACACCGCTATTTGGGATACGGAGATGGTAATGCTATGGATTGGGCAGTAGGGCTGGCATTCCCCGATCTTTTTAGTCAAGGCGCTTTAGGAGGGGTTTTAGTTGGTATGGAGCCGAAAATCACCAGGCTCAGTCCAAATGTAAATTTGGGAGCAGGTGCGGGACAAGCGGACAAAGATACTTCCCTACACGTTGAAGCATTCTATCAATATAAAATCGGAGATAATATTGAGGTGACGCCTGGCTTAATCTGGATTACTGCACCGGACTCTGATAGCAGCAATCCTGATAGTTTATTTGCTTGGGTTCGTACAGTCTTTAGGTTTTAACGTTTCGCGGAAGTCCCCAGGCTCAATGTATTCATAGCCTGGGAATTCTAAGAAAAGCCGAAAGGCTTGCGTAACCTCGTTCCCAGTCTGCAGACTGGGAATGTATTCTCAGAGGCTCTGCCTCTGGTCAAGCCACTGGAGGCGGAGCCTCCCAAAATCGATTCCCAGCCTGGAGGCTGGGAACGAGTCAGTCCAAGGGTTGTATTTTAATTTAGTGCCATTCGGAAGGAAACCCAACATATTGCAATATGTTGGGTTTCCCTCCAAGAAATAAATTATCCAATCTTGTGGGGTGGGCGACACGAGAGCCATATCAACTGGGCGCTCATGTTGCCCACCCCACAAGAGTTAATTGAATATTTTTTTATTTGGAAGTCCAATAGAGAAAAGTCTGAGTGGAATGGCACTAAGAAAAGGCGAAAGGCTTGTGTCATCTCGTTCCCAGTCTTCAGACTGGGAATGTATTCCAAGAGGCTCTGCCTCTGGTCAGCCCCCTGGAGGCGGAGCCTCCGAGAATGGGTTCCCAGCCTGGAGCCTGGGAACCAGTTAGGGCAAAGCTTATAGCTTTTCTTAGTGCCATTCAAGTCTGATTGCTAGAAGCCAGTACTCAGAATTTTGGAGTGGATTTAGTTGATAAATTGGGTTTTTATAGATACAGAAAAAGTCTACCATTTAGAAATTAAATGTACTACGTATAGCACCTACCCAAATTGGATCGTTGGCAGAATCTCCTTGGGGGTTGAGAATTACAAACAAAGTTGGGGTAACACTAATGTTGTCATTCACTCGATAAGTATAGAAACCTTCTAAATGGAAGGAAGTATCTCTGTTGACGCGAGTTGTGACATCATTGCTAGTGACTTTAGGAGGTACACCAAAGACTAACCCACCTAGATTCGCTTTTTTAAATAGGTCTGGAAAAGCCAAGGTAAGCGCACCATTAATTATGGTTGCATCGTTACTAGTACCTTCTTGATGGGCAAGAGTATAACCAAACCAACCACCTATATTAACTACACTACTGGCTTTCCAGTTGACCTGCAATCCGAAGTTATCGGATGAAGTGGGATTGGCGGCAAAAGGAAGAATAGCGAAACTAGTACCTGTACCACCAGTGATGTTATAACCAGATCCAAAAGCAGCAGTTGAGCCAGTACCAACGGGGACAGGGGCAGGAAAGTATTTGCGGGCGTAGGCGAAGCTAATATCTAGACTGCGACTGGGTGTGAAGGTTAGTTGACCAAGTGCCTCATAGGAGTTACCAAAGAGTCCTCCTTTATTGGTTGCATTGCCACCAGGGTTATTAGCTAGACCGTCATCTACTATGTAACCTGCATTGAGTTGGAGTTGATTATTAAATTTATGGGCAAAAGCTAGACCGGCACCGTCAAAGCCGGGTCGGTAAATTACAGGGTTGAAAAGTGCAAACCGGGAGAGAGTACCAGTTTGGGCATTACCAATCAAGGGATTTAGTGTTGGAGCAAAAGTAACTGGTTGCAACGCTCTTGGGCCTATCCAAACAGTAGTTTTAGCTCCAATTGGGAAGCGATAGAACAATCTGTCAAGATAAACAGAACCATCTGTGTAAAAAGTATTCCTTTCAACATTAAACCGAGTCTGTGGAGTTCCTGTCAGAGGTGTTGTTCCTCCAGGGAAAACTGCGCCTGAGAGGGCTGGAACGTTAACTGCTGTTAAACTAGTGGTCAACTGGTCTTTACCAGTAAAGCTGGTTTGTAGGGCAAGTGTAGCGCGGTAGCTAAAAAAGACGTTGGTGTTATCCCTATTACTATTGACACCGTGACCAAAAGTATCACCCACAAAGAATTGTGCAATCCCTTGCAGTTTGGTAGTTGTAGAAAACTGAGTTGCTTCTAACTTAGCAGTACGTGTTTCTAAGGCATCTACCCGTCCGCGCAATGTGGTAAGTTCAGCAGCAAACTGTTCTTGTAGTTTTTGCAGAGTAGCTAAGTCTTCTTTTCGTACTAAATCTCCGGTGCTAGTAGCAATCAGTTCGTTGAGGCGATCGAGGGCTGCATTCAAGCCTGCGGCAAATTCATAACGAGTCAACGCCCGATTACCTTTAAATGTGCCATCTGGATATCCTGCAATCACTCCGTAGCGTTCAACCAAAGACTGCAACGCTTGAAAGGCCCAATCTGTAGGCTGAACATCAGAGAGTTGTGAAACAGATGTAACTTGCTCTGTGCGATCGCTAGAAACACTTAAAACTGGCAATTTTAATGCGCTACCCAATGGTTCTGCATTCGATGAAGTCTTCTGAGTAATGTCGGTTGGGGTAATGTCTGATATTACTTGCTGTGTCGGCTGTGCTGTCTTTTCTACTTCAGCGGCACTTGTTGCTGAAGACAGCGCTAAGAGTCCACCAAACAAAGCTGGAATCACTAGCAAATAATTCCACAAAACTTTAGGCATGGGTTCTTTGTTCCTCACACAATATCAACTAAATTCCGCTGCTCAATCTTTTTCGGTAGCTACAAGACCTTGTGGAAGAGCGAACATCCGTATATATATTTCTTCTTGGAATTTCTTCGGTTTCCAAGTAGGGACGTACATCTGTACGCCCCTACGACCGATTCATTTGTTGCAAAAATTTAGCCATCAATTATTTATTGACAGACTAATAGCTAGGGTTTCAGAATTTATACACTTTAGACGCTAAACAGCTTATTAGCTTTTAGCTACTTTCACTAAGCTCGAATTCTGAAAAACATTGGTAGCTAGATGCTAGGAGCCGGAATAGGATTCCTAGCTCTTGTTTGGAAAAATTTATTAAACAACGATAACTCTATCGGAATTAAGTACTTTCTGTACTAACATTGGATATTTGCATAAAAGACTTTAAAAAGCAAGCCTCTTGAGAGAGATAATTAAGCTTATTTTACATAACTTTATGTTTGAAGATGTTTCTGGAAATACTTGCTTTTTGTCGAAAACTGTGAAAAGCTTTGTTATATCAAAAACTACGGTTTATTGATCAAGATAAAGTAGTTGTGATAATCTAGTGACAACTTGTCTTTAAAGTGGCCATATTTACAGGCTACTAGCTAGATTTCTATTTAATTTATTTATTTTGCAGCATCGATGGGGTGAAGACTTGATGCTTAAGACTTTATCGATGGGGGGAAATGGCAAATGATCAAGACGTTAACAACCGATTTGGAACTCGACTTAGAAGCAGATGTGCTTGTGATTGGAGGTGGCCCATCTGGGACTTGGGCGGCATGGAGTGCTGCATCAAGTGGATCTAGGGTAATCCTTGTTGATAAAGGATATTGTGGCACAACTGGATGCGCTGCTGCATCTGGAAATGGTGTATGGTATGTGCCACCCGATCCAGAAGCACGGGAAACAGCGAAGGCGAGTCGGGAATCGTTGGGTGGGTTTTTAGCCGATCGCAATTGGATGGATCGGGTATTGAATCAGACTTATGTAAGCGTCAATCAGTTAGCAGAGTGGGGTTATCCCTTCCCTACCGACGATGAAGGCAAACCCTACCGGCGATCGCTGCAAGGGCCAGAATATATGCGGCTGATGCGGCGGCAAATTCAGCGCGCTGGAGTCAAGATTTTAGACAACAGCCCCGCCTTAGAACTACTGGTAGATGACGATGGTGCTGTTGCTGGTGCAACAGGTGTGAACCGTCAGACTGGTGAGAAATGGATAGTGCGATCGCCAGCCACGATCATTGCAACAGGTGGCTGTGCGTTTCTCAGTAAAGCGTTAGGATGCAACGTCCTGACAGGGGATGGTTATCTGATGGCGGCAGAAGCAGGAGCCGAGATGTCGGGTATGGAATTTTCCAATGCTTACGGCATCTCCCCCGCCTTTTCTTCAGTCACCAAAACCCTGTTTTATAATTGGGCAACTTTTACCTACGAAGACGGTACTGTGATTCCGGGGGCAAGTTCTCATAGACGGTCAGTAATTGCTGAAACCTTACTGCAACAACCAGTCTACGCCATCATAGACAAAGCGGCAGAATCAATGCGGCCATCTATGCGTTTAGCACAGCCGAACTTCTTTTTACCCTTTGACCGTGCAGGCATCGATCCATTTACCCAACGTTTTCCTGTCACCCTGCGTCTAGAGGGGACTGTGCGCGGTACAGGGGGAATTCGGATTGTCGATGAGAGTTGTGCTAGTTCTGTAAGGGGACTCTATGCGGCTGGAGATGCAGCGACACGAGAACTAATTTGTGGCGGATTTACTGGTGGTGGTAGTCATAATGCCGCTTGGGCAATATCTTCTGGTTATTGGTCAGGGAAATCGGCTGCTGAATATACCCACAGTTTGGGAGAACATAAAACTCAACGACAAGTTAAAAGAGTTGGAGAGGTAGTATTACATAGTGGGAGCGATCGCACCTTAGCGACTGATGAAATTATTCAGGCAGTCCAAGCTGAAGTATTCCCCTACGAAAAGAACTATTTCCGTACAGAACAAGGCTTAACCGAGTCTTTAGGTAGGTTAAATCATCTTTGGCAAGAACTCCGTAGTAGCCAGGTAACATCAGAGAAAGAACTTCCCAGGGCGCGAGAAGCTGCGGCAATGTTAGCCACAGCACGATGGATGTACAGCAGTGCCATTGAACGTAAAGAAACTCGTGGAATGCACAAACATTTAGACTATCCAGAACAAGATGCTAACCAGCAACACTACCTAATTAGTGGCGGATTAGATCAAGTCTGGGTGAAGAGTCAGCCTTTACATGGTACAGAAAAGTCACAATCCAAAATAGGAGCAGCAGTGTGATTGAGTTGGTCAGCGAGTCGCGGTGCATAGAATGTAATATCTGCGTGAACATTTGTCCAACCAACGTGTTTGACAGAGTGCCAGATGCGCCGCCAACCATTGCCCGACAGAGTGACTGTCAAACCTGTTATATGTGCGAATTGTATTGTCCAGTTGATGCCCTTTATGTTGCACCAGAAAGCGATATGAAAACTTCAGTCAACGAGGCAGAATTAATACAAATTGGGCTATTGGGTAGTTATCGCGAAAACGTTGGTTGGGGACATAAACGCACCTCAACAGCAAAAGCCGATGAAACATTCCAAATTTTGAAGCAGATGAAATAGTAACGCAATGTGCAACTTATCCTTAGAACCCCACTTCCATTTTTCTTGCCACAGGGAGAAAGGTTTTGATTCTTGCTCCCCAAGGCTAGTAGGGAAAGGGTTGCGGGTTAGGTCTCTTGAGAAAGTTGCACACGGCGTATAGTACAGCGGAGAAAAAAGTCATGCTGTCGTTCCCAGTCGGAACAGATTCTATTAGTAAAAATAAATTTACTTCCAAATTATCAACCTCAATTGCTTGTATCCTGCTGTTACTAACTACAGGATGTAGCTCAGGGGAAACTAAGTCCGCTCAATCTGTTGAGGCTATTAATACCAAAAGTGCTAGCACTGTAGCTGCATCTAATAGCATTTCTACCCTGCGTATAGGTTATGTAGGTAGTTCAGAACCTACAGGGCCACTTGGTTGGGCAAAGAAAAAAGGAATTTTAGATCGTGAGTTGCAACAAGCGGGATTTAAAAATATTACTTTTGCAAGATTTCCTAACGGGCCGGATCTAAATGAGGCGCTGGTCGCAGGACAATTAGATGTTGGTTCTTTAGGGGATACACCAGCCATCGTTTTGAGAGCAAGGGGTCAGGAAACTCGACTGCTAAGGATCACTCAGTTTAATACAACCGCCTGGTTAGTGGCGAAAAAGAATGGCCCGCGATCGCTTGCTGAACTTAAGGGTCAAAAAATAGCTACCCAAAAAGGTTCTTATATGCATCGATACCTGCTGGGTCTATTAGCTGAAGCAAAAATTGCCAAGGATGTAAAAGTTGTCCACTTGATGACTACTGAGGCAAAAGCAGCTTTAGAACGTGGTGATGTCGCAGCTTATGCAACTTCCAGCGATCTAGGGCCTTTTCTGAAATCACAAGGGTTTCCAGTGATTGATTCTTCGGCGAATCATAAGGGTTTGTCAGGGACATCATTAGTTGTTGCAACCGAAAGCTTTTTGGCGAAACAGCCTGATTTCCCCCAGAAATTTAATGCAATTCTCACAGAAGCAGCCAAGGATTTAAAAGCTAATTCTGAAGAATATTATCAGTACCATGCCCAAACTACTAAATATCCCATCGATATCATCAAAGTATCCTTCCCTCTCAAACAGGTATCAGAAGAACCATTACCAGCTGAGGGTGTGAAACTTTTAGAAGGGACAAAGAATTTTTTAGTTTCGCAGGGTTTAGCAAAGTCCAACTTTCAATTAACAGATTGGGCTATTAAAGAAAAATAAAGAGTGGGGGAGATGAGGAGGCAGAAATCAGTAACTTTTCTGAGCAAGAAAAACAAATTTTTGTAATTAAGTCTTTCAAAGGTGCAATTCCCAAGCTCAAAGGTGCAATTCCCAAGCTCAAAGGTGCAATTCCCAAGCTCAAAGGTGCAACTTCCAGGCTCAAAGGTGCAACTTCCAGGCTCAAAGGTGCAACTTCCAAGCTAAAAGGTGCAACTTCCAAGCTAAAAGGTGCAACTTCCAAGCTAAAAGGTGCAACTTCCAAGCTAAAAGGTGCAACTTCCAGACTAAAAGGCTCAACTCCCAGGCTCAAAGGTGCAACTCCCAGGCTCAAAGGTTCAACTTCCAGGCTCAAAGGCTCAACTTCCAAGCTCAAAGGCTTAACTTCCAGGCTTATAAACTTAGGACTCACGCAATAACTCTCTGAAACTCTTATTCCTTCGTGTCCTTTGCGCCTTTGCGGTTCGTTTTTCCATTATTTTGCGTAAGTCCTGTAACTTTCCGCTTCCCTCTTGACCAATCCATTTGAAAATCTAGGTAAAATGGCCATGACTATTGCACTAGACCGTCCACATAAAACCAAGTCTGCTCAAATTCGGGAAAAACTGGGTTATCCGATCATCGACACTGATGTACATACCCAAGAATTTCCGCCAGCATTCTTAGACTATTTAGAGCAAGTTGCTGGAACTGCGATCGCAGAGCGTTTTCAAGAACACTTACCCGGTGCATCTCGCTCTAAATGGTTTAAGCAATCTTGGGATGAACGCCGCGCTAACCGTACCGCCCGCCCTCCTTTCTGGACTCGTCCTACTAACGATGCTTTAAATTTAGCTACCGTTAGTTTGCCTAAGTTGTTGCACGAACGCTTACAAGAAGCAGGTACAGACTTTGCTGTTGTGTACCCTAACTTGGCAACGATGGCGCCACATATTGGCAATGAAGAGATGCGGCGGGCTGTTTGTCGGGCAGCGAACACTTACCACGCTGATATTTTCCGTCCTTATAGCGATCGCTTAACACCCATTGCTTCCATCCCCATGAATACGCCCGAAGAGGCGATCGAAGAGTTGGAATATGCTGTGAAAGTACTGGGACTCAAAGCAATTCAAATCCCCGGACATATCCGCCGCCCGATTCCCGCCTTTGAGAAGTATGGCGAAGAAGTAGCTAACGAAGCCATCTGGATTGACACCTTTGGCTTGGATAGTAAATATGATTACGATCCCTTCTGGGCAAAATGCGTAGAACTAAAAGTCGTACCCACCACCCACTCTTCCGGTATGGGTTGGATCAATCGGCGTTCCATTAGCAATTACCAATACAACCATATTGGTCACTTTGCATCGGCTGCGGAAGCGCTGTGTAAATCTTTGTTCTTTGGTGGTGTAACTCACCGCTTCCCCACACTCAAGTTTGCTTTCTTAGAAGGAGGTGCAGCTTGGGGTGCTAGTTTGTACACTGATTTGATTTGGCACTGGGATACCCGTAATAAAGATCATTTGGTGGAAAACAACAATCCCGCCAATATTGATCGCGAAGAACTGCTAGAACTTTATACCCGTTATGGTGGTGAATTAGTACATGGTCGTTTGGATCAGCTAGGTAGCGGTTTAGGTTTCCACGCCGAATTAGTAGCGCCCTTAGAACCAGGTGATTTGGATGAATTCGCCGTTGCAGGAGTAACGAAGCCAGAGGATATCCGCGATCGCTTCTTGAATCACTTCTACTTCGGGACAGAATCAGATGATACCCGTGTAGCTCAAGCCTTTAACCGCAAAGCTAATCCTTATGGCGATCGCGTGAAAGCATTTTTAGGTTCCGATTCTGGTCATTGGGACGTACCTGATATTACTGCGATCGCAGCTAATACCTATTCAATGGTAGAACGCAAGATTATCACTGAAGAAGATTTGCAATATTTTCTATCGATTCATCCCTTGGAGTTATACACCAGCCTGAATCGTGATTTCTTCAAAGGTACGGCTGTGGAGAAAACCGCAGATGAATTTTTGGCTGCGAAAGAGACGCGATAAATCGCCGTCTCTACAAAGGATTGATTCTGCGTCTTTGCCAATCCCCATAAACAATTTGAATAATTTAGGGTAAACTATCATGACGATTGCTCTAGACCGTCCACAAAAAACCAGGTCTGCTCAAATTCGCGAAAAACTTGGTTATCCAATCATTGATACTGATGTACATACCCAAGAATTTGAACCAGCAGTCTTAGATTATTTAGAGCAAGTTGGTGGAACTGAACTTGTCGAACGTTTCAAAGAAAATTTACCAGGATCATCCCGCTTTAAGTGGTACAAGCAAAGTTGGGAAGAACGTTTTGCTTATCGTACCAATCGCCCTAACTGGTGGGGTCGTCCAACCAAAAATACTTTGAATTTGGCTACCATTAGCTTGCCCAAGTTGCTGCACGAACGCTTACAAGAAGCAGGTACAGACTTTGCTGTTGTGTACCCCAACTTGGCAACAATGGCCCCAAATATCGGCAACGAAGAAATGCGCCGGGCTGTTTGTCGGGCTGTTAACACCTACCATGCTGATATTTTCCGCCCTTATAGCGATCGCTTAACACCCATCGCCGCTATTCCACTGCACACTCCCCAAGAAGGGATTGAAGAATTGGAATATGCGGTAAATGTTCTCGGACTCAAAGCAATTCAAATCCCCGGTTACGTCCGTCGTCCAATTCCTGCCTTTGAAAAATACGGCAAAGAAGTCGCTAACGAAGTGGTTTGGATTGATAACTTTGGCTTAGATAGCGAGTATGATTACGATCCATTCTGGGCTAAGTGCGTAGAACTGAAAGTTGTACCCACAACTCACGCTTCTAGCCAAGGTTGGACAACTCAGCGTTCTGTCACCAACGCCCAGTACAATCACATTAATCACTTTGCCTTTGCAGCCGAAGCATTATGCAAATCGCTGTTCTTTGGTGGAGTTACTCGCCGCTTCCCGCAATTAAAGTTTGCCTTCTTAGAAGGTGGTTCAGCTTGGGGTGCTAGTCTATACGCTGATATTATTTGGCATTGGGAAACCCGCAACAAACAACATTTGTTGTCAAATAACAATCCTGCTATTATCGACAAGGAAGCATTAGTAGAGTTGTACACTCGCTACGGTGGCGAACTTGTAGATGGACGCTTAGATAAAATTGGCGACGGTTTAGGATTCCACCATCAGCTATTAGCGCCAGAAGATCCAGGCGAACTCGACGAATTTGAACTAGCAGGAATCGAGAAGCCAGAAGATGTGCGCGATCGCTTCTTGAATCATTTCTACTTCGGTACAGAATCAGACGATACCCGTGTCAGCCAAGCCTTTAACCGTGCAGCGAATCCCTTTGGCGATCGCGTTAAAGCCTTTTTGGGTTCCGATTCCGGTCACTGGGATGTGCCTGATATCACCGCCGTTACTGCCAACGCCTACTCAATGGCAGAACGCGAAATCATTACCGAAGAAGACCTCCGCTACTTCCTCTCAATCCATCCTTTGGAGTTGTACACCAGTCTCAATCAAGACTTCTTCAAGGGTACAGGTGTTGAGAAAGCCGCAAACGAATATCTAGCGGCTAAGAAATAACTGTCATTGGTGATTAGTCATTTGCAAAGGACTAATCACCAATGACAATCACAACGTTCCATGTTCCATTTCCTCTGTTCACTTGTAGCGTGGGTCTTGCCCACTCTACATTTCTCTTAAATAACGAACCGCAGAGGCGCAGAGGACACGGAGAAAGAGAGTTGAAAAAATATCCTAAAACTGACGCCAAAATCCTCTTGATTTCTCCTCCCTCTGCGTTCTCTGCGTCTCTGCGGTTCGTTTATTTGGATAATTTATTGGTTAGAAATCCCTAAAAGGATAATTTAATTATGGTGCTAGATATTACAAAACCAAAGGATTACGTTGACCTAGCAACTTCTCTATCCAAGGAACTTGCTCAATCGGCAGTTGAACGGGATGCTAAAGCTGGAGTTCCAGAAGAGGAAATTAATAAACTACGTGAAAGTGGACTGCTACCACTGATTGTACCGAAGCAATATGGTGGCATTGGTGCAACTTGGATTGATGCTTTAAAAGTTGTCAGAAAGCTATCAAAAGCAGATGGTTCAATTGGTCAATTATATGGTAATCATCTCAATTTAACGGCTTTGGGTCACGTTTCTGGCACACCAGCCCAAAAAGAAAAATATTATAGAGAAACTGCTAAAAATAACTTATTTTGGGCAAACGCCATTAATACACGCGATACTAGGCTGAAAATTAATCCAGAAGGTGAGAATTTTCGGGTTAATGGTGTTAAAAGCTTTGGTACAGGTATTTCCGTTGCCGATTATCGGGTATTCTCCGCTTTAGAAGATGGCGTAGAATTGCCCTTCATATTCATAATTCCCAAAGACAGGGAAGGGTTAGTTTCTAATCACGATTGGGACAACATCGGGCAACGTCGTACTGATAGCGGTAGTTATACATTTAACAATGTTCTAGTAGAGAAAGATGAGATTTTGGGGCCACCAAATCCTCCTGATAGTGCCTTCTCAACTTTTCTTGGGATTATTGCCCAGCTAACAAAAACCAACGTTTATCTGGGAATTACTAAAGGAGCCTTCGCTGCTGCTCGTGAATATACTAAAACTACTACTAAAGCGTGGATTACATCAGGGGTAGATAGTGCTACTCAAGATCCATATATTCTGCACCATTACGGAGACTTTTGGCTTGAAATTCAAGCTGCGATCGCACTAGCCGACCAAGCAGCCGAGAAGGTGCAAGCAGCCTGGGAAAAGGATGCATCGCTGACTCATCAAGAAAGGGGAGAAGTTGCGATCGCAGTTTCCGCAGCCAAAGCATTAGCGACCCGTGTAGGTATAGATATTACCAACCGCATCTTTGAAGTGACGGGAACTCGCGCCACAGCAACTAAATATGGATTTGATCGTTACTGGCGAGATTTGCGAACCTTTACCCTCCACGATCCTGTGGATTACAAATTGCGTGCGATCGGCGATTGGGTACTCAACGATCAGCTACCCGTCATCACCCAATATTCTTAGGGCATTGGAAATGGGAACGGGATACTAAGGAAGAGTTTTCCCAATGCCCAATATTCAAGCTGTCTACTCGCTGTTTTGTAGGGTGGGCGTTATCTAATTCCACCTTACTTACCTAAATCTAAAATCCAAAATCCAAAATCCAAAATTAATATGACTCAACTAAAAACACTTCCTACCTACGACCCAAGTTTATTTGAGGGAGCCGCAGAGGGCTACGCTCAATATAGAACCAAATACCCACCAGTTGTATTCGACAAACTAGCCGAAATATTTCATCTCAATGGTCAAGGACGACTCCTTGATTTAGGTACTGGCCCAGGATTAATTTCAATTCCCCTACGAACCAAATTTGAAGAAGTTGTGGCGATCGATCCCGATCCCGGTATGATTGCAGAAGCCAAACGGCAAGCAGCAACAGTCGGAGCAAATAATATTACTTGGTTAGAGCAAGGAGCAGAGTTAATCGACTCTAGTTTAGGGAAATTTAAGTTAACCACGATTGGTAGAGCCTTCCACTGGATGGAACGCGAACTAGTTCTTGAACGCCTTTATGAATTGCTAACTGATGATGGTGCATTAGCATTGCTTAACACTGGTGATAACCCTTGGGAAAGCAATCTACCTTGGAAACAAGCTGCTGTTGGAGTAGTGAAAAAATGGTTAGGGGATGAGCGACGGACTGGACAACGAGGACAAGGTATTCGTAAGCCAGTCGATCCTCCCCATGAAGTTGTAATTGGCAATTCGGCTTTTGCTCGTCAAGAAACTTATGAAGTGCCATTTGAAAAATCTTGGACTGTCGATAGCTATCTGGGCTACTTATACACTACAGCCTTCTCTCTGAAAATTTTCTATGGTGATAATGCTCCAGCATTTGAAAAGGATCTTAGAGAAGCGCTACTAGCAGTTGAGCCGTCTGGACATTTTACAGAAGAACTGCAAGCTACAATTCTAGTCGCTTGGAAGCACTAGTACGGTAAGGCAGAAGTACAAAAGTCAAAATAATTGTATTCCAAGCTCTTGCTAGCAAAATTGAACACGAATAAAACAGAGTTTCATTCACAAATTTCAATCTTCCACTAGCACCACTCTGGAGTGGGTCTTTCTCACTCCACTTCCTAAATTTTTCCTCTTAAGCTAATAAAACATCTAAATTGCATAATCGAATTAAACATAACTCTTGTGGAGTGGGGAACATGAGCGCCCAGCTTATGCAATTTAAATATGGAATAGCTTAACTCTTAAATTCTCAGTTCCTCGAGTCGTTATAGAGTGGGTATGACCCACTCTCTTTTCTAACTTCCGACATAAAAAATCATATTCATTTTGAATTCTGACTACTGAATTCTGCTCGATAAAATTCAGTCAAACAAAAATAAAAACTAAAAATATCCATTTACCTCAAGAAATTACATTGAATCATGTTCAGAAGCTACAGAAAGTCATGGTTGCCTGCGAGTATAGCTCGTTATTTTTTGCTGGCGTTTACGACTTTTCTGTTAGTGACAGGCTGTAGCTCTCCAAGTACTCAAAACAATACTTCCCAAGTTGAGCCAACTACTGCAAGCTCAAAAAAACTAGAGGTGATCAACATCGGTCATCAGAGTGGTACACCAGGTCTGAACTTACTGAAAGCTCAGGGCTATTTGGAAAAGCGCTTTGCTGCTGATGGCATTGCTATCAAATGGATAGAATTTCGCGGCGGCCCGCCAATGATGGAAGCAATGGCTGCAAACAGTGTTGATATTGGTAACGTTGGAAATCTACCACCAATTTTTGCTCAAGCTGGTGATAATCCCATTGTTTATGTTGCTGCAACTGCTTCCAACGCAGGCGCTCAAGCAGTTATTGTCCGTAAGGATTCACCAATCAAAACTCTTGTGGAACTCAAGGGTAAGAAAGTTGCAATCCAAAAAGGAACAGCCCTACAATATTTGCTTTTGAAAGCTATAGCAAGTGCTGGATTAACTCTCAATGATATTCAACCTGTTTACCTGAATATTCCAGAAAGTCAGGTTGCTTTTGAAAGTGCCAGGGTTGATGTGTTACCCACTAGCGATCCGTTTTATGCTCGGAAAGAGCGAGCAAATGAAATACGAGTTTTAGCTAAAGGTTCTGATGTCGCCCCTCAACGAGCCTACTATATTGCGACACGCAATTTTGCTGAAAATCACCCCGATTTAGTAAAGATAATCTTGGAAGAACAAAGAAAAGTAGAAGAATGGGCTAAAGCTAACCCCAATGAAGTTGCTAATTTGTTGGCAGCGCAAACTAGACAAGAACCAGGAGTCTGGAAATGGGCTTTAGAGAGACGGCCTATCTTAGGGGTGTTTGATATAACTGATGAATTTATCGCTGAACAACAGCAGGTAGTTGATCTCTTCTACAGTCAAAAGCTGATTCCTAAAACTTTTCAAATCAAAGATGCAGTATGGAAACCGAAAAGTTGATTTATTAAAAGAGAAGTTATAATTCTTGAAGGCTGTACAGCACTTTTTATGACAACAGTGCTGTACAGCTTTTATATTTAACTTTGATAGCTTGACATAATTTATATCACAATGATCTTAATAGCTTGATATGAATAAAATATCATGATTTATTGATAGATATTTTTAATTAAACAAAAAATATTTAATTAGTCCAATTTTCAACTATATTAATAAACAAGAGTTTTTTTGGCTATTTAGCTCGTAATTAATCATAATCGTTCTGACCACGGATAAAGGAATAAATAAAACAACCCATGCCAGCTTTAAAAGGAAAGTTTGAATTCAGGAAAAGTCAGAGAACAACACGTCGTTCGTTGTTGTTTGCTTTGGGCTACTGCTTAATGCTATCGACAGTCTTATCAAGTTGTGGTGAAGCCAAAAATAACACTCAGCAATCGACAGCTACCCCTGAGTCTACTGCTTCATCTAGTACTACTACAGAGAAGTCAACTGAGAAACAAGTAGTGCGGATTGTACGTTCAAAACAACTTTCCGCTTTAGCAGTTTTAGAAAAGCAGGGTTCCTTAGAAAAGCGATTAGAGCCTCTGGGTTTTAAAGTACAGTGGCCTGAATTTGCCGCTGGGCCACAACAGCTAGAAGCTCTGAATGCCAATGGACTAGATATCGCATCTACAGCCGAATCGCCTCCTGTCTTCTCGCAAGCAGCAGGAGCGCCTCTTGTTTATCTAGCTACTACACGCCCTAGTGGTAAAGCTATTTCACTTTTAGTTCCGGTGAACTCTCCGATTAAAAGTGTTACCGATTTGAAAGGTAAAAAAGTAGCTTTCCAGAAAGCCTCCATCGGTCACTACTTATTAGTTAAAGCATTAGAAGATGCCGGACTAAAACTGAGCGATGTCCAATCAGTTTTTTTAGCGCCGCCAGATGCAAATGCGGCATTTAGTCAGAGTAAGGTGGATGCTTGGTATATTTGGGAGCCATTCGCTACTAGAAATGTACAAAATAAAATCGCTCGTGTTTTAGCAGATGGTGGTAAGTTACGGGATACTGGTAACTTTTACTCAACCTCACGCCAGTTTTATCAGGCTCATCCTGATGTTATCAAAGTGTTTCTAGAGGAGCTTGAAAAAGCAGAAATCTGGACTAAGGATCATCCCAAAGAAGTGGCACAATTACTTGCTCCTGTGACTCAGCTAGATCCACCAACTCTAGAAATAATGCATAAGAAATATGACTATGGGTTGCTACCAATCACTGATAAAACTATTACCAAGCAACAGGAAGTTGCAGATAAATGGTACAGCTTAGGACTTATCCCCAAAAAGGTGAATGTTAAAGAGGGATTTTTGACACCTGAAGAGTACGCCAAAATTACTCCTTCAGAGGTTCTAGCGAATAAGTAATTATCCCCAGGAAGAAACAAAAACACAGGAGAATATTATGTCTACCTCGACTTTGACAAAGGTTAAAATTAGGTCTATTGATGCCCCTTTGGGAGCTATCGTTACCGATCTGGATGCTAGTCAAGCGATCGCACCTGAAGTTATCCTACAACTTAAGGAAGCTCTGCGCGATCGCCACATCTTAATCTTCAAAGACCAAAAGCTCTCCGATCAAAAACTTTTGAACTTTTCTCTATACTTTGGCGCACTCTTCGTACCATCTGATGAAACTCCAGTATTGGCTTCTAAACCAGGAGAAACTCCGGTAGTGATTCCGATTTCCAACGTCGATGGTGGCTATACCGGTACTGGAGAATTAACTTTTCATTCTGACCACAAATGGACTCCTACCCCATCTAGTGGTTCGCTTCTTTATGCGTTGGAAATACCAACTCATGGTGGAGATACTTATTGGTTAAACACCAATTTAGCTTATGAAGCATTAGATGAAGCTACCAAAGAACGAATTGCAGATTTGCAGTTAATTACCTACAACCCATTTTTGCGAGATCGGAATGCACCCCGCTCTTTGTATCGTTTAGATAAGAATATTCCTTTAATAAGTCCGGTCTTTCCCCATCCTTTAGTTAGGACACATCCAGAAAGTGGTAAAAAACATCTTTATTTAGATGCTGCTACAGAAGTGGAAATTGTCGGGTTAGAGCCGGAAGAAGGATCAAAACTGATTGAACAGTTAAGGCAACATCTAAATCAACCCAAGTTCTATTACGAACACAAATGGTCAGTAGGTGATATTGTTTACTGGGATAATCAAGCTACTTTGCATTACCGTCAAGCATTTGATCCGAATGAACGACGAGTATTGAAGCGGGTTAGCCTTGCAGGCAGTCGTCCCTTTTAGGCTTTATACCTTAAAAAACTAAGCTAATGCGCGTTTAAATTCTAAATTTTACTAAGGTAGTCAAGAGTCATTAAACGCCTATTATTCATGCGCTTTTTCGATAAGAATATCCAACTGAATTCTGATGACTGACGCATGTATTATGTTCAACAAGCAAGATACCCGACTTCTTTAAGAAGTCGGGTATCTGTGGGTGGCAATTCTTCGCAATCCAATAGGATTGGTAGAGTAATTTTGATATAAATTAAGTAAAAAAATCATAAAAACTTTTTTTAAGTGTCAGACTATATGCTTATAAAGATAAATAGATAGAAATATTCCTTTTTTGTTTAAAACTAGTGTTGATGAATACTTTATTTCAAGAACAGATTAGGTAAAATTTATACTGAAATTGATAGTTGTTTGCAGTCATGATAAACAACAATATTTATGAAATTTAAATAGATGGTAGTATGGCGTTTTTTAAATCTTTGCAGAGCCTAAAGTTATCTAGTAGTAAGCCGCTACAATCAAAATTTCAAAAACCAAAGATGGCAGATGAGTATATCCTAAATACTAAATATGTAGAAGCGAAAGATAAAGTTGAGTGCAAATTCTCTGTATTGATAGCTGCTTGCTTGATCACAATGCCAATGGCTATATTTGGTTGCAGCCAAGAAATTAAAACTACTCAAAATGAAGCATCCTCAATTAGTACACAATCTCAGAGTCAAACAGTTTCTAATACTCCACAAAAACAAGAGCTACGAGTTGTTTATTCTAAACTTGGTTCTCTTGCAGTGATGAGAAAGCAAGGAACTCTAGAAAAAAGTTTGGCAGGAAAGAATTTTACAGTCAAGTGGCTAGAGTTTGCTGCTGGTCCACAAGCCTTAGAAGCGTTAAATGCTGGTTCTCTTGATATCGCAGCCACAGCTGAATCACCACCTATATTTGCTCAAGCCGCAGGTACACCTCTTGTGTATATTGCAACGACTCCATTTAATGGTAGAGGAGTTTCTTTTTTAGTACCAAAAAACTCTCCGATTAAAAGTGTCGCTGATTTTAAAGGTAAAAAAATCTCCTTTCAAAAAGCCTCTATTGCCCACTATGTTTTACTAAAAGCCTTACAAAAAGAGGGACTAAAACTAAGTGATATACAATCTCTTTTTCTCCCACCTCCAGATGCAAATGTAGCTTTTAGTCAGGGCGGAATTGATGTTTGGGTAATTTGGGAACCTTACATTACCAGAAATGTCCAAAAAAATCTTGGTCGTGTATTGATAGATGGACAAGGACTCCAGGATCTTGGTGGCTTTTATACTACCTCACGTAAATTTGCAAAAGAGCATCCTGAAATTCTCAAAATTTTTATAGAGGAGTTTATCAAAGCTGAAGATTGGTCACAGAAAAATATTGATAAGTTAGCAGAACTGGAGACAGGTGACGTTGGCATTGATGTACCTACCCTCAAAACAATTCATAGTAAAGCAGTATATGGTCTACTACCAATTACTGATGAAGTTGTTAAAAAGCAACAACAAATAGCTGATTTATGGTATGCACAAGGACTTCTACCAAAGAAGGTTAATGTCAAAGATGGAGTACTCACTCCAGAAGAATATGCAGCATTTACACCTGATTCAATTAAATCTAATAAGTAAATAATTTTTATCAAATTTAAAAACTGGAGAATTTAAGTTATTAGCTGATGTTTTTGTATCAGTAGTTAATACAAACAAGAGGTGTAAAAGTGTTTAACAATTTTGTAACAACCAAAACAACAATAATCGGCAGACTAGCATTATTTGTAATGCCTGGTTTTTTAACTTTATCTACTACTTTAATCAGTTGTACGTCAACAGTACCTAATACAAATACCGGAACAGTTTCTAAAGCAGAACCAGCCGGGGAAAAGACTATAACTTCTAAAACAAAGGTACTGCGAATAGGATATCAAAGCTCTGGTGATTTAGTTAGAGTCAGAGGAGTTTTAGAAAAACGTTTAGAGCCTTTGGGTTTGAAAGTGGAGTGGTCACAATTTGCTCAAGGGCCACAACTCATGGAAGCGATGAATGTGGGCAAAATTGATATTGGCTCAGTTGGAGAAACGCCTCCGATCTTTGCCCAAGCTGCGGGTGCAAAAATTATCTATTTGGCTGGTAGAAGACTGGGCCCTAATTCTGGTAAAGGCAGTGCGATCGCAGTTCCAAAAGGTTCTCCAATTAAAACTTTAGCTCAAATTAAAGGTCAAAAAGTAGTTTTTCAAAAAGGTTCGGCTTCTCACTATTTTATTATCAAAGCCTTAGAAGAGGTGAATCTCAAATATAGTGATATTAAAGTTCTGAGTATGCCCAATGTTGAAGCACGTGGGGCATTTATTCAGGGGACTATTCCAGTTTGGGTAACTGGTGATCCTCATTTAGCTTTGGTAGAAAAACTCCACGGTGCGCATGTATTGCGAGATGCTACAAATATTGGCACTCCAGGAGGTTATTACATAGGAACACGTGAGTTTACTAAGGAGAATCCCGAATTAGTTCGCATCATTCTAGAAGAAATTGATAAAAATGGTCAATGGGCAGAAGCGAATCGGAAAGAAGTAGCCAAACTTATAGCACCTGTACTCAAAATTGATTTACCCATTCAGGAAATAATTTCTAGTCGTGCTACTTATCGGCTGAGAGGAATTACCCCACAACTAATGCAAAGCCAACAAAGTGTTGCTGATTTGTTCTATAACGAAAAAATATTACCTAAAAAGATTGATGTTAAAGAAGCACTGCTGACACCTCAAGAATATGCAGCTATCACCCCTGAAACACTCATTAGTGAAAAATAAATATTGAACTGGGGATTGGGAATATTTGAATGGGGATTTAGACTCCGAGTAAATCTTACTTATATTTTATTCCCCAGTACTTATCAGAGTTGAAAAAGTGATGCGATCGCAATGAAGTTTTATAATGGCATCTACTTACTTAAAACGCCAATTTACTAGCATTGAAATATAAGTAAGTTAACTTGTGTTTCAATGCTTAGTTGGTGTTCTAGGAGGTTGACATAGCAACTTCCAATCATCTTACTGATTATTAAAAGTAAGGCTGGCAAATGAAAAACTAATACTTAGGAGGAAAATCTTAACTGATGAACAAACCATTTCAACAGCGCCGACGTACTTTTAGACTGAGAAAACTCACACCTGCGATTATTGCTGAACAACAAAAAGTTGCTGATTTCTATTTTTAAGAAAAAGTCATCCCCCGTAAGATAGGTATCAGAGACGCGATCCTTCCGACTCAACAATATCAAGCCATCACACCTCAACGTATCAGGTAGCTTGCTTCGCGATCGCTTGCTGTTCGCTCAAATATTACCTCATCCTCAATTCCTCTCCTTATAAAGGAGAGGGAAGCTAGAGACAGGATGAGGTTTTGCATCTTATCGCTCTTTTATTACTCTCATGAGAGTATAATTAATTACTAAGAGTTTAACTTAGCAAGGGTATTTAATTGGGTTCAAGAACGGCTACCTCCACAATCACCGTGGTAGATCAGTACTGCGATGCCTATAGAGATTTGTTTCCACTGATTGAGGACATTTGAAAATTTTAAACATCTTCACGCTGGAATGTTATCTGAAATTAAGCGTAAATCTTTACCAGAAATAGCCAAGGCAGTCGGTTTACACGATGCACAACCACTGCAAAACTTTCTCACAAATTCACCTTGGTCAGTAGAAGATTTACGAGACAGGCGGTTAGAACTGACTCTCTTAATGCTAGAGGGACGATTTATTAGCTATAAGAAGTAATCATCGAGAGTTTAGCTTGCCAGAGCAGGAGGCTAAGTATAGTGTTTGGCAAGAGTTTGAGCGGAAATTTAGTGATGGGAAGTCAGAAAAAAGATATATACAACAGATAAATGAAAGCGAATCCAGACTGATAACATATTGGCGAATAACTACTGACCCAAATAATTTGCCAAAAAATCAGACATGGTATGTAAAAACAGATTTAAAAAGTGACATGGCGGCTTTATTAGGAAATCTTTATGGATTTCGTAATTGGGTGGAATATGCCTTTAAACAAGGGAAGAATGAGTTGGGCTGCGCTGATTTTAGACTGACGAATTATCAGCAAATAGAAAAATGGTGGGAACTAGTTATGAGTGCTTATTTTTTAGTAAGCTTACAAGCCCAAGCTAGAAATAAATTGGAAAGCGAAAGTAAAAATGAAACAATCTCATCACAAATTTCCAGAGAACCAGCAGATTTTAGTAACCATATATGGTGGGATTTCAGTTTGGTATGGAAGTCCACTTTGAACAATTTAAGATTAATTATTCAACCATATATATTCTGGAATCTAATCAAACCCTGGTTAGCCGTTTTTGTTAATACCAACTTCCAGTTGGGATTCCAGAAACTGATGAAAATAATCAATCAGTTTCAAGGTTATATAACCGTGGATTCGGGGTAAACCATGAGATGGATCAAGGATAACTTTTCAAAGATTCGCTATTGACAGGTATCAAATAACACTTAGATATGAATCTAGCTAGAGATATTCGCGCACACTTTTTTGCTGAACAATCTCTCTGGCTAAAAATATAGCATCCATGAACGATGGCATGGGTTGAGCTATCAAATTTGATTCTGTCACTATTTCAAGTTGGTCAGTAGTGCTGGGCGCATTTATTGCTTCTAAACTTGACTTTGTTTCATATTCAAACTCGTCGGTAATTCTATCTAGAACAGTCAATCTTGGTTCAGTCACAAAATCATCCTCCCAATCAATTGATTCTGTTTCATTATCAAGTATGAATCCTGTGTCTAAATATCGTGCATACCTCATTAATTCTTGCTCAAAAGCTTTTGGTATACGGATTGTACTTGTTTGTTTATGATTCCATGTAGATTTTCTGCCAGATTTTTCTCTATATCCTCCCCAGCTTGGGTTTAAGGCTTTTTTAGTAGTTTTTTTTTCACGTTCAACATGATTTTGTTACTTAATCATGTTAACTGTAATGTCTGCCACATCTTGGTTTTTTCACAGATATATTTGAATAATCCCAATATTTCCGACATAGCAGCGCCTGTATTGTTCACAGCCTTCAAGGAATTTCAAGAATCTCAGCAAATCACAGCATTTTTCTCTCACCAGAGACATAAAAGAGCGCTAATCACCCACAACAACAATGATGCAAAGCATCTGTTCACATCCAGTGTTCTCCGTTTATCCCCTTTTTTGGCTTTTTCCTCCTGATACCATTCTTTTAGTCTTTGCCTGACTGTGTTTGGTTTTTCATTATTCACTGCTCCAATGAACTCAGATACGGCGTTGCATAATAGAGAGATGAATTGAGGTCATCTACTGTGCAATGTCCATACTGCGGCTCTACGGAAATCAGAAAGAATGGGAAACGTAAAGGTAAACAAAATCACATTTGTACTCATTGCAATCGCCAATTTATTGATGTATACGATCAGCCAAAAGGATATTCAGAAGAACTAAAACAAGAATGCTTAAAAATCTACCTTAACGGCATGGGTTTTCGTGGTATTGAACGAGTTAAAGGCGTACACCATACTACGATCATCTATTGGGTCAAACAACTAGGAGAGAAGCTGCCAGATGTACCAAAAGAAGATATGATTCCAGAAGTTGCAGAACTGGATGAATTAGAGACATTCATCGGCTCAAAAAAAACAAAATTTGGTTGTGGACAGCAGTAAATCACTTTACTCAAGGTATTTTAGCTTGGGTTTTAGGAGACCATAGTTCTGAAACTTTTAAGCCACTTTGGGAAATTGTTGAACAGTGGAAAAGCTATTTTTATGTGACCGATGGCTGGAAGGTTTACCCAAGTTTTATCCCCGATGGAGACCAAATTGTGAGTAAAACATATATGACACGGGTGGAAAATGAAAATACTCGGTTACGTCATTATCTTGCACGCCTTCACCGCAAAACTTTATGCTATTCCAAATCAGAACAAATGCTGAGATACTCGATTAAATTATTACTTCATTATTTAAAGTATAAAATTATACCAACATAAATTAATTCATCCCTTCATTCAGCAATGCCCCCTTTCAGGGAAGCAAGCTACGCTTTTAGCGTTTTTTGGCGAAGGTATTGCTATACATATTTTCATAAAGACTGTAGACTATTTAAAGTACGGCAAGTCGACCGATAAGCTAGAGTATATTATCTAAGCTGACGTAGAATACCTGCCAGTAAATTATTTAACTGTACTAATTAACACATCTCAACTTTTGTCTTATTGCTTGAGTTGGAGTTGTGCAATTTCAAATAGTCTGCATTCACAATAATTGCAAGGAAAATATTTCATGAGTAACATACAACTGTACTTTGCCCAAGCTTCTACCTTCTCTCAACGTACTCGTGTAGTCTTACTGGAAAAAGGTATTGATTTCACCCCGATAGAAATTGACTTACAGAACAAGCCAGATGGGTACACGCAGATTTCGCGCTATGGTAAAGTTCCGGCGATCAAACATGGGGATATTGAAATTTATGAGTCCGCCGTTATTAATGAATATCTAGAGGAGGTTTTTCCAGAACCACCATTGTTACCCCGCGATCCTGCTGCGAAAGCGATCGCTCGCATTTGGATAGATTACGCCAATACTCGCTTTGTCCCAGCTTTTAACAAATTCCTGCGCGGTAAAGATAGTCAAGAACAGGAACAAGGAAGAAAAGAGTTCACAGAAGCGCTTCTATATATTGAACAAGAAGGGTTAGGCAAAGGTGATTACTTATTGGGAGATCGGTTTAGCCTTGTTGATATCAGCTTCTATCCTTGGTTTGAACGTTTACCACTCTTAGAACACTTCCGCAAATTCACACTACCAACAGAAACACCCCAGTTGCAGGCATGGTGGAATCTGGTAGGCGATCGCTCCTCAATTCAAGCAGTTGCAAATCCTGTGGACTTTTATTTAGAAAGATTTGCCAAAGTTCTCGGTGAACCTCTTCCCGTTGGTGCGGCACAAAAATAGGACATAGGGGGGTGGTGATGGGAGTAAATCATTAACTTTTTTCTTGCCATTCATACACCTCAATTTCTCTGTGTACCCTCATTTACTTGAATATCTGACGCAATACTGCTCGGTTGTTAAGTCAAGAGATGCGATGAATCGCCGTCAAGACAATAATCAGTCTTTTGTCTTGACGGCGATTTATCGCATCTTTAAGCGATCTAAAATGGTTAATTCTGATCGCGATCGCCCAATTTTTTACCAACACTTCTTTGCGAACCTCCGCGTTTCCCTTTGCGCCCCTTTGCGTTAAAATAATCCCTCAAATTATGGACTTGCAGAAATTAAAAGCAATTCAACAGGCAATTAAAACTGTAAATACAGTCAATGAATTACAGCAAGTTTTATCAACCGACTTGACATGAAACAGCAAAAACATAACCCCTCTCCGCCACCGGAAAGGGGTTAATGACTGCCGAAACCACTATCTTGTACAGACGCGATGAATCGCGTCTCTATTCAGCACTATCTAATAAGCATCTTGCAACTCATAGAAATCAGGCGAGATGTAATCTTTTCGCAAAGGCCAACCTACCCAATCTTCCGGCATCAAAATTCGCTTGAGATTTGGGTGTCCTTCGTAGATAATGCCGTACATATCGTAAGACTCGCGTTCTTGCCAATCTGCGGTCTTCCAAATCCAGTACACAGAAGGCACTACGGGGTTTTCCCGTGGTAAGAACACCTTAACTCGAACTTCTTCGGGGCGATCGCTATTATCACCCACTTTATTCAAGTGATACACACTCACCAATTCCTGTCCTGGCCCAAGGTCAACACCACCTTGAAACTGGAGATAATTAAACCCGTAGGCATAAAGGGCTGTAGCGGTAGGAAGCAAAAAATCTGCCGCCACCTTAATTATCTCTACACCATTTTTATCTGGTGCCAAAAACTCATGGTCAAAGCCATTTTCCGTCAACCACTGGGAAACTTTACCGGCTTGTACCAATGACTCTTCTTTTGCTGCTGCTACTGGTTTAGATTCTTCTTCAGCCACGGGTTTGTTCCTCCTTTTGTACCTTTGCTGTCAGCAGTGCAGGTGGTACTGGTAAACCAATCGCTTCCGCCAATTCTTTCGGTGGTGCATAGCGAGTTTCTGACTGCAAATACTTACCAGTTAAGATTTCATCTACTGGCTTCAGGTTATGAGTCGTGCTGTAGTAGCGGTGAGTTTGCTTAATTTTATCCCGCTCTTGCATCGACTCATTGGAGATTTTCTTCCGCAGCTTAATGATTGCGTCGATAATTGCTTCTGGACGGGGAGGACAACCAGGCAAATACACATCTACAGGAATCAATTTATCGACTCCGCGCACTGCTGTGGGGGAATCAACGCTGAACATCCCGCCAGTAATTGTGCAAGCACCCATCGCAATTACATACTTTGGCTCTGGCATTTGTTCATAAAGACGCACCAATTGAGGAGCCATCTTCATCGTAATAGTCCCTGCCGTAATAATTAAATCGGCTTGGCGGGGGCTAGAACGGGGAATTAGCCCAAAACGGTCAAAGTCAAATCGGGAACCAATTAAAGCTGCAAACTCAATAAAGCAGCAAGCAGTACCAAATAACAGCGGCCACAGACTAGAAAGCCGCGCCCAGTCGTAGAGGTCATCAACCGTCGTCAAAATGACGTTTTCTGAAAGGTCTTGAGTGATTGTAGTCCGCTCAATGGGGTTGATGATTCGTTCTTTGTCCTGGGTTGTTAAGTTAGAATTCAAGACCATTCCAAAGCTCCTTTACGCCACGCGTAAACTAAAGCGACTACAAGAATTGCAATAAAGACTAGCGCTTCAATAAATGCCAATAGCCCCAAACGGTGGAAAGCTACTGCCCAAGGATACAAGAAAACAGTCTCCACATCAAAGACGACGAAGACCAGAGCAAACATGTAGTAGCGGATGTTGAACTGAATCCAGGCTCCCCCGATGGGTTCCATGCCAGATTCGTAAGTGGTGCGCCGTTCTGGGCTGTAACTACTGGGTCGTAGGAGCTTGGATGCTGAGAGCGCTAAGGCAGGTACTAGGCTACAGATGATGAAGAAGCCTAGAAGGTACTCGTAACCGCTGAGGACAAACACAATGAGTATCTACCGCTTATGGAGTATTTTAAGTAGGGAGTAGGGAGTGGGGAGTGGGGAGTGGGGAGTGGGGACTAGGTACTGGGTACTGGGTATTGGGTAATCCTTCTGAATTTCCAATCCCTTATCCTTAATACCAAATTCTTTATTTTTAATCCCCAGTCCCCAATCCCCAATCCCTCAACTACGTTACTTTCTTTTACATTATATCTGTTTGGTTTTTCTGAAATCTGGGAAACAGATGCACTTCAGGTATTTGATTCGCTTTTGCTAGTGATAGAAAAGTCTAACAATTATGTCATAATTTTTAACGTATATTTAAGATTTCTTCTCTGCGAGGCCTTAGCCATGAGCGAACCAGCTGTTGAGACTCCGGTGTTAGACCGCTATGAGTGTCGCGCCTGCGGTTATGTTTACGAACCTGAGAAGGGAGATGACAAGCATGATATTCCTTCCGGGATACTCTTTGCAGAACTGCCTATAAATTGGCGCTGTCCAGTTTGTTCTGCTAAAAAGACTGCCTTTGCCAACATCGGCCCTGCCGGTACTGCATCTGGGTTCAAAGAAAATCTCGGTTACGGTTTGGGTGTCAACAACCTAACCCCAACTCAAAAGAATATCCTAATTTTTGGTGCTTTGGCTCTTGGCTTCTTGTTTTTTATCAGTCTCTACGGCTTACAGTAATAGCTGTTAAGCAGTTCAAAATGACGCTCTCTACGAGACGCTTCACGTAGCAAGATCCCCGTAGTAGTACGCGGACTCGCTCTAAGCGTTCGCGGTTGCGTCTCGTAGAGAAGCTATGCCGAAGGCGTTGCCTCTCGTTCGCGCTAGCGTCTCTCCTTGGGAGAAGAGAAGGCTTTACGCTGCGCTAACAAAATGAAAAACCCAGGATTTTCGAGCATCCTGACTACCTACTCCTAGAGAAATTTAGAAACAACTAAGAAATACTGATGCATTCATTTTTGAAAGGTTGGCAACGAATATTTGCCTTGTTAATAGTAGTCGTAATATGCATAGGTTGTAGCAAAATTCCCTCTGTTAGCTACAACCCTTGGAAAGTCATTTCTGTGCCAACAGACTCGAATCTATTGGATATAGGTTTTACTGATAACCCTGAACATGGCTACTTAGTAGGTAGCAATGCCACTCTGTTGGAAACCAATGATGGTGGTAATACTTGGAAACCAATCACACTGCAACTTGATGAGCAAAAGTATCGTTTTGACTCAGTAAGTTTTGCAGGAAAAGAAGGCTGGATTGCCGGAGAGCCAGGACTATTGCTGCATACAACTGATGAAGGTGCTTCATGGTCACGTATTCCTTTGAGCGAAAAGCTACCAGGTAGCCCGATCGCAGTTAAGGCACTGTCAGACAGTACAGCAGAAATGGCTACTGATGTGGGAGCCATATATAAGACCACAGATGGCGGCAAAAACTGGAAAGCCCAGGTAGAATCAGCAGTCGGTGTGGTACGTAACTTAGAACGTTCTGCTGATGGTAAATATGTTGCTGTTTCTGCTAAGGGTAGCTTCTACTCAACTTGGGAACCGGGGCAGGATGCTTGGGTTCCCCATAACCGCAATAGTTCTCGGCGGGTAGAAAACATGGGTTTTGCTAACAATGGGCAATTGTGGTTACTAGCTAGAGGAGGTCAAATTCAGTTTAGTGACGAAACTAAACCTGACGAGTGGCAAAAGGCACAATATCCAGAGTTATCTACAAGTTGGGGTTTACTAGATTTGGCATATCGCACACCCAATGAAATTTGGATAGGTGGCGGTAGCGGTAATTTACTACGGAGTGCCGACGGTGGCAAAACCTGGGAAAAAGACCGTGAAGTGGAAGAAGTTGCGGCTAATTTGTACAAGATTGTGTTCTTAGAGCCAGAACGGGGATTTATAATTGGCGATCGCGGTGTTTTGCTCAAATATCTACCAAACCCTGAAGCAGCTTAATGGGGACTGGGGACTAGGGACTAGCTAGGATTTTTCCCAATCCCCAATCCCCAGTACCTATTTCTGAGAAGAACTTTGCAACTTGTAACTCTTTCTTAACTTTGTAGGATAATAAACTCTATAACATTCTTTGTGAAGGTAGGAATCTAAATGTCAGGTACCACTGGAGAACGTCCGTTTTCGGACATCATTACCAGCGTTCGCTACTGGGTAATTCACAGCATCACCATCCCAGCATTGTTTATTGCTGGTTGGTTATTTGTCAGCACCGGACTGGCTTATGATGCTTTTGGCACACCCCGCCCCAACGAGTATTTCACACCAGCGCGGCAGGAAGTGCCCATTGTGAAGAACCGTTTTGAAGCTAAAAAACAAGTTGAACAATTTATTGGAAAGTAGTTTGAGATCATGACTAGCGGCAATAACATCAATCAACCAGTTACCTATCCAATTTTTACCGTTAGATGGCTGGCAGTTCACACCTTAGGTGTACCAACTGTATTCTTTTTGGGCGCGATCGCCGCAATGCAATTTATTCAACGTTAGGAGCAATTATGGTAGAAAGATCGCCCAATCCCAATAATCAGCCGGTTGAACTAAACCGGACTTCGTTATACCTGGGATTACTGCTAATTTTCGTTCTGGGTATTCTATTTTCCAGTTACTTCTTTAACTAACTGGAACTACTGTTGTTAATTTTTGTTTATTGAACGTGTGTTGAATTTTTGTTAAGGGAGGAGAGAAGCTGTGTCTGCAGGAAGTGGGAGAATTCCCCTGTGGGTCGTCGCTACGATCGCAGGTTTAGGTATAATTACAGTCTTGGGCATTTTCTTTTATGGTGCCTACGCCGGACTCGGTTCTTCAATCTAAACGTTAGTTTGAACCGAATACTATAAGTTAGAATTTTCTAGCATTTGTTGAGAAATCAACGTTAAAAAAACCGCCTGTCTCTATGAGATAGGCGGTATTAATTTTGTGAATAGTCATTTGTCTTTTATCTTTTGTCTTTTGCAAATGACTAATGACTAATTACCACATCAGTATTAGTTAATGTTGCTGATGTCGTCGCTTTCAATGTATAAAAACAGAAACGAGAATACCACAGCTGGCAAAACCCAACCGATTATGGGAACGAAAATAGCAGGCAAGTAGGAAGTACTAGCCAAGATAGAAGGCAAAAAAGAAGCTGCCATAGTAAAGGTTCCTATCGAATCACACTACAATTCAAAATGAGCTTACTGCAAATTCTGCCAAATATTTGAAATTCTTTCATATTTTTAACACAGGGAGATGGGGGACAAGGAGACAAGTCGGAATTATTGAACAAGTTTCTCCCTTGTCTCCCCCCTCTTCCTTGTCTACCTCAGGGTGGTTTCATACAACGAGAGAAAAATAATAATGATTTATAGAGGGTGGAGAAAAATGGATAACTAACAAGTATGAATCTCGTCGAACAATTGCAGCAAGTCCCAGACTATAGACACATCCGAGGACGAAGGCATGAATTATGGTTGGTATTATTGCTCATATTGCTCGGAGCAATGACTGGGTATTGGGGCTACCGGCCACTGGAAGATTTTACCAAAGTACACAGACGGAGCTTAATTGAGCTGTTAAACCTAGATGAAACAATGAAGTTTCCATCCTATTCAACGTTCCGACGAGTACTCAAAACAGTAGATTTTCAGCCATTCACCGACTTATTTAATAATTGGGCGTTAGTTTTTGTTCCACCGATGCCAGGAGAAAGATTGGCAATTGACGGAAAAGGCATTCGTTGCACAGTCACAGATTACAGTCAGTCCTACCAAAACTTTATCAGTACAGTATCGGTTTATAGTCATGAACGAGGTATTGTACTCAGGATGCAACCAATGTCCAACAAAAAAATTAGTGAAGTAGCGATCGTAAAACAATTAATCTTCGAGTTTTGTGGTCAACAAGTCGTTTTTACACTTGATGCTCTACACTGCCAAAAAAAACTGTATCACTGATTGTCAATAGTGGCAATGACTACCTGATTGGATTAAAAGAAAATCAACCGACACTCTACAAAATGGCTCAAACCGAGTTACAACAAGATGTTCCACTTAGCAGTGCCACAACTGTAGAGAATGTTCATTCTCGGCTAGTTCAACGTCAGTGCAAGGTTTTTGCTGCCCCCGAACAAATTCAAAAAAAATGGTCTGGACTCAAAACTTTTATTGTTGTCGAGCGTCAGGGTGAGCGCAATGGTCGGCCATTTTACGAGCGTCAATTCTATATCTGTAGTCAATATCTCGAAGCTCAACAGTTACTTGCCGACATTCAAGGGCATTGGGGAATCGAAAATCGACTTCATTGGGTAAGAGATGTGACATTCAAAGAAGACTTTCCACTACGGCGTGGTGGCAATGCCCCTGTGAATTGGTCTATCTTACACAACTTTTTTATTACGATCGCACGCAAACTCGGTTTCCGAACTATTCCTCAAGCACAACGCGCACTCTCCAACCAACTCGATAGAGTTTTTTCTTTCTTTGTATGAAACCACCCTGCCCCTCTTCCTTGTCTACCTTGTCTCTTCTCCATGCCCAATGTCCAATACCCCGTCATCCCTAAGTTAGATACCCAGGAGTTCATCTAGCTGCAAGTCTGGTAAGTCTGGAGGAATCACAGTTCGCAATATTGTGACTTTGTGACTCTCTTGTTGGGTTGTCAGATCAAGTGCGATCGCTTCCAAGCGAATTTCTAAACAGCCAAAGGGAATGTTTAATTGCGTCATCACTTCCAACCCACCTGAGGCATTAGGTAGTAAATTTGTCAATAAATGGGGCCCATCTAGTAACCAACGAGTTTGATAATCTTCAACCCATAACTTGACAACAACTTGCGGAGGTACTTCAGGTAGTACTACGCGGACTATGACAAACTTACCAGCAATTAGTTCGCCTTCTGGCACATGCAGCTGTGGAATTGGCAAAACCTTAGTGGCTGCCGTAATTATAGGTAAGGAAGGGGATAAATTTAATAATGGTTGCTCCTTCTGTTCAAAGGTGTAACCCCTAATTAAATCGGCTTCCAGTTCACTATCTGTATCATCGACAACGATTTCTTGCGCCAACCAAGCTGACGCTATATTTGTTTTTATCGGAGGAGGCGGCGGTGGTATTTGCGTTGACAAAGCCGATGAGAGTATTGCTTCTTCTAGTACTTTTTCTAGTTCTGTATTTTCTCCTATCCCCAGATCCGCTTCCTGTGCTTTGTCTATATCTTCCCCATAGTTCCCCAGTTCGTCAGCCAAATCTTGGACTTCTTCCCATGTTCCTTGTTCGCGCCATGTCTCAGTGTTGGCATCTAGGTTTAATGGCAAGTTAACATCAACATTCGCTGTTTCTGAACTTAGAGAAAGGGGCGGCGCTGGCTCATAGTTATCGTAGTCTTGAGGTTGCAGATCATTGATCGATTCAGGCAAAGAGTATCCTTGGCTCTGCATCCACTTTCTGAGTAAAGGAGATGAGTAAAGGTTGCCTGTTGTAATAAATTGTGCATTTGTCTGGGGTTCTACTTCAGCAACAGGTTCTTCCTGCAATTGCTTATTTTGCTGGGGTTCTACTTCAGCAATAGATTCTTCTTGAGATGGTTCATTTTGCTGGGGTTCTACTTCAGCAACAGATTCTTCTTGAGATGTTGCATCAGCTACTACTAATTCAGGTGTATTTTCATCTTCAAGTACAATTGCATCTAACTGTGGGAAGTCTTTAGTTCCTTGAACTTCCAAGGCATCTGGGAGGACATTTTTTTTAACTTCTTCTGTATCATCTGGCAAAGTTTGTAGGCGTTTCAAGTATGGCAAAGTAGTTTCGAGTCTTGGCATCCGACGTTGCTTGATAACCAATTGCTCCAAGTTGATGGCGGCTATATTAGCGTCTTTTTCTAGAAGTTCTTCCTGTATAGGTTGTTCTGCAACAACATCTGCGGGAATATTGGCATCGCTTTGAATAGGGGGCAGTTTCGGTAATTGAGGTGAATTGCCTGAATTCTTTAGTTTAGATGTCCGTAGAGTAGCTTCTCGCAGAGCTTGCAGGTTAATTTGCGGTGGTAAGGGTGTATTTGGGGATGGATTAACTATCTGAGACTGGTCTGTTTTTGCCATTTTGACCAGATTTAATAGTTTCAAATCTAGCCTAACAGGTGTCTCTGGTTCTATGAAAGCAGCAGATGAGTCCGATGGTATTGCATCTGTACTAGGTTTTGCTACGGCTGTGATTGCCAGTAATTCTGTGACATCTGCTGTAATGGTGAAGGACTGGCTAGCTAACCGAATAACTTCACCAGCATCGGCGAATTTACCATACAAACTGATATCTGCCAAAATTAACTTAGATTCACAGTCAGCTGGAATATTAATTGAGGTATTGATACTGAAAGGTAACTCTTGATCTGGTAAAATTTGCCGTACCTTGGTCAAGATTTTCGAGTTATTGGGCGATCGCAGTTCAATTCCTAGTTCAAGTGCCCGTAGCCTTTTTGGAGATAATGTTTCAGCTTGATCTAGATTTGTATTTTCTTTGGGTTCTATGTGCCCATTGATTCCAAGAGCTTGTCCCCAACGAGCAATATAATTATCCTGGTCTAAAGTTAATAATAATGGTGGCGGTAGTTGTGTCGCTAAAGAATCTGTAACATTTTCATCGTTGGGCAGCAGTTCAGAGGCGGGTAAAGCTAAATCTATTAAATTTTGTAAAATCTGTTCTGCTGTCTCTCCTTTGAGCCACATAGGACTCACAGGCTCGTTGATCGCGATATTTTCTTCCGTTTCATCATCAGGCAGAACAGTTGTAGTGGTGTTGCTGTCTGTAGTAATTGCCAGTTCTGCGGTAACAGCGATCGCTTGATCTAGCCCAATTAAAGGTTCTGCTGGGGTAGTGTCTTCTAAGTTCCCTTGATCTGGCAGAACAATAGTAATAGGGTTGCTGTATAGAACAATTGCCGATTCTGCGGAAACAGCGATCGCATCATCTAAGGTAATTGCGGGTTCTGCTGGGACAGTAGATTCCAGTTCTCCACTAATTGCCGATTCTACGGGAACAGCGATCGCATCATCTAAGGTAATTGCGGGTTCTGCTGGGACAGTCGATTTCAGTTCTCCACTAATTGCCGATTCTGCGGGAATAGCGATCGCATCATCTAAAGTAATTGCGGTTTCTGCTGGGACAGTAGATTCCAGTTCTCCACTAATTGCCGATTCTGCGGGAATAGCGATCGCATCTGATTCTGCTGAGGCACTGCATTCCAGATTTTCAGAAACAGTATTTTGCTGAACGAGTAAATATGATTCTGCCTTCTCCCTCTGCTTCGCCTCCTCTTCTTCTTGAGACAAAACTTGTACTTGGACTCTGTATTGCCAAGATTTACCCAGCAGATCCGACATCAAATCGCCAGAACAGCGCAACTCCCAAACTCCCGCCTGGAAGTAGGTAAAAGGAATTACCGCCATTAAGCCTTCTGAGTTAGTGCGACGCGATCGCTTGAAAATTCGCCGCGTTGGTTGAACTTCCTGGGTTGAAGAGTGAGTTACCCGTACTTCCACATCTGTATTCGGAAGGTTAGAACGAGCTAAAACTCTATACTGCCCTTCCGAAATTTCCAAATTTGGCGATTCTAGAATATGCCACGAGCGAGCGCCTTGTTTCTGTATCAGAAATTGCCAGTGTTCCATTGTAAGTGATGCCCAGACCGACGAGCCGCTGAGTAATATTATGTATTAACTTGCTTGCAAGTTTACCTCAGTATTTTAGAAATGCATCACTTAAATGGCTATCAAGTTAACTGAGTTTTACTGACTTGAATTATCACACTTTCACCAGTCACGTCAAGGAAATTTCAAAGATTCGCCGTGTTGCTTGTGCATAAAGCTTTTGTTATTTTATGAATATTAAGTTTGACACTCTCAAGTGCTAAATTAACAGGGTTCAGTGGATACCCTTGGCTGTATCTGCCCAACTTATTGCCAATATTTTTGTATTATTTTTTACTGCAATGTCCAATTTGCAATGTACACAACGTACAATAAATTCAGATTCACTTGACAATTTTTATTGAATCGTAATTGCCTACATTTTTGCTACAAAGAGGTATGGCGGTTCTCATTCAGATGAGGTACAACATTATACCGTAAGGGGTGTGGGAAGTGTGGGAGGATGGGGAAGAAGTCTTACCCCCTGAAGCTTACACTATGCGTGAGAAATCCGGGTTACGGGTGTACCTTACTAGGTTGGGAAATGCAATAGGATGTGGCTCTTAAGTGTCATCTGCGATCGTTAAAGCACTTAACCCTGGATATATCTATAGGGTCAATCCAAAATCCAAAATCTAAAATCCAAAATTGTTTGACAATGAGGATTTACAGGAGGGATTCGATGTTAGTCATTTTAATGGACGATCAAATCCTTGCCCCTGAGCAAGTTTGTCAGTCTTGTTTACTCGCTGACGGGAGCGGTCAACCACGTTGGCGTGGTGGTCAACTGCGCTGTGGTCAAGCTATTCGCAAACTTACTCAACAGCAGCCGGATCAGTATGAGTGCATGATGGGCTTTCGCATTGCCCATATAGAATAGTTGAATTTGTCAGCAAGACCAAGCAACTGCGTTATCCTAAGCTCAAGTAACTGTAGAAATTCAACCACAGGAGAACGCATAATGTCTTGGCGCGGGTCTACAACAGTTTCAGATCGGATTTTTGCTTCCTTGCCTTATTTGCTGCCCCTAGTTGATGGTTTAGTCTTTGGCAGCTATTTCTTGAATCAGTTTCCAGCACTACAAGTTTTGCTTTTACCTCTGCAACCAGTGCTAATAATCTACGGTAGTCTAGGACAATTAGGACAAATAATTGTGTTCTTTGCCTTGTTACTGTTAGTGGTGAGAAACGAAAAAATCAGTCATTTCATTCGTTTCAACACAATGCAGGCAATTCTTTTGGACATAGTTATATTTTTGTGTTCCATACTGGTGCGAGTTTTAGGACAGGTTCCTGGTACTGGCTTTGCAATAGAAACAGTAGCTAACACCATCTTTCTAGGTGTTGTAGCAGCAGTTGGATATTCCGCCGTCCAGTCTCTACTGGGACGTTATGCCGAAATTCCGGCGATTTCCGATGCAGTGTATATGCAGGTGCGTTAGAAGTTAACGAACCGCTACGCTGTTTTCCAGGCGACCAATACCTTCAATTTCAACGCGGACGCGATCGCCTGGATGCAATGGATTGACACCCTCTGGTGTTCCTGTAAGCACCAAATCACCGGGTAATAACGTCATCACCTGACTGATATAGGAAACTAAAACATCGGGGGAAAACACCATCTGATCGATACAAGCAGATTGGACTGGATTAACATCGTCATTTACAAAAGTCTGTAATCTCGCTCCAGGATTTAATTCTCGTACAATCCAAGGGCCCAAAGGGCAGAAAGTATCAAAACCTTTGGCTCGTGTCCATTGACCATCCTTTTTTTGTAAATCCCGCGCTGTGACATCATTAGCGATGGTGTAGCCCCAAATTTTGGTTTGGGCTACCTCTGGTGTGCATTCAAAGGCGTAATCGCCAATCACTAATGCTAACTCTCCTTCGTAGTCAACTCTTTGCGACTGGGGAGGATATTTAATTTCCCTCTCAGATGGAATAATCGACGTGGGTGGCTTGAGAAAGATTAATGGCTCAGAAGGTACTGGAGTTCCCATTTCGGCTGCATGATCTGCATAATTCTTACCCACCGCCACAATTTTTGAAGGAGCGCAGGGAGCCAGAATTTGGTAATTTTCTGGTGTGAAAGTTAAATCAGTGGGTTGTCCATGTAACCAGGGGGGAGCATCTAGCACCTGCACATTCAGGGATAGCTGTAGTAACCCATAGTAAATCTGTCCTTCTGGATTTTGAATTCGCACGTAGCGCTGCGCCATAACCTTGATGAATATCCTTTTATCTGCGATTAGAAGCTGTAAGCAGTTGGCAATCAGTTCAGTTAGCTGTTTGACGAACCAATTGAGCCTTGAGCAAAAAAGCGATCACCACTATTGGCAAACCTCATAGCTCGATCAATCTTGCTAAAGAAATATCGGGGTTGCCTCCCGACCTAGTTTTCATTATGGGCATCCAAAAAATCCAAATTTTGGCGATTTGGCTAATGAAACAAAATTGAAAACTGGTAAGATTATAGTTCCTTGTTGCTTCAGATGTTGAACTATACTGGCATTTTTAATGTAAAAAAGGTATAAATTAACATCAGCAGCCACTTTTGTCCATGAGGAAATTGGAAAATATGACTACAAGTTACGAAACAATGTACATTCTCCGTCCTGACCTCGGAGAGGAACAGGTAGAGCAAGCAGTTACTAAATATCAGAATTTGCTTCGCGATCAAGGCGCTGAAGATATCCAAATTCAAAATCGTGGTAAGCGTCGTCTGGCTTATGAAATCAAAAAACATCGCGATGGCATTTACATTCAATTAAACTACGGTGCCCCAGCAACTGCGATCGCTCCCTTTGAACGTGCCATGCGCTTGAGTGAAGAAGTAATTCGCTATCTGACAGTTAAGCAAGAAATTGCCGAAGAAAAACCCCCTAAAGAGGAAAAGGAAAGGCCCACTAAAGTAGCTGCAACTGCAACCGTGTAATGAATGGGGATTAGGGAGCAGGGAAATGAGGAATAAAATAATTAATCCCTAATCCTAATCCCTAATGCCCAATGCCCAAATCCCATTCAATAAAATTTTGTCTTTTTCTTTTCTCATCACTTATTTGGGAATGCTAAATTAACAAATACTTGCCAAAGGTAGTACTCCCGCAGTTATACCTAAGAGTGGACAAGATTCTGAATGGGAGCTTTAAGCTACTGTGATCCAATCTGATACACCGAATATTCAAGTTCTCTCTACCGAAGTATCGCAGCTACGCCAAGAGTTGCAACTTCGCGATCAACTAGTACAACAACTATCTCAAGAACTTTTCCGGTTGGTAAAGGGCAATACTAGTTTTATGCCGCCACAGCCGGAGCTTGAACGCGATTTAAGCCAGTTACACGCTTTGCAAGAACAACTCCAGGCTGTAGAGCAGCAGGTGGGGTTCTACCAAGAGCAAATTACGACTCGTGACTCCGAGATTTATCAATTGCGACAGTCAGTTCAAGAACTTACAGATCGCACTCGGATGTTGGAGCAAGTAGTACAAGAGTTGCCTCAAATTTACCGACGGAAGTTTGAGGAGCGGATGACGCCAGTCAGAGAAAAAGTAGCAATGCTACAACGCGAAAACCGCCAGCTACAAGCAGAACTGCAAAGCGTGAGTTACCGTTTAGCACTCAAAACTCGCAATGCTAGTCATAGCGGTATTGATTTGCCAAATTTTCCCCGTCCAGCATCCGAACAAACTAACATTTCGACTCCCCAGAATGCCTAATATTACCATTATGGTGGAACCTTAAGAGGTAAGAAATTGTTGCGGCAAAGGATTTTGGAGACTATTTAATTATTTATGCCGCTCTAATTAGAAAAATTAGCTCAGAGTAATTTGTAATTTGAAAATCCCTGTCTTGAAAAGATTGGGGAGTGTCACCAAGAATTGCATTTGCTTTGACAAATTTTTGTTATTTTCTGCTTTAAGAGGATGTTGGAAAAGTAGTAGAGCATACCAAAAACCCTACTTGTATTTATAGGAACACACGGGATGTGGGAAACTCAGTCACTTTAGTGCTGAGAGTGTCAATGCTCTCTCTGTTGGTGTCAGCCTGACGTTAGGCAAGCAAAGAAATGCTTTGAAACCCCCATTCCCCGATCGGGAAGGCAGGGTAGTTTCATGCGAAAAAAGAAAAAGATAGAAGCTTTTATTTATCGTTTAGAGCCATAAATATTTTTATCCATCTCCAAACCTCTCTCCACCTCGGAGAGAGGCTTTGAAACCATCCTGCCATCATAGATAGGGCTAGGGGTTAGGTTTCTGAGGTTGCCATGTTAGCAATAGTACTTTTCAAACATTCTCTTTGGTAGATCGCTTGCAGCAAGCAGATTCATTCATCTGCCATTCATCCCACATAGCTCAAAACCATGAGTTTTCCTCAACATTCTTCTCTAGAAAAAAAGAACATAAGCCTGCTAGCACCAGACTGTTATCTTGGAGAATGTGAAAATATGCAAATATTGCTTGACTTCAGCATCCTTCTATCGGTAGATTTATTAGTCAGCCTGCTAGCACCAGACTGTTATCTTTGACAGTAGTAAAAATGTCTTGGTAAGTATTGAAAATTTCAAACACTGTATCAAGTTGGGTAAGTTCCAAAATTAACCGTACAGGAGCCTGTACGTTGCATAAAACCAAACGGCAACCACTCTGACGTGCAACTTTTAACCCTTTTACCAAAGGGACTAATCCAGAACTGTCCATGAAATTAACCTCTGTAAGGTCGATAATCCAGAGTTGATGAGCTTGAGGCACGACTCCAGCCATTTGTTCATTTAAGGCCTTACCGCCTTCCAAATCTATGCTTCCTTCGGGTTTAAAGAAAATCACTGGAAATTCTTGTTGTGTGAGAGCCATGAATTTAACAGGGTAATTGGAACACTTGACAAAAAACTGAAAAAAGACATCAATACTTCTTTTCTTTCAACGACAAAATGACTGTTTTACCCAGATATTTGGGCAATTGAAGCCGTACAGTTGAAAGAAATTATTTCAGTATTCATGCCGTATAATTTGTAATAACTTTCATCAATATAGGCATAAGGGTCTAATAATTTCGGTATCAAGCGTATCTTTTACAAAATTTTTATAATTCAACTCGAAGTTTATGAAGTTTCTATAAATTTTTTATTTTATTTTTAATAAATATTAATTTGTGGTAATGAATTTCAAGAATCACATTGTTAATAGTCGGAAATTAATAGCTACCATAGACTATAAGTCATGGATCGTGCAAAATTAAACTAATGACTTAATGAATGAATCTAGTGGTTTGATTGACACCCCACTCAAAAACAAGCAAAGATGTAGTAAAAGTAAAAATTTGTAAAGACGGCGGTGCGGGATGTCTTTAGAGCTGATTTCACTAGAAAATATCCAGGAAGTCGCCCACACTTACGGGTATTGGGCAATCTTTTTGGGAATTTTGCTAGAAAATTTAGGCATTCCCCTTCCTGGTGAAACCGTGACCTTAGTAGGTGGGTTTCTAGCTGGCAGCGATGAACTAAATTTCTGGCTGGTTCTCGGTGACGCAATTATGGGTGCTGTCATTGGTGGCACTTGTGGCTACTGGATTGGTAGAGTTAGCGGTTGGGCTTTTCTGGTAAAAGTTGGTAGCATTTTTCGGATTTCGGAAGTGCGGCTGCTAAATATTAAAGAGCAATTTAGTCAGAATGCTGCTAAAGGGGTATTTTTTGGACGTTTTTTGGCATTGTTACGAGTTTTTGCTGCACCACTAGCTGGTATAGCTGAAATGCCTTTTGGAAAATTCTTTTTATACAATTTTTTAGGAGCAGTTGCTTGGGCTAGTTTGATGGTGACGTTAGCTTTTTTTGCTGGCAAAGTTGTCTCTTTAGAACAATTGGTTGCTTGGGTAGGTCAATTTGCGATCGCAGCTTTACTGATTCTCGCTGCCTTAATTATTGTGCCCCTCTGGCTAGAGTCTCGCCAAGTTAAGGAAGTGAGGAGTGAAGAATAAAAAGTGAGGAGTGAGGAGTAAAGTAAAAAGTTATTTTTTTAACTTTTACTTTTGTATTTTGCATTTTTAACTCCTAACTCCTAACTCTTAACTTCTAACTCCTAACTTTTAGTGTGCCGCGACCAAATGCGAGTTGGTAATCCCCAAACGTAGATAAAGCCTTCAGCGGCTTTGTGATCGAATTGGTCTTCGGCTCCGTAGGTTGCCAAATCGGGAGTGTAGAGGGAATTATCGCTCGAACGCCCAACAATTGTAGAGCTGCCCTTGAACAACTTCACTCGCACAGTTCCAGAGACTCGTTCTTGTGTCTTTTGAATAAAAGCATCGAGTGCAACTTTTAGGGGACTATACCATAAACCGTTGTAAACGATTTGGCTGTAAGTTTCTTCAATGCCGCGCTTGTAATGGGTGACATCTGCCGTTAAAGTCAAGCTTTCTAAATCTCTATGTGCCTGAATTAGCACCAACATCGCAGGTGATTCGTAGATTTCCCGCGATTTTATGCCCACCAGACGGTTTTCAATCATATCGATCCGGCCGATGCCATGATTTCCTACAAGCTGATTGAGTTCTTCAATTAGCTCAACTGGCTTTTTAGCTATACCGTTGAGGGTAGTGGGAATACCACCTTGGAAACCGATTTCGATGTACTCTGGCTCATTGGGAGTGTCAGCGATCGCTTTGGTCATTTCATAGATTTCTTCTGGTGGCTCAAATGACGGATCTTCGAGTAAACCAGCTTCAATACTACGACCGAGCAAATTCTTGTCAATGCTGTAGGGAGAAGATTTTTTGACTGGTGAAGGAATACCAAACTTTTCACCATAGGCGATGGTTTGCTCACGGCTCATTCCCCATTCTCTGGCTGGTGCGAGAATCTTCAGGTTGGGGTTCAGAGCGGTTACAGAGACATCAAAGCGAACCTGATCGTTACCTTTGCCAGTGCAACCGTGAGCGATCGCATCAGCACCATATTTTTCGGCTGTTTCTACTAATACCTTAGCAATCAGTGGACGGGCCAGAGCAGTTCCTAGAGGATAACGATTTTCATAAAGAGCGTTAGCTTGAATCGCTCCAAAGGCGTAATCTTTAACGAAGCTGTCTTTGACATCCGCCACGAGGGATTCACTTGCACCGGATTTCAGAGCTTTTTCTCGAACTGGCTCTAATTCATCTCCCTGACCTAAATCTGCTGCTAGGGTAATCACCTCTTCCACACCCCACTCCTGTTTGAGGTAGGGGATGCAAACTGAAGTATCCACTCCACCAGAATATGCTAGGACAACCTTTTTGGCGCGACCCATTAATTTCTCCAGTTAGGACAACAAACAATGAGTCATTATTATATCTAAACTAATCCATGTATATTTTATTCATGCAACTGAATAATAAAAATCCCGACTTTTAAAGAAGTTGGGAATTCGAGCTTTACGATTTTCAGAAATTAAATAGGATTGCGATCGCTTCTAGATATAACTTTTTTATATTGCTTTGTATAAGTTTTCACCAGACTCAATAAATGTGAAAAATTGACAGGGTGGGTAATACCGCCCTGTTTTAGATAGATGCAAATAAACCGCGTGAAATACCCCACCGTAAGACGGATGGGGCTTCGCAATTGAAGGTGGGGACTTCCGCGACATGTTAACAGTTTATGAAGAAGGGGAAGGGGGAAAGGTAAAAACCGTACTGCGTCCCGCTCCGCTAACGCCCGCAAGTGGCGCGGCCTGTTCATCACTTTCCCCTTTAACCTTTAACCTTTAACCTTTTATTCTTGATAATCTGGATTAAGCTTTTGTGCTTGATGGTCTAGAAGATCCGATCTTTTTACCCAAGAACAAACTCAATCCGAATACAGACAATCCCAACATCAAACTTGGCTCTGGAACACTCGTGTAAGTGACAGTTTGAACACCCGCACCACTGGAATCATTCAAATCGATAAAACTATCACGGTAGACATTAAAAGTGCTAGGTGTAAAATACAACCCTAAGCCTGCTTGGTTCAAAATTGTTCCTGAAAAGTCAGTGAAAACTGACGCTAAAGGATCATCCGCTTCAGTGTATAACTGTCCACCATAGTTAGCAGAAATCTTTAAACCTTCTGCGATGGTTACTTCTTGATCGTCTGCTGCTGCTGCTTGGTCGAATGAAAAAGTGCCTGTGAGAGTTTTATCGTTGTTAGAAAAATTATAAGTTAGGACTGCTGCTTGGGCGGGGATAGTCTCGCCGAAGGAAAAAATCAAAGCAGTTCCTACCGTTGCAGCGGCTAACTTCTTAAAGATGGAGTCAGTCATTTTTTTTACATTGATAAAAGAACCGAATGGCACTAAGAAAAGCTATAAGCTTTGCCCTAACTGGTTCCCAGCCTGGAGGCTGGGAACCCATTCTCGGAGGCTCCGCCTCCAGTGGGCTGACCAGAGGCAGAGCCTCTTGGAATACATTCCCAGTCTTCAGACTGGGAACGAGATGACACAAGCCTTTCGCCTTTTCTTAGTGCCATTCATAAAAGAACCATTTTTTGAGACAGAGACGCGTGTTACGAATGGCATCAATAAAAGCTAAAAGGCTTGTATCACCTAGTTCCCAGCCTAGTAGCTGGGAACCCGTCAGATCAAAGGCTGTATCTTTTTTTAGTGCCATTCACGCGTGTTACCAAGTCTCTGCAACACAAAGCTTGTCAGTTCGTATTTCGTGAGTGGTGCGGACTTGCGATCGCAGTTTTCATCGCTTGGAAGATATGACTTTGATCGACCACACCCCGAACACCTGGCGCAGTGTAAGTACCAGAACTATCTGTAAACTGGAGTTTTTGTCCAAAAGATCGAGTCAGGGTTGATGAATAAGCACCCTGATAGTACACAGGTACAATCCGGCGGCTATGGCTACCCCAGAGGTACTTGTAATTTGGATCGGCTCCCCAGAAGTGACCAGCTTCTCTAGGATTGTGCTTGTTGAAGGTGATGTCTTTGGCGTTATACTTCAAGCCTCTAGCCTGATTCGGGTCAGGATTAGGAGTCAATTTAGAGGCAAAATCATTATTCAGAGTTAGATAGTGGTCATGGTCAGCAGTAACCAGTAGTAGGTTCTTACTCCAACCACCATGATTTTCTACCCAAGTAATCACCTGCTGGACTGCTTTATCAAAATCATTCATGGTACCAATTAGGTTATCCATGTTGTTGTCATGAGCAGCCCAATCGATATCGCCTCCCTCAACCATTAGCCAAAAACCATCTTTGTCTTTACCTAAAACTGTTAAAGCTGCTTTGGTCAGATCAGCCAAAGTCGGATTTTCGTTAATCTCTCTGGCGATAAAGCTAGCATCGGTTTCACCGGGAGCCAGAGGACGGACAGTATCAGGTGTGGGGCCATTAACTGGGTTTCCTGCTGCGTCAACGACAGGAACACAATCCCCAGATGTACCAGGAATGATCTGACCTGATGGACAAGGATTTACACTCTTAACAACAGAGCTATAAAGCGAGCCGTTGTTCAAACCTGTGAGACTGTAGTCTCCCTTAGAAGAACTAGTAGGAAGGTTGCCTTCTTGTCCACGCGCACCATATAGACCAAATAATTTATCTCCCTTATTTGGATTGAGTTTAGCAGCCGTATTTAGCAATGTCTGAGTTGCATTTGGCCCACGTTCCAAAAAGGTATAACCATAACGATTTGACGTAGGGTTATTGCTGAGATGTTGATAAGTGTCTTCTGTGATATACGTATAGTTAAAGACACCTTCTGTGGTACTTGTACTACTTTTATTGTCAAAGTCTTTCGGATGACCACCACCCAACAAAACATTAGGCTGAAAGTTTAGTAAAGTCTGTTGCAGAATACTGTCTTGGTTAGTCTTGGTGGGGTCGTACTTACTATCGTATTTGCTGCGACGATTCACAAAAGAAGCGGCAGCACCAGGCGTTGCGTGGCTAATGGGTACGGAAGTAACTAGTCCTGTAGACTTATTATTTTCCTTGGCAATTTCCAGGATGGTTTTCAACTTTTTCTCGTAAATGTCTACACCCATCGCGTTGTTAAAGCTCTTTACGCCAGTATAAAGAGTTGTCGCGGTGTTAGCAGAATCGGGATAACTGTGTTTGATGTACTCTGTGTCATAAGTACCAGCATTAGCAGGGGTCAGAGGAATCCAGGGAAGAGGGCCGCCCTTACTAGGGTCGTAGCCTGTGAGATTACCTTCTGCTAAACTGTTGCCATCAAGTCGATCGCCTGGATTAAAAGGAGTAGGCTTGAATGAGAAGTTGGGACGAATAGGACTTGCACCTGTGAGTGTATTAGATCCATCCAAAGCGGAGTTACTTGTTAGGTGTGGCTGACCTGTTGGGTTAGCTGGTGTATTTCCCTCAATTGTTGTGCCGTAAGTTGTTACCAGCCCATATCCACTTAGCTTTTGAAAGCTCAGACCTGAGCCTTTACCACTTGTGTAAAAAGGAGCACCTTTAGCAACGGCTGCGGCTCGGGCCATATTCCAACCCATACCATCGCCAATCATGATAATTACGTTAACTCCATTACCAGCGGCTAGAGTCGGCTGAAAAACAGAATTACCAAATACTAGTAGGACAGTACAGAGCAAGCCGACCATAGTCAAAGCTAGCGATCGCTTGTACTTTCGCAAAAATGAAATCATTACAGTGTGCCTTAAAATTAATTGAGCAAGTATTAGCCGTTAGTACTGATAAAAGTTTGGTTCTAGGTGAGTAGCACCAAAGTCTGAGTATGTAGAAGTTACATCTGGCACAATTGAGGGTGTGGGATAACTTGGGTTAGAGGCGGTTGCTGGTTGTTGATTTGATGTTCCCAAGAACAATAAAACAGCTAAAACCAGACCAGAGATGAACCAAGCAAAGATGCGTTTGTACTGTTTGAGTAATGAAATCATTGGGGATTTTTGCATGAAAATCATCATCAGGAAATCTCCTAATTAATAACTGTTGGCGATGCTTTGACAATTAAAGTCAATGTCAATAAGCATGATTTTTAAATGTTAATTTAAGTAATTTAGGCAGAAAAATAAACAGAAATATGCTAGTTTTAATTTGCTTTATTATGAGACAATATGAAAACTAAATCTTGTTTAAATAAAGGATGAATTGGTATTAATGAGGTTTTTTTGTAGCTAGTTAGCTGCAAAGTTATTTCAGCAATATTAAAAGTTTGTCGGATGTGATTTTCTAACTTATTGAGTAAGCGATCGCGTTCTTGGATAGTTGTACATTCAACCGTTAAATTTGCACAAAGCATTACTTTATTTAAGCTAAGTGTCCAGATGTGGAGTTTTTCTACTTGCACAACACCAGGAAAGGATTTGAGAGATATTTCAACCTCAAGGGGGTCAATTGATTCTGGTGCATATTCCAAAAAAATCTTTAAACTTTCTTGCACTAAAGGTAAAGCACTTAAACCCGTAAAAATTGCAACTACTAAACTAATAGCAACATCTGCCCACCACCAATCCCAAAGATGAACGGCTATTGCAGCTATAATTACGCCCACAGAACTAGCAGTATCAGCGATGACATGAAGCAAAGCTCCGCGCAAGTTTAAATCATCGTGAGTGTGGGGATGAAGCAAAGTAATATTGAGCAGATTGACGATTAAACCTAATACCGCAATCCCTAACATTGGTAAGCCTAAAATGGCTGCTGGATGTTGCCAGCGTTGAATAGCTTCCAATATGATAAAAGTAGCGATCGCCAGCAAACCTAACCCATTTAACAAGGCTGCTAAAACTTCGATCCGCTGATTTCCAAAGGTTGCTTTTTTCTTAGCTGGTTGCTGTGCTAAAAAACTAGCAAGTAGAGATATTACTAAGGCTGTAATATCCGATAAAATATGTCCTGCATCCGCCTGTAAAGATAAACTTTGACTCCATAAACCCACACTCCACTCGGCAACGAAAAAAACAGCAAGTAAACCTACTGTTAGCCACAATACTTTAGATTTCTGCTGATTATTCAATACTTTTGCCGAATCATGTTCACATCCACACCATTCAAGTGAAAGCATTACTAGAAAAGCCTTTTACAGTACACGATTCGCTCAATTGGTATGCCACTTAAATTCACAAATATGTGAACACCAGAAAAATATCAACTTATAAAAAGTTATCTTGCTTAGTTTAAGGAATGGTAATAATTGTGTTAAAAATGAATTTAGAGAAAATTAAGCAGCAAATATCCTATTAGGAATTTATTGCTAATTGCACAATTACTTTGTTTGTAATCAAAACTTGCGATCGTCTTTTCAAAGGCGATAAAGAATAATAACCATTATTTTTTGTTTTCTCCTAATATCATGTTCAGTAAATCACTTACGATATATCAGGGAACTCCAAGAAATAAATTATCCAATATTGTGGGGTGGGCATCTTGCCCGCCCAGTCTATAGGGCAATACAGTTCAGTTAAGCATTTCTTTCTTCTCTTTGCGTCCTTTGCGTCCTTCTCTAACGAGACGCTGCGCATTGGCGTCAGCCTCTCGAAGAGAAGGCGGTTCGTTAAAAAAATTGAATTTGACAAAGAGTTTTAGCCTTAACTGAACCGTATTGTTCTATAGGGCGGGCGAGACGCCCACCCCACAACACTTAATTGAATATTTTTATTTGTCAGTCCCTTAAATAAACTTACTGCGAGAATTTTTTGGGACGATACCAATTACAGATGGTCGGGGAATACCTGTAGATTCTTCCTTACCACCATCAGTTTTCGAGATATTACTTGGCCAACTACTGCCACGAGGTAAACTTCGAGTTTGATTAAATGTAGTACCATTCAAATCTAGTAATTCAATACTGCGACTCAGCATTGTGCCATCATTTATTGGACAATCTTCACCAGGATGTTGTACTGAAATAATCAGTGTATTTCCAACAAAAGTTGGCCCTGTCATTTCACAACGCACTGGCCCATAAGCAAACGGTGTTACCTGTCCCGCATTAGCACCACTAGTAGGGATAAAAAATAGCCAGTTATTACCGAAAACTCCTGTAAAATCAGAAACGTTCCCGCTAGCTGTGTGATCGATTTTGGTTTGTTTACCCTCAGCACCAACATCAAAACCATTGTGAGTACCGGTAGACATATCTGTGACACCCCAAATATTTCCTTGATTGTCGAAAACTAAATTATCGACGTTGGCAAAACCAGCACCATTCACCGATCCGGCTTCGCCACCTTGGGCAAATCTCTGCCACCGGAAGGTTAAACTTGTTGCATCGGCATTATCTTCAATAATTTTGTATAGTCCGCCTGATTGCTGAGTCGCTTTGGCATCTGTACTTAACTTAGCAACTTGAAAAATTCGGGAATCAGGATAACCATCGCTTCCCGGCGCACCATCAGTATAGGCAATGAAGACTTCTTTGGTAGTTGGATGCACTTCTATATCTTCTGGACGCGCTGTGGGAGTTCCACCAACTAAGTTTGCAGCTAAAAAGGCATCACTCAGGACAGCACCTTGGCTAGAGTAGAAGTCAGATAGCTTTTTATTTTGATAATTAGGTAGTGCTTTGGCTTCGTTAGTGCGATCGCATTTAAATGTACCACCATCTTTGGTTTCACCTGCAATACCATTACGTCTCGGTAGTGGTAAAAGACCTTCTTTTTGTACTTTCTGCAAGGCAGCAAATTCTACAGAAGATAGAACTGTCGGTGTAATTGGATTAGTAGCAGTAGTTAAGAGCAACGGTATCCATTTACCTGTACCGTCTGGATGATAGCGGGCAACATACAAAGTCCCATTTTCCCATAAGCTACTGTTAGTTTTACTGGTAGGTGAAGAAATAGTTCTGGCACTGACAAATTTCCAAGTGTGTCCGCCACGTCTGTCATCACCCAAGTAAGCAACTAATTTCTGGCCTTTTTCAACGCGCAGGGCAACATTCTCATGGCGAAAGCGACCTAACCAAGTGTGTTTACGGGGGCGAAATTGTGGATTTGTCGGGTCAATTTCTACAATCCAACCGTATTTTTCGCCAACTAAACCAAAAGTTTTGCCGAGAGTTTTATCTGTGTAACTCGTCTGAGTACCATTAGCTTTGACTCCTTCTGTGACGCTATTTTGGAAGTTCTCTTCCGCAGATAAAATCGTTCCCCAAGGAGTTTTACCGCCAGAACAGTTGAAGGCAGTACCAATAATTTTGTTACCCAATTCATCGGAGGAGAGATTAAAAACTTGAGTTGCAGCTGGGCCAGTCGCAATTAAATAATTTTTGTCCCCTTTTTGGTGGTTGCGACTTCCCCAAGCTGTGATATTTTTGTAGTCATCCTTGCGTTGACTATTGATTCCCAATCCAGAAAGACCATGAATGCGGCGATTTTTGGCATCTTTAACCACAGCAAAACGTTTATTCACATTCTGGCGAGATATGCGAACAATTGAGCCGCCTTGGTTATATAAAAATTCACCTTCAACTTCAATATTTCTGCTGGAAGGTAAAGCCCAACCAATTACCTTCTCAAAAGCATCGGGTAGTCCTTTAATATCGGAAGAATCTTCTACTACTAAGGTAGAAAACGGAAAACTAACGTATTCATGATTCACCCATAAATAACCGACATCATTAGTTTTTTCCAAGGGAATAAACCCAGTAAAATCGTTATTGTAACCGAAATAATCATCTTTGCTAGGAAAGACGCGATCGCCCCAACTGACAATTACATAACGTTCGTATTCTGGCGGCACTACCACATCATCAATAACGTTATAGTTACCTAATTTAATATCCGCAGATACATTAACTACTTCTCCTTGACCAATTCCTGTTGGTAAGAAATTTTTCTGCTGTTGATAAATTGGTAGTGGATGTGGTAAGCGTACAGGTGTAAAGCTGAGTGGCGTGGTTTTTACTTCTGCACTGCTGACAACACCGCTTAGGAATTTATCTCCCAAAATAGCAGCACCAGCACTGCCAGCAAAAAATATTAAAATTTCTCTCCGACTCAATTTAGACATCAAACTTTCCTCTGATGTTGACAGGAAAAATTTAGTAGATATAAACAACTCTTAATTTAATAAAATTTCTTATTTATTTTTTACAAATAAATATAATTAGTTTATTGCTTACTTTAATCGTCAATAATTAAGGTTAGATTATGTACTAGTTAACTAAAATTATTTCCTCTGACATTTTCTTAACCAGAATCAGCTAAGTACAAGTCACCGTAAAAGGGGTTCGGAAATATCGAGGGTTGGTGATGGGACTTTGGCAAAACTCTGCGTACCTCTGCGTTTACCTCTGTGTTCCTCTGCGTTTAAAAAAGTAAGGAACAGTGTCAGCGCCCCATCTGTCCTATCCTGGAGATGGATAAATAGTGTTGTGGGTGGAGACTGTGTTTTTCAGCGTTGTGATACCGACTTATAATCGCCAACCGATTTTAGAAAAGTGCCTCCGCGCTTTGGAGGTGCAGGAGTTGAGTCAGCCAAATTCGGTTATTGATTACGAGATTGTCTTGGTAGATGATGGTTCTATTGATGGTACATTGGAGTGGTTGGCAGAACACAAAGAAGAGTTTCCCCATGTGCGATGGTTTCAGCAAGACCATGCTGGTCCAGCTGCGGCTCGGAATTTGGGAGTAAAAGAGGCGCTGGGAGACACAATTATTTTTATTGATAGTGATTTGGTAGTGCTGAATAATTTCCTGCAAGCTCATGATAACGCCTTAGTGCAGGGGAAAGAGAAATTGGGGAGCGATCGCCTTTTCACTTACGGCGCAGTTATTAATACTTGTAATTTCAACAATCCAACGGCTGAACCCTACAAAGTCACAGATTTTTCAGCAGCTTTTTTTGCTACGGGGAATGTCGCAATCCCCAAACATTGGCTAGAGAAAGCCGGACTTTTTGACACCAGCTTTCAACTCTATGGCTGGGAAGATTTAGAATTAGGTGTGCGACTGAAAAAACTAGGTTTGACACTAATTAAATGTCCAGAAGCCGTAGGATATCACTGGCATCCAGCATTTAACTTAGAACAAATTCCCCGATTAATTGACCAAGAAATTCAACGTGGACGTATGGGAGTTTTGTTTTATCAAAAACATCCCACATGGGAAGTGCGGATGATGATTCAAATGACTTGGCTGCATCGCTTACTTTGGGGTATTCTTTCACTCAATGGTGTACTGAATGAACGGACAATGGCTCCGTTCTTGCAATGGCTAATTAATTTAGGTAAACCGCAATTAGCTTTAGAAATTGCTCGAATCTTCCTCAACTGGTATAACGTGAAGGGTGTTTATGAAGCTTATGCTCAAATGCAGCAAACATTGTGATTGAAAAGTTGAGATCAGCAGTCAGAATATAGCATAGGGCGACAATGCAAAAACTTCTTTTTAATGACAGAGATAGATTTAGAGCGCAGGCCCTATTTCTTGGTGAAGATATCAACTTACAGACGTTGGAGAATTACGTTTGCTTGGCGACTATGCCAGTAATGATTTCAGTCGGTGAACACGGCTGTGCGGTACTGCTGGACTATGGTGCAGTTGTCCTGTTTAATCTTGAGCCGAAAGAAAAGTCAGTCTTCTTAACCAAACTATCCTCTCAAGTTAGTGACTCTTTTGCCGACCCGGAAACAGAAGAGGTGGAAGTTTATCTCAACGTTGTGGAGAGTGAGCGAGTTAAGGAAGGAAAAATTTTTCTCCATGAATTTAGTGTAGAACGCTTGCAGATAGTGGCAGATATTCTCGCTAAAAGTGTTGTGCTGTCTCATTATGAAACTAGCCTCGCGGCTGTATTCGATCAAATTGAACCGTTTGCGGCTAGTCTCCAGCGTGAACACAGGGGAAGACGCCAGAGTAGGGAATTACTGCGTCAACTTGGGACTACGCTGTTAGTTCAACATAAGATTGTAGGGCGAGTTGAGATCATTGATAAGCCGGAGTTGCTCTGGGAGTCCCCACAGCTAGAAAACTTATATCTGCGTTTGGAGGATGAATACGAAATCCGTGAGCGTCACAATGCCTTAGAACGCAAACTAGAGCTAATTACCCAAACAGCACAAACAGTGTTGGAGTTCATGCAGCATAGCAGTAGTCAGCGAGTGGAGTGGTATGTAGTGATTCTGATTGTGGTGGAGATTCTGCTGTCACTGTACGACATCATTTTTAAAGGCTGAAGACGCGATAAATCGCGTCTCTACATCATGGTCTTGAGCTTCTCTGAATTGTTTGCAACTAGGTAGGAGAGAAAATTTATAACTATGTCATTATCAACTGAATGAAGCTAAGTGAAGTAATCACAAGGGTTTCAAGCCTTTTGTATTTCGTTACATAGTTGGGTTTATTTGTGCCTAAGTAAGTCGGTATAATAAAATCCAACTGTGAGAATAAAAGTAAACAAGGCTCAAACCCTCTCTCCCCCTGCTCCCAGCAAGAACTGCCTTATCCCAACAATAATTATTTACGCTAACTTACCTACTTATCTTCTTCCCCTTCTTTCCCGGAACCCCGATATTCATGCTCTCCTTCAATCTTTTGGGGTACGAAGCCTGGAATGTCTGTAGCATCAATTGCAAAGACGAAAAACTTGTTTGGGTTGTCGATACCTGCTGGATGCAAAGCATCCGACGTTATAGTACCAACGAAGTCGTTATCGTTGCTGATAAAGAGCGTATGCTTGATTGTGTGGTTGATAACCACATCTGGCCCAAAAGCCAAACCTTCAAGCTTGGCAGGTATGTCTTCTGGTCTGATCCCATTCTGAGTTAGCGTCGCTACGACATCAAGGAAGAGGGTTTTGCTAACTTCTTTACCCGCAAGGTTGCTTTCCCCGGTGATATTGCTGACTTCTTGAGCATTAGTTAGATCGATACGATATATCTTCTTGAAGACAGCCTGAGAAGCATCACCCAAACCCTTGCCATCTCGTTCGTCTACTAAGAATTCGCGATCGCTAATGGATAAAATTTCACTTACTGTTGGATATTTCGGTTTAGCTGGTGTGCCGATATTATCTAGCTTATAGGCGTATTCTTGAGTAGCGCCTGTTGCAATATCGATCTTAACAATTCTGGTGTAAGCGCCATTAGTACCCCCATCCTGAATCAGCGGACTTTGCAGTATGCCGATTAGGGTCTTGCCATTAGGAGTAATTGCCAGACCTTCCATACCCTTGTTTGCCACACGTCCAGATGTGTTACCGCTAATCTCTATAGCACCAACAGGATTTAGATTGCTGACAGCAAACTTGCTGTTGAGTGTAAAGACTTTGATGCGCTTACCTGTCTTGCGATCGAATTGGTACACATAAGGACCGTATTCATCAGAGATAAAGACGGACTTACCATCATTCGATACACGCACGCCTTCAGGATCAAAACGGGCATTATTGGGATTGGTCGATATCTGAGTGGGGTCGAAGTTGTCTGAGCGTCCAGTGAAATAGTAGCTGTTGTTGGCATTCAGGGCAGGGGAACCGTTAGGCACTCCCAGTCCTAACCCAATACCGTAGTATAGAGGCTTATTGCTGGATAGCAGAGTCGTGTCAACTAAATAAGGAGTAAGAGTAAAGGGCAACCCTAAAGGAGATCGACTTGGTTCGAGTTCCACAGTGATAGTTTGGAAGCGGTTGATATAGGATGTTGTGTCATCCACGGCACTATTGTATGCCTTGGCATTCGGGCCTCGATCTGGGATTGCAATGAAAGTGTTACGACCCGCATAGGCCAGTCCTGACCCAAAACCACCAAGGAGGTTTCCCTGAACACCATTTTCGAGCGGAGCGGAGGTTTTCTGGGAGCGATCGCTGATATTACCACTCAGGGTTCCAATTGCGATCAGCTTAACATCTGCGTTGGCTGCGGGGGCAACAAAAAATGATGCTAACAAGAACAGAAAGAGATTTCTCTTGAGCATATCAGTATTCCTACTAGGTACAATATTTATTTACGGATATTGTATTTTTTTCACTTTTTCATTATCTATGCCTAATGATTAAGCTATTTTTAAGCAAAGATTAAGCCAGGATTAATGTAGGAATGGCCGATGCTTACCAGTCTTAAGTTTAATGGGTAGGGCAGGGATATTTCTATTCCTGCCCCAATACTTCTTGGGTTTTGCACTTTTAACTCGGAATCGGGTTTGGGGTAAAGGTTAAAGGGGAAAGGAAAATTCTATCCCTTTTCCCTTTAACCCTTACCCTTTAACCGACTTATGCAAGAAGTCTAATTCAGGAGTCAGGAGCCAGAATACAGAAAAGGAATTCTGTGCGACTGGTGGATAGCGCAGCGTAAAGCCTGCGGCATGGCCTTAGAGACGCTGCGCGTAGCTTGCTTCCCCGTAGAGGTACGCTTAGAGCAAGTCTGCGATAGTGGGTATTTTCGAGTTGTATCTGAATAAACGGGTTTAAAACCTCTCTCTTGTTAACAAGAGAAAGGTTTTCTATTTGAACAGTTAAAGGAGATTAGCGATCGCGTTTAGCAGAACGGCGCGATGCAGACGAACGAGCGCTAGGTTTATCGCCATTGGTGGCAGGTGGTGCGGCTTTACGTTTCGCTGATGTCGGTGGCGACAGTTTAGCAGTACGAGCCGGACGCTTGTCACTTCCTGGCTTTTGTCTGTGTTGCCGTCCATTGGGGATTGCTTCTGGCTCAATATCGAGGTTGGGGCCAAAGCCAGCAACTACTTCCCTGGGCAAGCGCTGCTCGATCAGTTTTTCGATATCTTTCAATAGAGGGTATTCATCGACGCAAACCAGCGATACGGCTTCACCTGATGCACCAGCGCGACCGGTGCGGCCAATGCGATGTACATAATCTTCGGGTACATTGGGTAGATCGAAGTTAACTACATGGGGCAGTTCGCTGATGTCAAGACCTCTAGCAGCAATGTCCGTTGCTACCAGTACTTGCAAGCTGCCATTTTTGAACTTCGCCAAAGCGTTGGTACGCACAGGCTGGCTTTTATTACCGTGGATTGCCAGTGCTTGAATGCGGTCTTCACCCAACTGCTTCACCAAACGGTCAGCGCCATATTTAGTGCGAGTGAAGACTAACACTTGATACCAATTATCTCGCCGAATTAGATGAGCAAGTAATTGGCGTTTCTTGTCACGGTCTACCTGATAAATCTTCTGGGCGATCGTTTCGGCGGTAACATTGCGGCGTGCTACCTCAATCATTTTTGGGTTGTTGAGCAGTCCGGCGGCTAGTGCCTTAATTTTGTCTGAGAAAGTAGCGAAGAATAGCAAATTTTGCCGCTGTTTGGGCAGAAGTGAGAGGATGCGGCGGATATCATGAATAAAGCCCATGTCCAACATCCGATCGGCTTCATCTAGAACCAAAACCTCAATATGCGATAGGTTCAGCGTACCCTGCTGTACGTGGTCTAGCAGTCGCCCAGGAGTAGCGACCAAAATATCCACTCGACCCCTCAAACGCTGTTTTTGCAGATTAATCCCGACTCCGCCAAAAATCACCATTGAGTTGAGATTTAAGTACTTGCCGTACTCGCGCACGCTTTCTTCCACTTGGGCCGCGAGTTCGCGAGTCGGGGTGAGAATCAAGGCTCGGATCGGTGGGTATCCATTAGGCGTACCTTTGCTCTTGTTAGACGACAACCGATGTAAAAGTGGCAGGGTGAAACTAGCGGTCTTGCCAGTGCCAGTTTGTGCCCCAGCTAACAAATCGCTACCCGACAATACAGCAGGAATCGACTGCATCTGGATTGGGGTGGGTTCCGTGTACCCTCGTTCGGTAACAGCACGGATAATTTCATTGGACAAGCCGAGATGAGAAAAAGACATAAGACTCCAAAAATAACATCGGCCTGTCGCCAATGATGGCGTCAGTCTTAGGCGGACGGATAAAAATTATTGAAAAGCTGGATGGGCAGTAGCGCAAAGACTGAGAGCGAGTGCCGCATTATCTCATTTTAACAGATTGCCGTCCATTGTGTTGTTAAAGTTGCTCTGATTCAGTGTTGTGTTAAATTGGCATTACCTGCTTATAAAGCAAAGTATTGAACAAATGGGAGAAATTCATTATCGCAATCCAAAAGCAACTGATTAATTCACAAATCAAGTCACCTAGCGTCTTCTTGATTGACCATGAAAATAACAATCGTGGTCTGATCGATACCAATGAGGCGCTACAACTAGCCGAAAGCTTAGAGCTTGACCTAGTTGTAGTTTCCCAAGGCAAAGATGCTCCGATCGCGAAGATTCTCAACTATGGGAAGCTTCAGTATCAAAAGAAAAAACGTCAGAGCCAGAGTGCTAGACCCACAGTCAAGGAAGTTCGGTTCGGACTAAACGTGGGTATAGCTGATTACAATTTACGCATTGAGAAAGCAGTTCAATGGTTGAGTAAAGGCGATTCTGTGAAATTTGCCATCCGTTTACGAGGCCGAGAACATCAATATCGCGATCAAGCAGGAGAACTGCTAGACCGAATTGCAAACGATCTCAGTCAAGTAGGTAAAATCCAGTCGTTGGATAAACGCGCACTAATTGTTCAAGTTATTCCTGCTTAGTTAATCTGGCGATCGCTCGAAGATGTATTGTGGCAGCTTGTAAGGAACGAAAAAAGCCGGAGACAATCAATATTGTTGTTACTCAAGGTAAATTTAACTTTCCGACCAAACAAGCGCCACGCGCCGGGATATAACCAAATCAATCGGCGCATTTAGTGATTAGGTGTGTCAAGGCATCAATCAAGCGATCGCTTTCCATTGGTATAATATCGCTCCCGTGCATGACATCCTGAGTAATATGAAAATGCACTAATGCCCCTAAGAGAATTCTCGCTGTTGCTTCTGGGTCAGGTATATTTAGCTCAGGAGCGGCCAAATATTGAGTGAGAGTTTCTGTCACTGGCTTAATCATCGCCTGAACACAAATTTGAGCTAACTCTGGAAAACGACCAGATTCCCCTATTAATACTCGCATAAATGCAGTATGTTCTTGGTCATTCTTCATCAGGTCTAATGCTTTGGTTCCTAAGTGATGCAGTACCGCTGCTGGTTCTCCTTCAATAGGTTCTGTGCCAAAAATGGAGTCGTTTTTTTTGCTTGCCAGTTGCTCTAAAAGTACTTTAAACAGTCCTTCTTTATCTTGAAAGTGGCTGTAGACTGTCGCTTTAGAAACACCCGCAGCTACCGCTACCCGATCCATACTTGTACCAGCATAGCCATTTTGTAGGAACTCCTGCATTGCCCCTTGCAGAATTTGCTCTACTTTATCAACAGAATGATCTCGATCAACTTCGTCAGCTTTAATCCGTACCATTTATTAATTATCCTCTCTTATAAACAATTTTAATAGATGCGGCAATTTACCTTACGTCATTAATCCAGTTGTGACAAGCATTCTGGTGTATAACTCAATGCAAACTTCTTGGAAAAGGGACTGGGGATTGGGGGGATGAAGACGCAAGGGAGCGGGGTGCGGGGTGCAAGGAGGATGAAGAAAAATCTCCTCTTTCTACCTTTTATTCCCAATTTCCTCTTCTCCCTGCCCTTAGTCCTGGCGTGACCGATTAAATTGAGAATTTTAGTTTGGCGGTCTTGACTAAACTACTCCGTTTAGTTTAGCATGAATTGAACTGAACAGTTTAGTACAAGTTACTAATGGGGAAAGGTGAACACGATGGTGCAGAACTGGAAATTAGAGGATTTAAAGTCTCCCCAAAATCTTTTGCGATCGCCTACCACACTAGCAATAATTGCATCACTAGCAATAGGTGGAGCTAGTGTTTACACGGTGCTAAAGTTTCAGGCGACCGCTAATGAGAAGCCAGCCACACCAATAGCTGTTCAGCCAGTGGTAAAAACAGTTACAGCATTGGGACGCTTAGAACCAAATGGAGAAGTTATAAAACTGTCTGCAACAACTTCTACTGAGGGAAGTTTGCTTCAGAAGCTATTGGTAAAAGAAGGCGAGCGCGTCAAGGCTGGGCAGGTAATTGCAGTCATGGACAGTCGCGATCGCTTACAAGCAAGTTTAGTGGAAGCTCAAAAACAAGTTCAAGTTGCCCAATCCAACCTTAACAAAGTAAAAGCGGGAGCAAAACAGGGAGAAATTGGAGCAAAACAAGCTGCTGTCAGCCGTCTGCAAGTCGAATTAGAGGGAAATATCAAAATCCAGCAAGCCACAATCGATCGCCTAGAAGCAGACTTGCAAGGACAACGAGAGAGTTTACAAGCAACAGTGGATCGCGTCGCCGCCGAAAAGCGGAATGCTCAAGTAGAAGTGCAACGCTACGAAGCTTTATATCAAGCAGGGGCAATTTCCAGTCAGCAAGCCGATCAAAAACGCTTGAGTGCAGAAACTTCTACTCAGCAGGTAATTGAAAACCAAGCCAATAAGACAAGAACTGTCGCTACTTTAGAACAGCAGATTAAAGAAGCTAAAGCGAACCGCAACCAAACCCTCGCTAGCTTGCAACAGCAGATTAACGAAGCTAAAGCCACCCTTAACCAAACGGCTGAAGTCCGTCCTACAGACATTGCCAACGCCCAAGCAGAGGTAGACAGCGCTCAAGCGACTGTGGCAAAAATTAGAGCGCAACTCGATCAAGCTTATGTCCGCGCACCTGAAGCTGGACAAATTTTAAAGATTAATACACGAGCCGGAGAAACCGTTTCTAATGACGGAATTGTAGAACTCGGTCGAACCGATCAGATGTATGCAGTCGCAGAAGTTTACCAAAGTGATATTAACAAAGTGCGATCGGGGCAACGGGTAAAGGTAATCAGTGATTCCCTTCCTGGAGAATTACAGGGAACCGTCGATTGGATGGGGATGCAGGTACAGCGGCAAAATCTCGTCAACAGCGATCCTTCTAGCAATATTGACGGCAGAGTAGTGGAAGTGCATGTGCGATTAGATGAAGCATCTAGCGTCAAAGCTGCCAAGTTTACCAATCTACAAGTAAAGGCAGTGATAGAACTATGATTGGATTTATTCAACAATTGCGGCAGCGAACCCCTTTAGGATGGCTGCAACTGAGTCACGAAAAAAGCCGTCTGTTGGTGGCATTGGGAGGTATTGCTTTCGCTGATGTTCTTATGTTCATGCAGCTAGGGTTTCAGACCGCCTTATTTGAAAGTAATACTAAGCTGCATAAAAGTATACAGGCTGACATTTTGCTAGTTAGTCCTCAAGCCCGTAACGTGTTAAATGCGTCCACCTTTACACGGCGGCGGCTGTATCAGGCAATGGATGTACAAGGAGTGAAGTCAGCAGAACCAATGTATATCAGCATTGTCGATTGGAAGAATCCGAAAACACGCCAAAAGACATCTGTGCTAGTTATCGGGATCAATCCTGAAAAGCCAGCCTTTGACTTACCGGATGTGAACAGCCAGATAGATCGAGTGAAGCTACCAGATACTCTGCTGTTCGATCGCGCTTCTAGAGGAGATTATCAAGAAGCGATCGCTCAAGTTGCACAAGGCAAACCTGTTACAACTGAAATTGACCGCCGGACGATTACCATTAGCGGCTTATTTTCCATCGGCGCTTCCTTTGCGGCTGATGGAAACCTGATTACCAGCGACCAGAATTTCTTGCAGCTATTTCCGAAGCGAGAAGCAAGTAGTGTCAGTTTAGGGTTGGTTCAACTAGAACCAGGCTATGACATAAAACAGGTGAAAGCAGCTTTAGCATCTCATTTAGATAATGATGTTAAAGTTTTGACCAAAGCAGAATTTATCGAATTTGAAACAGATTATTGGAAAAAAAATACAGCCATCGGGTTTATCTTCAGCCTGGGTGTAGGAATGGGATTTATGGTGGGCGTGATTATCGTCTATCAAGTTCTTTCTACAGATGTAAATTCCCATATCAAAGAATACGCCACTTTCAAGGCAATGGGATATAACAATCTTTATTTATTAGGTGTGGTGTTTGAAGAGGCGATTATTTTGGCAATTTTGGGCTTTATCCCAGGAGCGATCGCACCTTTAGGACTTTATGCTCTAACTCGCAATGCCACCAATTTACCACTTTACATGACCGTAGCACGCGCCTCCACAGTGCTAATCCTAACAATGATTATGTGTATAATTTCGGGTGCGATCGCTACTCGGAAATTACAATCTGCTGACCCCGCAGATATGTTTTAAAAAATGGGGACTGGGTATTGGGTACTGGGTGTTGAATATTAACTTTTAATTCCTAGTCCCCAGTCCCTAATTACCAATTCAAAATCCAAAATCTAAAATCTAAAATCTAAAATTTAGTATGTTTCCCGTCATCTCTGTTAAAAATCTCGACCACTATTTTGGTCATGGTCAACTTCGTAAGCAAGTTCTTTTTGATATCAACCTGGATATTAATGCAGGCGAAATTATTATTATGACTGGGCCTTCTGGTTCTGGTAAAACTACACTTCTCACCTTATCAGGCGGCTTACGTTCTGCCCAATCTGGTAGTTTGCAGATATTGGGACAAGAACTTTGTGGCGCTAGTACAGCACAACTTACCCAAGTGCGACGCAATAACGGTTATATTTTCCAAGCGCACAACTTGCACGGTAGCCTGACAGTACTCCAGAACGTCAGAATGGGCTTGGAAGTGCATAATAATATTTCGCCGGCAGAAATGAAAACCCGGTCAGCCCAAATGTTAGAGGAGGTAGGATTAGGTCATCGCCTGAATTACTATCCTGATGATTTATCTGGAGGACAAAAACAAAGAGTTGCGATCGCTCGTGCTTTAGTTGGTCGTCCTAAAATTGTTTTAGCGGATGAACCTACCGCCGCCCTTGATAGTAAATCGGGACGAGATGTGGTCAACCTGATGCAAAAATTAGCTAAGGAGCAAAATTGCACCATTCTTTTGGTTACTCATGACAACCGCATTCTAGATATTGCTGATCGCATTGTCTACATGGAAGATGGCAAGCTAGTAAATGACCGTGCTGTTGTCGCAGTATCTTAACTGGTCGCGGCGTTCCTCCCCCACCATAATTTTAAGGGTTTGACACCCAATCCCTAATCCCCAGTCCCCAGTCCCATTTACTGTAACTAACTGTTATTGTTAATGTGTTAAGAGAAACACGAGGAAGAATCATAAAATGCAAGTTAGCGCTCGCAATGCTCTCAAAGGTACAGTTAAAAGCATCGTAGTAGGATCTGTAAATACAGAAGTGACATTAGAAATTGCACCTGGAGTAGAAGTAACTTCAATTATTACCAAATCATCAGCAGAAAGTCTGAAACTCACTGAAGGCAAAGAAGTATATGCCATAGTCAAATCATCAGACGTAATAATTGCCGTAGACTAAAGTAATTGTTGGGATTCTATTAAGAGGGGCAGTTTGACTGCCCCATGTAGAGCGATCGCTCATAGAATTGCGATCGCTACAGTAGGTCGAGGTAGGATACAGACACAAGTCCTTTGACACCGCCCAAAAGACCCAAAGGCAGCAGTTGTAGATGCCATACTAATATCTGCATCAGTCATTCCTGTATATCCCACTAGAAAGAAATAATGCCTTAAAGACCCCATAGCAAAACTGTGGGGTTTATTTCATTATTCGCAATCCAATACAGTTCGGTTAAGATTTTTTGATGAAAATTATAGATCGCAAAGATGCGATGAATCATCACAAAGACATAACCAAACAGTATTGATTTGTGTAGGCGTAGCCCAATACTGCGTAGGTTTTGCATTTTTAACTCGACATTGGGTTTGGGGAAAAGGTTAAAGGTTAAAGGTTTTTTCTTTCCTCTTTCTCCTTTTTCCCAAAACCCGACAAGTATTGAGGCGTAGCCCGTCGTAGAATCGCTATATTTATACATCCCTTCTTTAATATTGTCTAGAAAAAATACCAACTTTACAAGTAATAAATCAGAAAAGTGTATATAGAACTACAATACTTTCTACCAACTAGGTGATAAATTTTACGACTGATAAAGAGATAAAAAGCGATGAACTTAACACCCAGTGAGTTAGAACGCTATCACCGCCAAATGATGCTTCCCAATTTTGGAGAAGCAGGACAAAAGCGCTTGAAGTCTGCAACAGTATTGGTTACAGGTGTAGGGGGATTAGGCGGTACATCAGCACTTTATTTGGCAGTAGCGGGTGTTGGGCGGCTAATCCTAGTTCGGGGTGGTGACTTACGGCTGGATGATCTGAATCGTCAGGTTCTCATGACAAATGATTGGGTAGGTAAGCCAAGAGTATTCAAAGCCAGAGAAACCCTGCAAGCTATTAATCCTGATATTCAGGTGGAAGCAGTTCATGATTACGTTACAAAAGAGAATGTAGACTCTTTAGTGCAATCTGCTGATATAGCTGTTGATTGCGCCCACAATTTCACAGAGCGGAATTTGCTCAACCAAGCTTGCGTGCGCTGGCAAAAACCAATGGTGGAAGCTGCAATGGACGGAATGGAAGCTTATCTGACAACGATTATTCCTGGTGTCACTCCTTGTCTATCATGCTTGTTCCCAGAAAAGCCAGATTGGGATCAGCGTGGGTTTTCGGTTATCGGTGCTGTTTCTGGGACATTAGCTTGTCTTAGTGCATTAGAGGTAATAAAGTTGATTACTAAGTTTAGTCAACCTCTATTGTCACAACTGCTGACAATAGATTTGATGCGAATGGAATTTGCTAAACGACATTCTTATCACGATCCTTCGTGTCTGGTGTGTGGTAGTAGTGCTTGCTCGGAAAATTCGTAAACAACATCTTTACAAACAACCGAATCTACTCGTCGATAATATCTTGACACTCAATACTGTTCGCTTTGTGCATGTTTAACTTGAAATTGGGTTTGGGGTAAAGGTTAAGGGGTAAAGGTTAAAGGTTTTTCTTTTCCCTTTTACCCTTCCCCTTTTCCCCTTAAGCGAAAGGTATTGCTTGACACTTATCTATAACTCAGATATTAGTTCTATATACTTTACAGAGATTACCAAAATAGTTAGATAAATTGTGGCGATCGCTTATTAAAACGATCGCCACAATTTATCTACTCACTTCGAGCTATTCTGTAGAAAACTCTCCGTTATAGGCATCTCGAATCAGACAAGTTTTCAGAAATATTTTGGTTTCAAAGGAGAAGCAGGAGCAGATAATATGACTATATTTCTCACATTACTAACGTAACGACCTCCAGCTTTGTCACCTGGAACTACTAAACGAGCAAATCCTTCATTTATTAAAGGTACGACTCTACCATCACTAGCTTTTTTTTCAAATGCAACTAGCACTGTTTTACCTTCAAAGTTAGGTTGAATTTCACCAATAGCTACGACTGCACCATAACAATCTGTGGCTTCAACTAGAACATATTGCCTCAGAAAAGAGTTTTTAGGATTCACCCCATAATTTCCAGGTTTGAGACCACCTCCGGCTTTTGAATTATTAATCAATTCCCATAGGGGGATTCCATAATATGTTTCTGTTTGTGGCCCTGCTCCGGTTTGAAAGCTCACAGTAATTTCAGTAACTAATGCTGGATTCTGGTTTTTTAACAAATCTCGCAAATTTCTCAGGTTTTGCAAGTTATAGGTGGCTGGATTATTGAGTTCTCCACCCAAGCGAAAACTTGGTGAAGAACCTCCAAGACACTTATTTTTATTCCACACAGAAGGTATTTTCTCTCCTCGTTCCCAGCGAAGATCGCTCCTTGATTCAGCTAAAGTAGGCTGCCATAAAACCAGCATCGATAATATTAAAGATGCAATGGGTATATTGCGGTTAAAACGCATAAAACATTTCTCCGTTTACTATTGAATATTGAAAAAATTAGATAATAGAATAACTGTGGACACCTGCTTACCACCAAGCCCTAACACAGATGTCTGAGATGAAATTGAAAGACTGTGCAATAGTGATTGGGTTTCGTCAATATAATCTATTTAGAAATAATCTATTTAGAAATGCTATATTTTTAAAACTACTTTTCGCTTATACAATAGTAAAGTTATACCACCTGTGGCTAACATGGCAGATATTAAATCTGATTCAGGAATTGGTGTAATTTGACCCAAACCACTTATTGTGTTGCTAAACCCACCAAAATCATTCACTCGACGACCGGTAGTAACTAAAAAGTATTTCTGCCCTGTCAGGAGTTCTTGGTTGAAAGTAACAGCACTACCATTAGTAGTAGTATTTGCGATCAGAACATTGCTTAATTGTTCAGTAGGATTAAAATTTTCCTGATATAAAGCTAAGAAAATATCCCATTTTCTATTTGCAGGTGGCGTAAGTTGAGATTCACCACTTATAGTATATAAACCTGATTGATCCACCGTAAAATCAAATACAGTGTAAGGTACACTCATGCCCAAATTTCCATCTTTTTCACCACTGATCAGAGTGGGAGGATTCCCTGGTGCTACACGCCGCCAAATTGGTTCATTTGTTGTATCTCCCTGATAATTAAAGCTAGCAGCTTTGGAGGGTTGAGCGGTAGAAACAGTAGTTAATACTAATCCCAGAATCACCATTAATGATTTTTGAAAAAACTTTGTTCCTAACAACATAAAACATTATTTATGGCGTATTTTTTATACAAGTTTGTATTTTCGATTGAAGCTATCATACCAACTTGGTTGGAAAAAATCAATTCAACTACGTAATTAAACGCTGACTTTATCAAAACTTTAAGTAAAAAGTTTTTATTTTGATGAGATTACGCATATCACAAAACTTCAGTGCGTCCTTGTTAAATCCCCTCATTTATTTATAACAGGACTTACGCAACTGGCATAATGCGATCGCTAATTATTAGTACATAAATACTAATAGCCTACAAACATTGAACATACAGTCTGCTCAAAATCCCAAAAGGTTTGAGTCTTTTGATTGGGACTGGTGAAACAAAGGTAAGCGATACGAGCAGGCTGACCGTCAAATGAGTCATCCATTATGTACGTTGACTGCTCTAATTGGGACATTCACGAGTATTCTCAGTAAAAATACTGTTGTAGTAAACAAACTGATAAATTTAATATCAAACAGGCTTTTCAATCTCAGGATATTCTCAAAAATAAAATTGTAGTTTTATACTAATCTTCCACTACTCCAGGGAAAGAAAAATAAGACCTAATTTTTCAAGTGGATATAAGGAAGGAGTTTGAGCTTTAATTTTTTAATAGAATCGCTGAGATAAATTTTTTTGAATTGCTCTTACTTACGTTAAACAAGTAGTTGTGAGAAATTTGTCATGTCTTTGAATCCTATAATCAGCAGTGCATCTACTCTGGCATATACAAATAGCTCTACAGTACAAATCCTGTTTATCGATCCTTTTGTCAGTGACGCAGAAATTCTTATCAAAGGAACTTTAAGAAGCGTTGAAACTATTATTCTGTCAGCACAACGAGACGGTGTAGAGCAAATTACAAAAGTATTAAAACAACGCCAAAATGTACAGACAGTTCACATTGTTTCTCACGGTGCGCCAGGATGTCTTTATTTAGGTAATAGCCAACTGAGCCTTGATACCTTAAAAGATTATGCGCCCCAGTTACAGGGATGTTCAAGAGAAAATCTCAATTTAGTTTTATACGGTTGTAATGTTGCTGCTGGTGATGCGGGAGAGGAATTTCTCCACAAACTACATTCCTTAACCGGTGCTAAAATTGCCGCTTCCGCCACAAAAACGGGTAATGCAGCGTTAGGAGGAAATTGGGATTTAGAAGTGAGTGTGGGTGAGATTACACCCCAACTGGCTTTTAATCATCAAGCAATAGCAAATTATCCAGGTATATTAGGCTCCACAGTACCATTTGATGTCTCATCAGTATTAAATGTTGATGTCATTGTTAACCGTCCCGAAGGAGTCACTGACACCAACCAAACGCCGATTGATGGAGCCAACTATGCTTTAATAACTCAATCCTTCGCTACTTTTGCTAATAGTACTTTGGGTAATGGACTCCCAGATGACGGATTTTTTGGGGCTACTAATTTTAATCCAGATATTCAACTCAGTTATAGAAACAGTGACAACGGTAATAATGCTCGTCTAATTACAACTTCCACTGGGAGTTTTACGTTTAATGTTTCGAGCGGTCAGTATGCTTATGTGCATCTGGCCTTAAATTCAACGGAAGCAAGGAGTAATGTCCGCTTCACCTTGAACTATAGTGATGGTACAACCCAAACAACTAATAGCCAAACGATTCCAGACTGGTATGAGGAAATTACCCCATCAACAACGCTCTACTATTTAATTGATGGCTTAGACCGCAGTAAGGCTGATGGGACTGGCTTTGAAAATAGTAATGATGCGGCGATATTTGGGTTAAGGTTGTCAGCGGATACAACTAAGACACTTGAAAGTATCACAGTTGAGAAAACAGCTTCGGCTGGGTATTTAGCCTTTTTCGGGGCGACGGGAGAGTTAAATACTCCACCCAGTTTACAAAATGCGATCGCCGATCAGACAGCTCAAAAAGATACAGCTTTCAGCTTTACTTTTGGTGCTGATACCTTCAGTGATGCAGATACCGAAGACATCCTCACCTACACTGCAACTCTGGAAAATGATGAATTACTGCCCACTTGGTTGAACTTCAATCCGACTACCAATACCTTCAGTGGCACTCCTACGAATCAGGATGTAGGTAGTCTCAACATCAAAGTTACCGCTACAGATAGTGCTGGAGCTACGGCCACTGATGTGTTTACACTCACGACGGTTGCCCTGGAGACTCCTACAATTCCTACTGTCCAGTTTCCCCTGTTGACAAATATTACAGCGGATATCTTTAGTGTCAAGACTAACACGAACAATCAAGGTGATAAAGGAAAACTTTCAATCAAGATTAAAAACAATACCTCTGACAAGGTAAATGAACTGGGTGTATTTACCGTTGACGATGAAGAAGGTAGAATTAATGGCATAGCTCCTGGCACACAAGGCTATACGCAAGCGGCTCTTTCGCGTTCAAGGGTGATTTTGTCCACCCTTGCCAATCTACCTAATGGTTTCAATCCCACAGACCTGATAAATATATTAGAATTTGACTCTGATACCAAACTGAGATTTTATCTGGTATCCGACAGCACTACTCAAGCTATACTGTCCAGAAAAACCTCTTTGTCAAATGTCTCCTTTTCCTCAAAAATAACTAACAATACCCAACAAGAAGAAGGGTTTTCTCTTAACTTCCAAAATTTGGTTATAGATATTCAGCCAACCAATGAAGAGACATCTTTAGGCACTGCTCTGCAAGGTAAATATCAAGGCGAACTGATTGATTTACGGAGTGTAACAGAACCAATAACAGGTGAATTTATAGTCAATAGAGAAGCAATATATAACAACTATGTTGGCTTCTATAAAATCGCTGATGAAAATGGTGGAATTGACACTAACGGTGATGGACAGGCTGACATTCTTGTTGGACAAGCTGGTTACACTCAAGCTGCTGTGCGTAGCCGTGTTGTGGGAATTGATTTGACTGTGAACAATCAAGCTACAGTAAATTACACTGGCACTTTCGAGAGTGGTTCTTTGTTTGCACCATTTATTATTGTTAATGCTAAACCCGATGCCATTGAGAATGGTAATGCGAATACAGATGTTTACTTCTCATTCTTAGGTGCTAACTCAGATAAAGTAGATCATATTCGACTGTTGGGAAATAACAGTTTTGGTTTTGAAGATTTAGTAAATGGTGGTGACAAAGATTACAACGATATGATTGTGCAAGTCAAATTAACAAACAATATCGTGTAATTTTATTTTAGTCAGGACTTACGCAACTGGCACAAATAATAGCGGGTTCAGGTACTACATCACACAAAAATTTAATTCAAACCAAGGACATATGAATATCTGGGCGTTTGAGTTGCTGAATCAAATAATTAGAAAATAATTTATGCTTGATTTGATAAATAATCTGACCAGTTTGATAGGCTAAAGACTTTAATTGTGCCAACTGCGTCAGTAATATAGTATTTATGTACTAATGATTAGCGATCGCATTGTGCCAGTTGCGTAAGTCCTGCATAGGTCTGATTCCCCCACTTCTTACAAGTGGTTCTCGAATTGATTGGGTCGAATCCCTATTTGAACTTTCCCCCTTGCTCCCTGCTCCCTTCCCTCTTTTTCATGCTGTCACTTTGGCTCAAAGCTAGATAACATTGATTCGGGCGTGTTTACTGTTCGGGAGTGCCAAAATGTCTAAACAGCTGGGTCAAAAAATCGCACCCACACCTATATCGAATGATATCAATGTGGTGGATTTGATCGATCAATACTTCACCGCTTACAACTCAGCGCGGTTACGGGAAATCTGTCAACTACTGAGTCGCGATGTGCTAACGGAAGGTGTTACGGTGGGAGTTAGCCTTTCCGGTGCGATGACGCCAGCAGGATTTGGGGTTTCAGCGCTTGCACCCTTAATTCGCAACGGCTTTATTGACTGGATGATTAGTACTGGTGCAAATCTTTACCACGATATGCACTACGGATTAGGTTTTGAACTTTTTGCTGGTAATCCATTTTTGGATGATGTGAAACTGCGCCAAGAAGGCACTATTCGCATTTACGACATTATCTTTGGTTACGATGTGCTGCTAGAAACTGATGCGTTTATCCGCAAAATTCTCCAAGGAGAAGCATTTCAAAAGCGGATGGGAACGGCTGAGTTTCACCATTTACTAGGTAAATATGTCCGAGAAGTCGAAAAGCAATTGGGTGTGCAACATTCTTGTTTGTTAGCTACAGCTTATGAATACGGCGTACCGATTTATACGTCTTCTCCAGGAGATAGCTCAATTGGGATGAATGTGGCAGCTCTAGCATTGGAAGGTTCGCAGTTAGTGATAGATCCATCAATTGACGTAAATGAGACAGCAGCGATCGCATATAATGCCCGTGAATCAGGAGGTAAAAGTGCAGCTGTAATTCTCGGCGGCGGTAGTCCTAAGAACTTTTTACTACAAACTCAACCGCAACTTCACGAGGTTTTAGGACTAGAAGAAAGAGGACACGATTACTTTGTGCAGTTTACCGATGCGCGTCCAGATACAGGCGGTTTATCTGGGGCAACCCCATCGGAAGCTGTCAGTTGGGGTAAGATTGACCCAGATGAGTTACCTAACACAATCGTTTGTTATACCGATAGCACGATCGCTTTACCACTAGTAACAGCGTATGTGTTGAATAAATGCCAACCTCGTCCCCTGAAGCGTATTTACGACAGGCGAGAAGCTATTTTAGATAAACTGCAAAAAGACTATCTAGCAGCCAAAACCCAACCATCAGATCGGATTCCAGCAGTAGTTGCTGAAAGTGCTTCACAGCAAACAGCGACTTATCCCTGTGGTCGGCTGATTCCCAATACTCACTAGGAAAGAGGCAGGGGGCAGGGAAGAAGCAAGGGAGCAGGGAGCAGGGAGTAAGGGAGAAGAGTTTTCCCCTCCACACCCCGCCCCTCTGCCTCTTTTCAATGCCCAATGCTTCTCATGCCTTGCGTCCAATTAATAAATAAGTTGTCATCTTCTCTTTGCCTTTAACTTTGATTTCACCCCGTTTTTCAAATAAAAATTCATTACACAAGGATTTATAAATATCTTCTGTTACCTGGATTTTACCAGCAATACCTTGGGATTCCATACAGCTAGCGATGCTTAGTGTGTCTCTCCAGAGATCGCAAGTAGACGACTCGTTTAGATCGATTTCTTCTGCCACTACGGAACTGCTATGGATGCCGATACGGATGCTGAAGTTTTGGTTATTCTCAGTATTGAAAAGAGCGATCGCAGTTTGCATATCCAGTGCCATAATAGCGATCGCTTTAGCACAATCTTGGTGGGGTGTGTGCAAGCCGCCAACTACCATATAAGCATCGTTAATAGTCTTGATTCTCTCTAAACCATGTTTTTCGGTGAGGCAATCGAAAGCTGAGAAAATTGGGTTGAGTAAGTTAACTAGTTGAATTGCACTCATAGAAGCAGCAATTTCGCTAAAGCCGATGATATCTGCAAATAAAACTGCGACATCAATGAAGTCTTCGGCAATACTAGCTGCTTCTTCTTGAATCTCTTGGGAAATTGCTGCTGGCAAAAGATTTAGCAATAAACGTTCGGTTTCTTCTTGCTGTTGGCGCAGCGCTGCTTCAGCGGCTAGTCGCTGGGTGACATTACGAAAAATGCCGCGAATCGCAACCGGATGACCTTCGACAAATTTACAGTTAATGTTACCTTCTAGAAAGATTGTTTGACCATCTTTAGTAACGAATGTAGCTGTTACTTGCCCAAGCTTTTCTCCTGATAGCACGCGATAAAACCTTTGCAAACAGTGTTGTTTAAACTCTGGATGTATAATATCGAAAACACTCATGTTCGCAATTTCAGCTTCGCTATATCCCAGAGTTTTTCGCCAAGCGCGATTAACATACAAAAAACGTCCATAAGCATTGACAGCTTGAATCAAGTCATTAGCATTTTCAAATAAATCTCGATATCGTTCTTCACTTTCTCTAAGAGCATTTTCTACTTGTTTGCGTTTGATAAACTGGGCGATTTGGCTACCAATAGAACCCATCATTTGCAAGAGGTCTTTATCTTTTGGTTGTACGTCCCGACTGAAGAAAACCATCACTCCTAAGATTTCATTATCATCTAAGATCGGGAAGCCAAAAGCTGCGTGTAATCCTGCCTCAGTCGCAGCTTGCGATCGCCTTTTATCTCCATCTTCTGTGATATCTTTAATCCACAAAGGCAAACGTCTAATCCAAATTCGACCAGGTAAGCCAGCGCCAGGGGTATAGGTAGTTTGCCACGTGATTGCTTTAAATTCTCGGACAGAAATCAATCGACTTGACCAAATTTCCACACACCTTAGTACTGCATTAAAACTATCTCCTGGTACTGAAGTGCCAATATATTGACTTGGTGTCCAAAGTTCGGCTAAATCCCACCCTAGATTTTGACAAATCGACTGCAAAATTTGCGGAATTACCTGCTTGATACTTTGAGATTCTGATAATATCCGAGTGATAGCATATTGGGCACTTGTACGCTGTTCTCGGTGCTGCCAAGCAGTAATATCTCGACCAATGTAGACAATATCTTCTAGTCCTTCTGTTTTTTTTGCAATCACTGAACAAGAAAAAGCAATCAACAGCTTTTCTCTAGTTTTTGTTCGACAAACTACCTCTAGATTCTGTAATTTTTGCTTCAAATAAGAATGCTGATAAATAGCTTTTAGTAATATCTGATTATTGTCAATAATCAGTGATATTGGTTGATTAATTAATTCTTCTTCCCTAAAACCAAATAGCTTTTGAGCCGCATGATTAATTCTTTTTATTTTTCCTGTGTTACTTGTTACTAACAAAGCATCTGCCATTGAAGTGATTACCTGTTCCATGTAGTTTTCACATGAGATTAAAGCACTTGATAGCAGATTCGTTTCATTAGCTTGCTGTGCTAGCTTTTGCTTTAAAACAAGCCTGTCGGTAACATCTTCAATCAGGATAATTAATTTATTTTCTTGCTGTTCGCCGATAATATATATATCTATATATACATAAAGATTATGCTCTGAATATCGTTCAACTGCTGGTAATTCAAACAGTTCTTGCTCTCCTTGTAGAAGAGATTTCAGGATATTTTCAAGTCCTCTCAACTCAGGAAAACTTAGCCGGATATCTTTTCCCCGAATCACGTCCTCAGGATGTTCTGCAAATCGTTGTACTTGCTCGGATGTATCGATGATGCAGAAATTTTCATCAAGTTCCAGGCGTTCAAATTTAAGGGGAAAAGAAGGTTTATTAAAAATCCGGTCTAATACTTGGTCTTTCATTATGGTATGGAAACAGACTTTAGACTTATCTTTAAAAGAAAGATTTAGAAGAAATAGGAAGTGAGTTACACCCGTAGAGGCAATACCCTGCGGGAAGCCGCTTTTCGTCTACATAAATTGCCCCTACACCTTGCTTAAGTAAGTGGGCATAAATAAGCTCGCGTAATATTTTGAATGTATTTCTTTTGGATGATTGACAATTGAATAGAATAGTGGGCTTTTGAAGATTTGTACTCAATAGTGGTCTTCATCTTTAACTTTAACAAAATAGAAGTTGCTAGAATTCAGAATTGAATTCTAGCGACTAACAGATAGCGCAGCATTAGCGAGTATTTTCGAGTCGCGTCTTGATTCTGACTCCTGTTAGCGGTAGCGGGGCGTTTAGCCCATTCTGACTCCTGACTTCTGAATTCTTCTTCAAGATTGTGCGCTGGCTGCGAGTTGATTCCAGGCTTTAACTACTGTCTGTAAATTCTTGGGTAGGTTATTTTGAGAAATATCATTGTACTGAACCGTACCCTCTTGGCTGGTCAGAGTATAGGTGATATAATCAGCAGCACCGCTGGGGGCTGGGTAACTCAAATTCTTAAATTTACTAAACTTGGAACGTTCTAGCGATCGCACAAACTGTTTTACCTGTTGCACAGAAACGCGGCGAACACTACGCTCAGAATCATTGGCATCACCAATCCGCACGCGAATCAATCGCCCATCTTTGAGTAAAACAGTCTCATAGGTTCTGCCAGTAAAACCACCACTGGAGATTTGCCGAAAGACTATATCTCTATCTAAGGGTGGTGGTAACTCGCTAACTGGAATTTGTACAGGGGCCAGTGTACTTTCGTTAGCCTTTTGATTCAGCCTAAGTAAAGAACCTGTTTGATTGGTATGATAAAGCAAGGTTTGGTCAACTGCACCGACAACCACCCGCCAACCTGATACTAAAGCTTGAGTGCAGAATTCATCAGCATTAGCTAATTCTAAACAGCTATCTCTCCAAGTTTGCTGTTGAGCCTGAATGATCGTTAGCCGAGAAATTGGCTGTTGCAAACGTCTGGATGCAGCTTGCAAAATGGCATTTTTTACAGATGTGGGTAGTTGAACTGGCAGATTTTCTGAGGGAGTGTTTGCCGAAGCTAAACGTAGCGATCGCCCATTGTTATTGGTATGATAAATCCAGTTTTGTTTGCCATTAGATACCACAATTCGCCAACCCGGAATTAATGCTTGGGTACAGATTTCATCAGGTTGAGGCAGTTCTAAGCAACCATTGCGCCAAGTCTGTTGATTGTAGTCAATAATTTGCAGTTCTCTGGTTGAAATTCCTTGTCTACGGGCTAAATCTCGCAGTACTGCATTAGCTACTAGACGTGGCAAGCGGTTTGGTTTAATATTGTCTTTGAGGACTTCATTGCTTGTTGTAAAGGATAAGTTCGCAGAAGCCCCCACAGCACCTTTAATAAGTGTAAAGCCGCTAGCAACAGATAAAATTCCAGTCAGAATTAAAGCCGTGAAAACCCGTCCTTGATTGGTGATAAAGTAGTTTTTCAACATGAATTTCATATTAAAATAGAACAAAAAAATAGTATCCAGCTACTAATGGATAATAAAGCATATAATTCCAAAACTTCACGAGTCAGAATTAATTTAATATTTGTCTTTTGAAACAGATGTAAAAACAGACGCTAATATATTGATTGTTTGTTCCTTAATAATTTAGGAAACCGAAATATTAAGCCCTTCCTAGCAATTCTGGAAAGTTATGCTTGTAGATTCAGGGTAAAAATAGCTGATTTCTCTCGTTCCCATGCTCTGTATGGGAATGGCTGATTAGAGGCTCCGCCTCTAGTCAAGACATTGAGCCAGAGACTCAATGAATGCATTCCCAGGCTCCGCCTGGGAACGAGTAAAGCCTTATTAAGTTCATCAGTGAGAGGTTAGAGTGATTGCACTTTTGTCAAGAGGGTGCAGGAAAAGGGGATAAATCGAGCTTGGAGACTGGTTTTCGCAGCGCTTTAACAACTCCTAAATCTTGATTTTCTTTTGCAGCGAAGTACTGAATTGGGTCATCCGCTTTACCTCTTTCTTGCGCGACACTAAAATGGTATAAACCACGAAAAATCATCTCCAAAGAAATACGGTCGAATGGCAGAGATAATTCATCTGCAACCGCATCTCCCAAGTCAGCCAAAACAGCATAAAATAACCAAGTAGCCCAGACTTGTAGCTTGATACCATTAATAGAACCAGTCTATAAATAAGATAGCCCTAGCAAGCGTTTAACTGTGTAAAAAGCTTCTTCAACTCTCCACCTTCGGCGATATAAATCTGCAACGACATAGGGAGGTAATATTTTGGGGTCAAGGACAGAAGTAATGTAAGAATAGCTAGTAAAACCCAATTTTAATTTCGATTAAACGTAAAGTGAGAACTGGTGCGCCGCGCCGAACAGTACCTAGTTGAATCAATCGGTCTTTAATAGAATGGTCATAGCTAAAAATCTTTAAGTATTTAATAGATGCTTTGGCTTTTAAACGTGTAATAAAATGGACTTCTTGGTTAATGAGTTGTTGCAAGAATTGGAAATGATAAAAACCTCTGTCAAGTAAAATCAGAGTTTTAGGAGGCAGTAAATTTAATAATGCTACTTCAAAATTAGTGTCCGATGCTGCTGGATTAGTGTGAAACCAAACTTCGACAGGTAAACGATTAACCAAATCAATAACTGTACAAGTCTTCCCTGCTAGTTGCCCTGTTTTCAAGTGTTCTAGGCTTTTTAGCTTGCGGAATAAGGCTTCTAATGTAGATCCATCAGCTATCCAAACTCGTTCAAAATTAAGTAGTGCGAACTTAACACTGTTTGGTAATGGTCGTCTGATTCGTTGTTGCCAATTCAATTGTAACTGAGGTAGTAAATCTTTAAAAATGCGCTCAAATAATTCAGCAGGAAATACTAAAAATCTTTCTGATAACGATTGTTGAGTAACTTTAGTAACTCCACACCATAACAAACCTTCTCGTGCTAATAGACGATTTAACTCTTGAACGCCAGGAACTTGTCGCCATAAAAGTGTTAATACTGCTGCCACCATTAACGATAAATTCAGAGTTCTATCTCGTAATCCTAATTGCTTATAATATTTTTGTTGAGCAAAAACTACTGGTGTTAATAAAGCTTCTAAGTGTGAGGTGATCACTTCATTATCTATAGTAGGAGTATTATGTCGGTGTGGGTGGTCAGAGTTTCGTTTTGCTGTTTTAGGCATAGTAGTAAACTCAGCTTTTGATTTTCTGGTTTGATTACTGAATTTACCTAAAAATGTTGCTTAATTTTTGCCAAGTTATTCTGTCGTTACAATACTTTTTTTACCTTATTTAAGTTGTCAAGTACCTTTAAAATAAGTAGAACGAGGTGAAAAAACCAAACTATGTAAAGATAAGTAAATACGTACAATGTGTCTACAAAGGTAACAGCGATATGGGCAGTCGTTTAAGGGTATTTCTGACTAGAGAGCAAGATAGAACTATGCATGAACCTGAGAAGGGCAGATGTACCCCAGAAGGTAAAAGACAGAGCCGAAGTGATTAGATTGAGCGCACATGGTTGGTATGTAGAGAAGATGCACACTTGAACTGGACTGCCCAAACAGTAAGAGAAGTTTTGCATAGATGGGAAAAACAAGGTCTAGAAGGACTGTGGGAGAAAGCAGGGCGGGGAGGAAAATCAAGGTGGGCGGAAGCTGACATGGCGTTCTTAGAAAAATGCTTGGAGCAAGAACCACGTACATATAATAGTGTTCAATTAGCCCAAAAATTAGAGCAAGAACGCTCCGTGAAATTGAGTCCTGATAGGTTTTGGCAGGTACTCAAAAAAAGGGGGTCATTTGGAAGCGAACTTTGAAATTGTCATAAGGGGAAACAAGACCCGGTAGTACAGCAAATCAAACAGGCTGACTTAGAAATACTGGAATTATCTGCGGCTGTTGGCGAAATAGATTTAAAGTATTTGGATGAATCAGGATTTTGTGCTTGGAGCGAACCGAGTTACAGTAATGAATCCAATTGAATTGGAGTGGCAACACCTCAAAAAAGATGAACTTGCCTCGAAAACTTTTGAGGATGAGTACCACCATTGCCTATGCTGTCATTAATGGAGTTCAAACAAGAGGAGAAAAAGGAAACTACAGTACACAACGTGTAAAATTTAACTCAAATTCTTCTGCTTAATTGTTTGTTACATAGTTATCAATTTTCACCACGGCTTACTTAATGATAATCAAATAGAGGGGAGGGAACTAAATTTATTTTTACCCCCAATATATATATCGGGGGGATTGGGGTAATTTGACTTGTGTATACACGGTAGCCCCAAGGCATCGGGGAGGGGTAACGCGAATATGCTTATCTCCGCTATTCTTTTTGATCTTGACGGGACTTTGACAGATCCTAAGCTTGGCATTACTAGTTGCATTCAGTATGCGCTCTCTGAACTCGGTTACAGACCACCGGATGCTGATGAATTACATTGGTGTATTGGCCCACCACTGAAAGATAGCTTTTCGCAATTACTCAATACCTTGGATGGCACAGTAATTGAACAGGCGATTTTACTTTATCGTCATCGTTTTGCAACAATTGGATTATTTGAAAACTCCCTTTATCCCCAAATTCCAGAAGTTTTAAAAGTTATTCGTTCTGCTGGCTATCAAACCTTTGTTGCGACTTCTAAACCATATATTTATGCGACGCAAATTATTGAATATTTTGATTTATCGTTGCTTTTCGATGGTGTTTATGGTAGTGAACTTGATGGAACGCGGAGCATAAAAGGTGACTTAATTCACCATATTTTATTAACAGAAAAACTTTTACCTTCTACTGTGGTGATGGTAGGCGATCGCTCACATGACATCATTGGAGCCAAGCGCCATCACATCGCTTCAATAGGCGTCATCTATGGCTATGGAACTGAGGAGGAATTGAAAGCTCATGGTGCTGACTTGATTGCCCATTCTCCAAATGATATTCTCAGACTTATAATTCGTAATTCGTAATTCGTAATGACGCTCGTTCCTCTCTACGGGACGCTACGAGAACGCTAACGTAATTCGTAAGTAAAAATAATGCCGCCATCATTAACGTTTATCCATAGCTTACTTCTGTTTAGTACTGCTTTTATTGCAGGTGGGTTAAACGCTGTAGCGGGTGGTGGAAGTTTTATCACATTTCCAACTCTCATCTTTACAGGTGTAGCCCCGATCACAGCTAACGCCACCAATAATACTGCAATTTGGGTGGCAGCTCTCGCCAGTGCTGGAGCATATCGTCAAGATTTGGGCATCGAGCGGCGAGATTTTGTACTTCTATGTGGCGTCAGTTTAGTTGGTGGCATGATTGGCTCCATCGCCTTGTTGTATACATCGCCAGATATCTTTAAAAAGCTGATTCCCTATCTATTGCTGCTAGCAACAGTTGTGTTTACCTTTGGCGAACCGTTCAAAAAGTGGTTGCAGCGTCGAAACCAGAATACATCACCGGAATCTGTACCCTTGTTTAATTTGGTACTGGCTCAACTAGCGATCGCCATCTATGGCGGTTTCTTTGGCGCAGGTTTAGGGATTTTAATGCTGGCAACTCTGACCTTTTTAGGTATCAAAAGTATCCACAAAATGAATGCTTTCAAGACATTTTTAGGGAGTTGTATCAATGGTATTGCGATCGTTCCATTTATTTTTGCAGGTGTGATTGCTTGGCATCAAGCTATTTTGATGGCAGTCGGTGGCTCTCTTGGTGGTTACTTAAGCGCCCATTATGCTCGTAAACTTGAACCGCACTTAATTCGGAAATTTGTCATGATTGTTGCCTTCAGCATGACTGCCTACTTTTTTATTCACGGTTAAAACCATTTATTGGTGAAGTTGCGCCAAGCCCTTTTAACTTCTTTCTTTCTTTGTGTTCTTTGCGTCCTTTGCAGTTCGTTTTTTTCTTATACTTAAGTCCTAATACGAACTGGTATCTTAACTAAACATAGCAATGTGCTGAAGTCGGGTAAAGTCGCCAAGGGCGAACGCGGCTATACAGACAAAACCCAACTCCGTGGGTTTCAAATTCTTTAAGTCCGCGTAGGTGGACGAAAGTTTGTGTAGCCGCGATTTCTAATCGCCTCGTATATTTGCAAAGGTGAGATGCTTCCTGCATAATCATTCGTGATACCAAAAATTGGTAACAACAATGACTACTATAAATGACCCTGCTGTTGTCGCTGAAGTAACTAATTTGTACCTGAAGTACGAAGATGCCCTTTCTAATAACAATTTGGATGTGATGGATAGCTTATTTTGGGATGCGCCCGAAGTAGTTCGCTTTGGCATCACAGAAAACCTCTATGGTGGCGATGAGGTTCGTAACTTTCGCCAGAATCGACCAAACCCAAAAATAGAGCGAGAAATCTCGAATCTCAAGGTTGTAACCTTTGGGAAAGATGCAGCAACCGTGACTTTAGAGTTTCGCCGGATTATCAATGGTGTAGAGCGTTTCGGGCGACAAAGCCAGACTTGGTACAGGTTTACCGAAGGCTGGAAGGTGGTTTCAGCCCATGTTTCATTATTGCCAGTGTGATGGTGCGTTTTGATCGAGGAGTAGACATGACAACCTATCCCATCGCCTCTAGTCCATCATTAGTGCAGCAGGCCGAATCTCTAGCTGCACAACTTGAGTTTACCCAATCTTCACTCCCAGAAGTTGGTCGTCTGTTGCACGTCCTCACCAGCCATATCACACAGGGTCAAATTGGCGAGATTGGTAGCGGGTGTGGGGTTGGTGCAGCGTGGATTGTGAGCGCATTACACCCAGATAGTACATTGATTACGATTGAGAGCGATCGCGATCGAGCCAAAGTTGTGCAACAGCTATTTGCAGATAAGTCTAATGTCCGCGCACTTCAAGGCGACTGGCGCGATTTACTGACTTATGCTCCCTTTGATTTGTTATTTGCCGATGGCGGAAAGGCAAAACTTACAGAACCTCAAACATTGATAACTGCTCTCAAACCCGGAGGCTTCATCTTACTAGACGATCTCACACCAGAAGAATACTGGCCACCAGAATGGCATGGACGCACAGATCCAATCAGGGAATTTTGGCTCAAAGATCCTCGGATTGCTGCCACAGAAATCCGCGTGACCGCAAAAAATTCAGTAATTATAGCAACACGAATTCAATGAAATAATTACTGTAAAAAGCAGACAAATAGATGTTTAAATATGGAAAATTCATTTGATTGGATTGTATTAAAATCTAGGTACATAGTAAAAGACAGATGGATTTCAGTACGTTCTGATACTTGCCAAATGCCTAATGGAACAATAGTTGACCCTTATTATGTTCTGGAATATCCAACGTGGGTTAATGTTGTAGCTTTAACCAAAAATCAGGAGGTTGTCTTAGTAGAGCAATATCGCCACGGTTTGAAAAAAACAATTTTAGAATTGCCCAGCGGTGCTGTAGAAGCAGAAGATATTTTACCATTAGAAGCTGCAAAGCGCGAATTATTAGAAGAGACTGGTTACACTAGCAATAATTTTATTGAAACTGGTATATTATCACCAAACCCAGCTAATCATAGCAATTTAACCCATTGTTTTTTAGCAACAGATGTAGAACGTGTGGCTGATTTAAAGTTAGATGTTACAGAACAGATTGATGTCGTTTTGTTGCCACTAAAGAATTTAATCGAACTTATTGACAATGGTAGATTTCTGCAAACATTACATATTAGTTCATTATTTTTTGCTCTCAAAAAACTTGAGAAATTGTAATAATATGACCGACTATAGTATTTTTAACCTCTGCAATTAGAGAAAGTTCTGGAGTATATTATACTTACCTACTGATAGAAAAATTGCCAGAGAATTTATTACCCAAGAATTCTTACTTTCATAAACTTGAATTATACTCCATGAAAAGCTGGTGGATAAATAACTTTCCCCTTATATTTTTGGTGATAGCTTTGCAGCGGTTTAACCATAAATACATCCTCTGGTACTGGAAAAGGAGACTCGATTTCATAAACAACTGAAGATTGAAAGCCAAAGCAAGTATAAAATTCTGGATGACCTAGTACAATAACTATGGTTTCTCCCTTTGCCTCTGCTATTTCTAACCCTGCTTTTATGAGTGTGCTGCCAATACCTTGTCTTTGAAATTGTGGATGAACTGCTAAAGGCGCTAGACCAAGTACCTGTAATGTTTCATCATCCACGAGGTCAATATAACTAAATAAAATATGACCAACTACAACATTTTCAACCTCTGCAACTAGAGAAAGTTCTGAAATATAGCGGTCAGAACGGCGAATTTTTTCCACAAGTTTAGCCTCGTTTTCCTGCCCAAAGGCTAATGTATTCACCTCAGCTATTCTTGTGTAGTCTGCCAGAGTTTCATCACGGATGTTAATCATTTTAAAACTAATTCCATAAAAACCCAGTTTACTCGATATTCTAAAGGAATCTCTGTTTTTTCCAAATACGGCTTGATATCATGAAAGCCAAATAGACGATAAAGTGCTTGTGCTTCTTTGGCAAAAGGTGCGCTGTCTAAATGTATCTTTGAGTAACCAATGTAGGCAGCTTCATTGATGATAGCTTCTAATAAATACCGACCGATTCCTTTTCTACGAAATTCTGGTTTTACATACATTCTTTTAATTTCGCCAACATCTTCCCCAATCTTTCGCAAGCAAGCGCAGCCAGCTATTTTTGACTCGTATTCTCCTAAAAGCAAGCGTCCTGAAGGGGGTAGAAATTCGTGCAGTTGAGTCATATATTGCTCAAAGAATGTATTAACATCTAAATTGATACCGAATTGATCGCTGAATTTCAACTTAGTCTCATGAAAATATTCCCAAAATACTTCCTGTATATGAGGTTTATGTTCGTCAGTGTCTACCTGGATAATTTTAAGCAAAGTTTATGTCTCCGCTAAATAATTAAACAAAATAAAAAAGATACAAATATCAATGGTCATTATTCCAGTAATTGATTTAACTGCCTTTACTCATGGCAATGCAGCAACTCGGCAAGCTGTTGTCAAACAAATTTATCAAGCTTGTCATGAAATTGGTTTCATGTACTTAAAAAATTTAGGAATATCACAAAACCTAATCAACCGAGTATTCAATCACAGCAAATATTTCTTTAATTTACCTTTAGAAGTTAAGCAAAAGCAAGCTTGGAGTGATGAATTTAATAATACGGGTTACGTTGGTATTGAGAGAGAATGTCTTGACCCCAATAAACCAGGCGACTTGAAAGAGGCGTTGAATGTAAACAAACAAGCAGCTGTAAAGATAGATGCTTCTATTGTCACTTTTTATGATACTTGCACAGAACTTGCCAACACGATATTACAAGCTTATGCCTTGGCGTTGGAATTGCCAGAAAATTATTTTACTATCAGACACAACCAACAAAATCATACTTTGCGATTATTACATTATCCACCATTACAAATACCATCCAAACCCGGACAAGTACGTGCTGGTGAGCATTCCGATTATGGCAGTATTACCTTACTTTTCCAAGATGACGTTGGTGGGTTAGAAGTACAGACAGCTTCTAGAGAGTGGATTGCCGCACCTGCAATTCCTGATACTGTAGTAGTCAATACTGGTGATTTAATGCAACGGTGGACAAATGATATATTTTGCTCAACTAAGCATCGAGTAATGATTCCCAGTGATAACAAGGTGAAGCAGTCCCGATATTCTATCGCTTTTTTCTGTCATCCTAATGATGATACAGAAATTGCTTGTCTGGAAAGTTGCCAGAAAGAACAATCGCCTATCTATCCCCCTATCCTGGCGGGAGAATATCTTTTAAGTCGTTTGCAAGCAACTTATGGTAATTCGTAATTAAGAAAGACATTTAATATGAAAACCTACGACTGGATTGTGGTTGGCGGTGGAATTACGGGTGCTGCACTTGCTTATGAATTGGCTAAAACTGGCTTTTCTGTACTTTTGTTGGAGCAATACAGCACACCACAGAATGCAACTCGCTATAGTTATGGTGGGCTTGCCTATTGGTCGGGTAGTACACCACTAACTCGGCTATTGTGCGAAGAAGCGATCGCGCGTTACCATATCCTAGCTCAAGAGTTAGATGCTGATATCCAATTTCGGGAGTTAGATTTATTACTGACTATTTCAGCCGATTCTGACCCAGAAGCAACTGCTGCATCATATAATGATTGTGCCATTCCACCCCGTTTACTCAGCGTTCAAGAAGCTTGTGAGTTGGAACCGCTGCTAAATCGAGAGGCGATATCTGGTGCTTTAACTGTCAAACACGGTCATATTCACCCAGAAAAAACCGCCCAAGCCTACATCCAAGCTTTTGAACGTGCTGGGGGGGAAATGCAGATTTCTCAAGTATTGCAAGTATTACAAGATGGCGTTAAAACCACCACTGCAACTTTTCACAGCGCTAAGGTCGTCATTTGTGCAGGTGGACTCAGCCGCCAGCTTCTCAAATCTGCTGGTATTCCCATCAAGTTGTATTTTACCCACGCAGAAATCATTGAAACCCCACCTGTTGATGTCAGGTTACGCACCTTAGTTATGCCAGCTAATCTGCAACGGTTTCAACTAGAAGCTGAATCGACTCAAGTTGATGAATTATGGGATGAACTTGGTAATGAGTTAGTACCACCAATTTTAGATGCGGGTGCAATTCAGTTTCAAGATGGTAGTATCCGCATCGGTCAAATTAGCCGTGCGATCGCAGATCCTCATGCCAAGGTAAACTCAGAGGTAAGCGAAAAATGGTTGCGAAGAAGTGTTGGTCAAATTTTACCAGCATTAGAGAATTTACCAGGGACTTGGTATCACTGCTTAGTGGCATTTAGTAACAATCAACTCCCCTTAATTGGTGCTATCCCTGGATTGGAAGGCGTTCATGTTTTCTCTGGGTTTAGTAACCCTCTAGTACTGATACCACCTTTGGCAAAGCGCTTTGCTAATTTTGCAACTGGCCAGGAAGATGAAATTATTAGACAAATGCTAATCTAAAAGCCCCGTAGTTAAAGACATAAATATTACTGATGCTGACAAATTAAGCGCTGCACCGATTTTAATTCAATCTCAAACTTGGTTAATTGACAATAGTGCATCTTGTCTGTCTAAATAAATAATTAGAGTTCGCCTAATTTTCAGTAGAGGAATAGCAGCAATGTCTTCCATTGAGGACAACAAAATCATTGCTCAACGGTGGATTGAACTTATTAGCGAGCATAAGATCGAAGAAATTTGCGAGATAACCGCCCCGAATTGGAAAATGCAGGGTGGTTTACCAGGACTTCCCCTTGGCCCTGACGGGGTACGCAAACTCTTTGGTTCATTTGGGCCTATACAGCAGAAATGGACAATTGAAGACGTAATCGCTGAAGGTGACAAAGTTGTTGTGCGTGCGACTAATACCTGCATTCAAGAGAGTTTTCTTGGCATTCCAAGTCGCGGTCGTCAGCAGACATTCACTGCTACATTCATTCATTATATTGCCGACGGCAAGATAATTGAAACCTGGCGAAACGCTGACGACCTTGGACGGGTTCTTCAGCTTGGGGCACGGATTGAACCAGGAGTATCTGAATAATAACAGTGTAGACAATACGCTTGGGTTAGCGCCAAAAATCTTAAACTGTGTAGGTTGGGTTGAAGAACGTAGCTTGCTTCCCGAAGGGTAACCCAACATTTTCTGGGCTTTGTTGGGTTGCGCTTTGCTGAACCCAACCTACAATTTTTCTTAACTGAACTGTATTGGTCTATAATCTCAGACGTTCGTGGAAGAGAAGGGTTTTGTTGTTCTATAAATATTTACATAGATACGAGAATCTTTATAAAGTTAACAAAGATTAATCTTAAAAAGTTTGTTTTTTATTACAAAAACAAACTTTTTTGTATAAGGCGTCACTTTTTACTAGTAAACTATCGCACTATCATCACACTTTAAAGTTTGATATTGTCAGCTTTCTATTAAGTTAGTTGATTCATCAAGAGGAAAATTCATAAAAAGATGAGAAGACAATTTAACCGACGCAAGTTTATAATTTACGGTTCTTTAACTTTTGGAAGCAGCTTTTTTTTAAAAGCTTGCGCGAATAATTCTCCAACTGCAACACAGAGTCCAGTCGCCACTCCTGCGGCTTCTCCAACAGCGGCTACTACTGGTAACACCATCAAAGTAGGTATTTTGCACTCTTTGAGTGGTACGATGGCTATTAGTGAAAAAAGCGTTGTTGATGCTGAAAAATTAGCAATCAAAGAAATTAACGCTGCTGGTGGTATATTAGGTAAACAAATTGAAGCAGTTACCGAAGATGGTGCTTCTAATTGGGATACTTTTAGAGAAAAAGCAACTAAGTTAATCGACCAAGATAAAGTAGCTGTAGTTTTTGGTTGTTGGACTTCTGCTAGCCGCAAGAACGTTAAGCCAGTATTTGAGAGCAAAAATCATATGCTCTGGTATCCTGTGCAATACGAAGGTCAAGAATGCTCTAAAAATATTTTCTACACTGGTGCTGCACCAAATCAACAAATTGAACCATCTGTTGATTGGCTGTTAAAAAATAAGGGCAAAGAATTCTTCTTAGTTGGCTCAGACTACGTTTTTCCCAGGACAGCTAATACCATCATTAAAGCTCAACTAGAAGCTTTAGGCGGAAAAACAGTTGGTGAAGATTATTTACCTCTTGGCAATACAGAAGTTACACCAATTATCACTAAAATTAAACAAAATTTACCCAATGGTGGCGTGATTTACAACACCTTAAATGGTGATAGCAACGTTGCTTTCTTCAAACAATTAAAAGGTGCTGGATTGACACCAGATAAATATCCCTCCATGTCTGTAAGTATTGCTGAAGAAGAAGTTAAAGCGATTGGTGTAGAGTATCTCAAAGGTCATTATGCAGCTTGGAACTATTTCCAAACAGTAGACACACCTGCTAATAAGAAGTTTGTGGCAGCTTTCAAAAAAGAATACGGTGAAAATCGGGTGACAAATGACCCAATGGAAGCAGCATATATCGCAGTTTATTTGTGGAAGCAAGCAGTAGAAAAAGCTGGTACTACAGACATAGCGAAGGTAAGTGCTGCGGCTTATGGTCAAACTCTAGATGCACCTGAAGGTAAAGTGACAATGGATGCCAATCATCACATATCTAAAGTTGTGCGAATTGGTCAAGTTAGACAAGATGGTTTATTTGATATTGTCTATGCTACTCCGACAGCAGTTGAACCAGTTCCTTGGAATCAATTTGTGAAAGAAACTAAAGGATTTGCTTGTGATTGGAGTGACCCTGCGAAGGGTGGTAAGTACAAGAAAATCTAAATAATTCGTAATTCGTAATATTCTCGTTTCCAGTCTGAGACTGGGAACGAGGCACACGAAACACTAACTACTAGCTGATAGCTGTTGTGGAGAAATAAGTGTTAGCAGGATTCTTAGAAGCTGTATTTAATGGTATTAGTATTGGCGCAGTATTATTAATTGCCGCGTTGGGACTAGCTATTATATTTGGATTGATGGGCGTTATCAATATGGCGCATGGCGAATTGATGATGTTCGGCGCTTATACAACTTATGTTGTGCAAAATGTCTGCAAACAATTGGGTGGGGTATGGTTTGAAGTCTATATATTTTTGGCTTTGATTATTGCTTTTATATTCACGGCTACTGTGGGATTAATTTTAGAAAAAGGTGTGATTCGTTATCTCTATGGACGCCCATTAGAAACTTTACTCGCAACTTGGGGAGTAAGTTTAATTTTTCAGCAGTTTGTCCGCAGTGTGAATTGGGTATTGATAATTGGTCTAGGCTTATTTTCTCTGCTGTTTTTTGGAGGTTTATGGATTTTAAATTCCCGCACAGATTTGGGAAGAGTTCGTAACTGGATTGTGGCGATGATATTTTTATTATCGCTGGGGGTGACAATTACAACGGGCAATTTCTTGAGTCAAACTTATCAGTTAGCAGTGACTCAACCTTGGTTTGGCGCTCAAAATGTAGATGTAACAGCGCCTACTTGGTTACAAGCGGGGATATCTTTGGGTGGTGTGCAATTGCCCTTTGCCAGGTTATTTATTATTGCTTTAACAATAATCTGTGTGGCAGGAATTTATTTATTTTTACAACGTTCTAGCTGGGGTTTAAGAATTCGGGCGGTGACGCAAAACCGGAGTATGAGTGCTTGTTTGGGTATCCCAACTCAAAAGGTTGATGCAATTACTTTTGCACTGGGTTCTGGTTTAGCTGGTGTGGCGGGATGTGCAATTAGTTTGCTTGGTTCTGTAGGGCCAAATACAGGACAAAACTATATTATTGATACTTTTATGGTTGTTGTGGTTGGGGGTGTGGGCAATTTAGGCGGTACGATTGTGGCTGCGTTGGGAATTGGTACGGCTAATTTTTTAATTGGTTCTGGAACTCTGGCTTTGTTGTTGACTCCTGTTAAGCCTTTGGCTGATTTCTTTACTTTTTTTGCGACGACGAGTATGGCTAAGGTGATGGTGTTTGCGCTGATTATTGTGTTTTTACAGTGGAAGCCTGGGGGGATTTTTCCACAGAAGGGACGTACTGTTGATGTTTGAACAAACCGCCAAGACGCAGAGGACGCAGAGAATGAAAAAGAAGGGGGGAAGATTAATTTTAATCGAAGTTGGGGTGGTAGTTACGATCGCACTCTTGCTCATCATCATTATGCCACTGCTGCTGTCGGAATTTCGTCTAAATTTGTTGGGGCGATTTTTGTCGCTGGCGATCGCAGCTTTAGGTATCGATTTGATTTGGGGTTATACTGGTTTACTAAGTTTGGGACATGGTATTTTCTTTGGTTTGGGTGGATATGCGATCGCAATGTACCTGAAGCTGCAAGTCCCGACTGGAGAATTGCCTGATTTCATGGGACTTTATGGAGTTACAGAACTTCCCAGTTTTTGGCAACCTTTTTATTCTTTTCCTTTGACAATAGCTGCTGTGGTACTAATTCCAGGATTATTGGCGGGATTGTTAGGATATTTGGTTTTCCGAAATCGCCTCAAGGGTGTTTATTTTTCTATATTGACTCAAGCCGGAACTATTGTATTTTTCAACTTCTTTAACGGTCAACAACAATTTTTCAACGGCACGAATGGACTGATAGATTTTACAACTTTGTTTGGCGCAACGGTCAGCGATGCCAAAACACAGTTTATTTTCTACACGCTGACAGTAGTGTTTCTCGCAATCACCTATGGCATTTGTCGCTGGTTGACAACTGGACGCTTTGGGAGATTGCTGATAGCGATTCGTGATGATGAAAGTCGGGTAAGATTTTCTGGCTACGACCCTACAGATTTTAAGGTGTTGGTGTTTGTAGTTTCAGGTGCGATCGCAGGCATAGCAGGAGCATTTTACACCATTCAAAGTGGTTCTGTCTCACCCAGAGCAATGGATATTGCCTTTTCGATTGAAATGGTGATTTGGGTTGCTGTAGGCGGACGTGCTACTTTAATTGGCGCGATTGTCGGAACTTTGTTAGTAAATTGTGCCCGCACTTTTTTAAGCGAACAATTTGCCGAAATCTGGCTATTTTTCCAAGGCGCACTATTTTTGATAGTCGTCACAGTCCTTCCTGACGGTATCGTGGGATGGTTGCGTAGTCAGAATATTTCTCTTTTCCACCGCCGTCAAGAAATTGCTACATATCCCACCTTGGAAGAAGACCCCGAAGTGCAACATGAACGCGAAAATCTTGGAAACTGAAAACGTAACTGTTAGCTTTGATGGTTTTAAGGCTTTAAACCAACTTAACTTTAGTATGGATGTGGGTGAATTACGAGTAGTAATTGGCCCCAACGGCGCGGGAAAGACAACGTTTCTGGATGTGATTACAGGTAAAGTTCAGCCAACCGTTGGGCGAGTTTTATTCAAAGGAAGAAACCTACGTTCTTTACCTGAATATAAAATTGCCCGATTGGGAATTGGGCGGAAGTTTCAAACACCCCGAATTTACTTAAATTTAACGCCCCGCGAAAATCTGGAAATTACCAGTAATAAGAAGAAAAATGTCTTTTCTACTTTGTTTGAACGTTCTAATACTGTTGAAAGGAATAATATTAAAGGATTGTTAGAAACTATCGGTTTAACGCCAAAAGCTGATATCAGAGCAGCTTTACTTTCTCACGGAGAAAAGCAGCGTTTAGAAATTGGAATGTTAGTAGCACAGTCGCCTGATTTATTACTCGTTGATGAACCAGTTGCGGGTTTAACAGACGAAGAAACCTATAACATTGGCGAACTACTTTTAGCACTAGCGCAGAGTCATTCAATTTTAGTAATTGAACATGATATGGAATTTGTGCGTCAAATTGCCAAGAAAGTGACAGTGTTGCATGAAGGTTCGGTGCTGTGCGAAGGAAATTTTGAAGAAGTCCAAAATGACTCTCGTGTAATTGAGGTATATCTGGGAAAACAGGAAGAATGAATTTTTATCTCAAAAGCTCGACATGGTACTCTATATTTAGGGTTCTCAGATATAGAGTTTGACATGACTGTAAAGACCATAAAAGATATTAGCAATCCTGATACCTATAAAGGTATGTATTCTTTCCATAAATACTGGGGTAAAAAGCCAACTGAAAGTATTGCTTTTTTTATACAAAACTATACAAATGAGTCAGATATAGTTATTGATCCATTTTTAGGTTCAGGTTTTATTAGTAGAGAATGTTTGTACCAAAAAAGGAGATTTATTGGAATTGATATTAATCCTTTCGCAATTGATTTAAAGGTTACTTATTTTCCATCAGAATATTTAAAAGGAACTTAGACCTTTTAACACCGACGATAAACACTTTTCTTGATGCTTTTAGCTCAAAGCAAATATCAGATTTAAAGATGAATTTTAATTATCCTGGTAAACCACAAACCTTCAGTGCTTTAACAGATGTTATTTTCGTTGTAAAGTAAAACATTTTCATCAATATTTTTTAATGATTATGCATTTAGGTGAGCATGAATAAATAGCGGTTTAGCCTTCAATTATGAAACCCATCAAAATAATTCCATCTTGATACGAAAATATCAAAACTCTATCTTTTTCTCTGTGCCTCTGCATTAAATTTTAATATCTACGTAATCTATAATGCTAAAAATCTCTAACCTCAACGTTTATTACAGCGAAAGCCACATTCTCCGCAATGTAGATTTAAGCGTACCAACTGGGCAAATGGTTTGCCTAATTGGACGCAATGGTGTAGGTAAAACAACCCTACTCAAAACTATCATGGGTTTACTCAAACCCCGTAGCGGTACTATTAATTTAGCTGAACAATTAATCAACTCTAAATCTCCCGACCAAAGAGCAAAGTTAGGAATTGGTTATGTCCCCCAAGGAAGAGAAATTATCCCCCGATTGACAGTTAAAGAAAATCTGCTGCTGGGGTTAGAAGCTAGAAAGAAAGCAGTAAAAAAAGCAGAAATTCCAGAGGAAGTTTTTAGCTTATTCCCAGTGTTAAAGACCATGCTTTCGCGGATGGGTGGTGATTTGAGTGGGGGACAACAGCAACAATTGGCGATCGCACGTGCTTTAATGGGAGAACCTCAACTACTCGTCTTAGATGAACCCACCGAAGGTATTCAACCCTCCATCATCCTAGAAATTGAAGCCGCAGTGCGTCGCATCGTCGAAACTACAGGCATTTCGGTTTTATTGGTAGAGCAACATTTGCACTTTGTCCGTCAGGCTGATTACTATTACGCTATGCAAAAAGGTGGTATTGTCGCCTCCGGTTCCACAGATGAACTCAGCCAAGATGTGATTCAACGCTTTTTAGCTGTTTAATATTTGATATTTCTATATCAACAGTGTCAGAAGTAATCAAGTCTGCGGCTTCTTGTAAAAGCTCATTCTGTTCTTTTTGAATTGCTTCTAAGCGCTGGGAAATTTCTACCAATCTTTGTTGTTTATTTGGTTGAAAACTTTCAGGTGGCAAAGCTGGTATGTTATCAGCTTGTTTAGCACCTGTGATTTTTTGAAAAGTAAAACTACCAAATTTAGCTAATGATAAAAAGCTAACTTTAATCAAAGCCTGAAGCAATTTTAACGGAACTTGCAGTATTGACCAACTAGCTGTTTCAATCAAGCGGACAATTGCTTTGATGATGCTCCAACTGAGAGCGATCGCAAACAGCAAAACCACTATACTAATAATTGGGTGATTAGTCGCCCAACCTAGTATTTGAACTAACCTAAAAAATATCGGATGTTGTGTTAACCAATCATTTGTAGAAGATGTAATCGCACCTTTTACTGCTCCTGATGTTGTACTCTTAAATTGCTCCGCTGTTTGCCAAGTTTGCTCTAAGCTGGTTGTAACTGTATCAATTGCTTTATCAGTTGTTGTATTTAAAGACTCTCCAACTCGTTGTACTGAGTTATTTAGAGAGTTAACGCTTCCACCCACAAAATTTTTCACATTTTGCAAGCGTTGTAAAACTCCATTAGGCAAATGTATATCTATTTGAGATACCATAGAACAATTCACCGAGGTCGAAATCTAACCATACAGGTATACCAAAACTTCCAGGAGAAATCTGATTACTTTTCAAAACTCTCTAACTCGAAGCACTAGTATAAAACCGCAACGCAAACCGCCAAAACCAAGTAGAAGCAAAAAACAACAACATTGCTAATATTGCCGCACCTATCAACCAGCTAATTTCACTCCGACCCAACAGCACTTCGGCTGGTACAGTAGTTAAAAAAGCTACTGGCATCACAAAGGTGAAGAAAAAGCGGTAAGCAGTGGGATATGCAGCAATAGGATATCGCCCAGCTTCTAACAAGCCACGCAGTACTTCGGTAGCGTTGTATATTTTTACGAACCAAATACTTGTTGCTCCCAGCATAAACCACAGGCTGTACAAAATCACTAAGCTGAACAATAACGGCAACAAACCAAGTAAATAGCCGTCTATTCCTATACCGAGGCGTTTACCTGCATAGCCAATGATAATACTACCAAAAATTAGATCCGGCAGTCCCCAAGGTGAAAGGGTATGAGTGGAAAGCCAAAACTGACTGCGAATAGGTTTTAATAAAATAAAGTCTAAAGTGCCTTCCTGGACATGGCGGACAATACGATTTAAGTTCGACGACAGAAAAGTAGCAGAAAATCCTTGGAGTAAGGTAAAAATTCCTAAAACCACTAAAGCTGCTTCCCATGTCCAGCCACTAAAAGTGTATCCAGTCCGGTAAAACAAGAATAGTCCAAAGAGGCTACCAGCAAGATTTCCCAAGCTGCTGAGGGTAGCTATGAAAAAATTAATCCGATATTCCAATTCTGCGGCGATCGCAGCACCCCAAAATAGTCTTAGTACTTTCAAATATCTTGGCATTTTGCACCTCTAACCCCACATCTACCATCTGTCATGAGATTTATCAGATTAAAAAATAACTTTACGTAAATTTCATATTACTTTTTATTCAAAAATATTGCTGAACGTTAAGATATTTTAGGCCTATGTTTAACGGTAAAAGGTTTTATGCATTTAAATTTACCAGACCTAATTACAAAAATTGGCTACTTTGGGGTATGGGCAATTGTCTTTGCGGAATCTGGCTTGCTAATTGGTTTTTTTCTGCCAGGAGATAGTTTGCTATTTACGGCTGGATTTCTTGCATCTCTTCCACAATCAGGGTTTAACATTTGGGTTCTGATTTTTGGTGCTTTTGTTTGTGCAGTCCTTGGTGATAATGTTGGCTACGCTACAGGACACAGATTTGGTAGAAAATTATTTCAGAAAGAAGATTCATGGTTATTTCATAAAAAACACTTGGTAAAAACCCAGGATTTTTATGAAAAGCATGGCAAGAAAACGCTAGTTTTGGCGAGGTTTACACCGATTATTCGCACTTTTGCGCCGATTGTGGCTGGACTTGGGGCGATGCATTACCGTACATTTATGTCTTACAACTTAATCGGTGGATTCTTGTGGACATTCGGAATCACCTTTTTAGGATTTTTCTTAGGAAAATCTCTGCCACCTGAACAGGTAGATAAGTATTTGTTACCGATTATTGGCTTAATTATAGTTATTTCTTTACTACCATCGATTATCCATGTAATTCAAGAAAGTCGAGCAAATAAAGGTTAAATTCCTCTTACTACTTCTAGAAAGGTAAATTAATTATCTAATCTTAAGCAGATTGCCCCATAAAGAGAATATGGCGTAGGGTATAGGGCAAAGTCTTTAGTCTGCAAAAATACTACTTAGGGAGAATGACACGCAAACCCCAGAAGTTAATAATACTGTCATGATTTTCTCAAACATCAATCTTTATCTGTTCCTAGAAAATTTCCTCTTTTTCTTAATTGCCACACTTTTGATTGTAGTTATCAACTGGGGCTGGAAAGACACAAAGCCTTATACTCTACCTTTACCATTTCCCGGTTGGTATAAAATATGGTTTGGCTCAGTGCAACTGCTAGGAGTATTACTGCCATTAGTGTTTATGCTATTGTGGGGTGTGTGGTGGGGCGATCGCACTGTGTTAACTGTGCTTGGTTGGTATTTTATCGTATTAGGGTTGCAAATTATCTCTGAAAGAGTGACCCTCAGGCAGTTGCAAAATGTCGTGTGGGTGATGGTTCCTTATATATATCTCCCTTACCGCTTCTGGCAATTGTATGAGGGTTTGACAATTTTGGATTCTCAAAGCGAGTTGCTGTGGGTACGGTATTTATTGATTTTTGAATTGGTGCTGTGGATTGTTAACTACGCCATCGATGTATCTCAATTGCCACGGCTGTTTCGCTGGGAAGTACAATCTAACTCTGATATTAGCTAGGGATTAATCGCAGAATTAGCCATTTTTATTAGAGAAGTGCGATCGCCTGCTTTCAACCCAACAACATATTGCACACCCTGTTGTCTCCAAGTCAAGGTAGCATCTGAGCAATTAGCACCACAAGCAAAATCTACAAAATAGCCAGTGATACCCTTAGCTAAGGATACAGTTTTACCAGTCAGGCGGGGTGTTTTGCGGGTTACAGCTTCAGCCGAAAGCACACCCAAACGGCAAGCAGTTCCACCACTACAGTCGGGACTGAAACCCAAGAGAATATCATAATTATTTTTTGTAGCAGCTTCTATAATTGCGTAAATTCGATTTTCCCCATCCGACTCAGGAATAAACTTCGGTAATAAAATCTTAATTTGAGTCTTTTGCTTTAATTTAGGCAGAATAGATTTAAAAACCGGGTGTGGCTGGGTTTTACTCTGCTGTGCTATCAGTTGGGACTGCTTGTCGATATTAGCTATGGCTGACTGATGGAAGCTGCTAACGCTGACTAATAAAAATACGGCACACACAGCACTAGTAGTCTGCCAACCCAAAAATGCTAAGTGAGGACTGGGGAAAGGGGAAAGGGAAAAGGGTAAGAGATTTAAACCCTTTCTCCCTTCCCCCTTACCCTTTACCCCGCCAAGTTCACTTGGCGAACTACTAGTATTTCTAAAGTTGAAAATCATCTTTGAAAACCTATTTCATCTGAAGTACTTATTTGTAATACCCATTTTGAGTATCAAATTACGTATTTAACAGATGAAGCGATCACGCCGATGTTATAACTATGAAGTATGTATTGCAGTAAATATTATACTAGTAGTTTCCTTACTTAGTATCTGTGTATTTAAAAATGGCTGTATCAGCGTCCAGAGAGTTAGACTGTTTTATTTATACACGAAAAAGCGCTTGAGGTTTTGCTCACTCAAGCGCTTTCTCGTAAAAGCTTATACCAACTCACTTGTTTGATGCAACATTTGAAATCTGCAACACTCCCTGAGGAGAGAGTATTACGGGGATAACTTGTGACAAACATCTGGTGAAATGGTATCACTCCTTGCACTAACTAAGAATATCTCTTTTGCAAGAATACCGGGGATCTAGTGAGTGACAGTTTATAAACTGAACACTAGTTAAAAACGACTCACCATGAATAGTAACTAAAAAGACCAAGCATAATTGTAGCAATTTTGTAAGTATAGTATAAAAACTTATAGTTTCTTCGCGTAGACGTAGCTCAACCTCAGGCATCGCCTACCGCTCAGTGCTGTATTAAAATGTGCAGCAATTGGTAGCATAAATATCTCAACTTCGGCGGCAAATGAATCGCCATCAAATCAGCCAAAGAAGTCTTGGATATTAGCATCGAAGTCATTTTGACTGAAATAAATCATCACCTCCTCTTATATATGGAGGTATTCTTTAGAGAATGGCAAGCAAGGAAAAAATTTCAGACCCAAGTAGATTGAAAAATTTGGGTTGGGTATCTTCTATCTCTTAGCAAACGGTGACATCCAAGTATTCCGCATAGTGTAGGCGGTTACTTCCTTCGTGGAAGCAAAACATAGCTTTCTCACCGACGATTTCCGCGATATTCAAAAAGATTTTGCGTGTTTCTATAGCAGTTCTCTTTTGGATGCAACATACAGTAAGGGCATAAGCAATGCCCATTGGTGTCAACTTAAGCTGAAACTCCTTTAAAACCTCGTTTCCAGCCGGAGGCTGGAAATGCAACTCAAAAGCGGCTCTGCCGCCGAGAGGCGGAGCCTCAAAGACGAGCATTCCCAGTCGGAGACTGGGAACGAGGGAATCTAAAAGCTAGTTCTAGACTTGCTTTCACGTTAAGTTGACACCAATAAGCAATGCAGTGCCCCTACGAGGAGACACCTTAATCTGGCGTCTAGGTGTGTGGTAAAATTGCCTGGAACAGAAGTTTTATCGGAGTTAGAGTCTGGTATAAATTGCAAACGTCAAGCTTGCCGATTGTTAACTCCCACGATACTTTTCCTATGAATTTGGAAAATATACAACAAGACTGGTGAGAAACTGAGTGTAATTTGTAGATAAATATCTAAAATTTGCCATCAGACTTAACCAACTTCCCACAATTTTGACTTTTATTTGACTTTTAGGATAGACACATGAATGATAAGCTGATGCTGATGATTCCAGGCCCTACCCCAGTGCCCGAAGCTGCCTTACTGGCATTAGCCAAGCATCCAATTGGACACCGTACTAGTGAATTTAGCAATATATTGGCAGAGGTGACAGAAAACCTCAAGTGGCTGCACCAAACTCAAAATGATGTGCTGACGCTGAATGTCAGTGGTACGGGTGCTGTAGAAGCCGGAATAATTAATTTTCTCTCTCCAGGCGATCGCATCTTAGTTGGCTCTAATGGTAAATTTGGTGAACGCTGGGTAGAAGTTGGTCAAGCCTACGGTTTGAATGTAGAAGAAGTTAAGGTGGAATGGGGAAAACCCTTAGACCCCGCAGTATTTGCCGAAAAACTCCAAGCAGATACCCAAAAGCAAATAAAAGCCGTAATCATTACCCACAGCGAAACCTCAACGGGTGTGTTGAATGACCTAGAAACCATCAACCGCCACGTTAAAGAACACGGTGAAGCTTTAATTATCGTTGATGCTGTAACTAGCTTGGGTGCGTTCAACCTACCTGTGGATGCTTGGGGTTTGGATATCGTCGCTTCCGGTTCCCAAAAAGGTTATATGATTCCGCCAGGGTTGGGTTTTGTTTCAGTCAGTCCCAAAGCTTGGGAAGCTTACAAAAGTGCAAAGCTACCAAAATATTATTTGGACTTAGGCAAATATCGCAAAGCCACAGCCAAAAATACAACCCCATTTACTCCCCCTGTGAACTTGATTGTAGCGTTACACACCACGCTGCGAATCATGAAAGAAGAAGGCTTGGAATCAATATTTGCTCGTCATGAACGGCTGAAAAATGCTACCCGCGCCGCCATTCAAGGATTAAATTTACCCTTGTTTGCAGCAGATAGTTATGCTAGTCCGGCGATTACAGCTGTAGCACCACAGGGAATTGAACCAGATAAGATTCGGTCATTTATCAAAAAACGCTTTGATATTGCCTTAGCTGGTGGTCAAGACCACTTGAGTAATAAAATTTTCCGTATTGGTCACTTGGGTTTTGTGAGCGATCGCGATATCCTTAGCTGTATAGCATCCTTAGAAGTTACCCTCTCAGAACTTGGCTATGAAGACTTCACCCCTGGTTCTGGTGTAGCAGCAGCACTTAGAGTGTTTACAAAATAGTCATTGGTCATTTGCAAAGAACAAATCAAAAGAGCGGGTTAATAATTTAACTCGCTCTTTTGACTTGTATATAAATGAGTAGAAATCGCCAGAATCAAGAGGCTATATATCAACACCTCAATTATCCTCAATGACACCAAGTTGCCCTAGATAGTATTTATTTCTTATAAAGAAATTCGCACAGTGTGTTCAACACCAAACAAGACTAATCTTTGGCAACTTAGTATCACACCAAATTGGTATAAATAGTATTGTTTAAGATTCCGGTAACAGACATTTAGTAGAAACTTATAATCCAAAATCCAAAATCTAAGTTACGCTCAAAGCGCAGCAAAGGTACAACCTAAATCCAAAATTGGTATGACCTATGCCGTCTCCAGCCAATCATAAATTTGTTCTAATTGGTCTAAAGTAATCAACCCATACTGCCAAAGAATCATTGCCAAAGGGCCTGGGTCTTGCTCCCGGTGCCGAAGTGCCACTGCTAGTGATGCTGTGGAAATTGCCAAATCTTCTTGCAAAAAATGAATCAGTCGAGAATATTTTGATGGTGACATTTGTATCTCACCTCCTTGTGCAGAATGTATTGTCATATATCAGTTCACCATTGCTCGGTAGACAGTAGCCAGTATTTCATCTGTCACTGTGCCGTCATCGGCCATACACCCCAGCACAGCTTTTTTTTGATCTGCCTTTAAGATAGGCTTCTCATAGAGGGTTTAAGAAATTCTCAAGCAGTATTTTTACTTAATTCAATTGGCTTCATCTTGTTTACTTTTGCGCTTTATTTAATTACACAGGTAGTAACAAAGATTCCATAGCCTATACTCTCTTATTGGCGACTATTTGCACTTACGCCCAAGGGAATATTTTTGCAACCCAACCTTAAGACTACGATTTTAGGTTGGAGACAGTAGAATTTTACATTATTACCACAGTTTTTAAATAGTAGCGTTACAAGTGACTGTTTTACCACATCAAGTGACATTTTTTACAGAAAAAACATATATTTCGACCGTATAGGTTCTTAACCGGGTAATTACTCAAATTTTTATACCCGCAAAGTACCGGAGGCTCAAAACTCAAATTTGATAGTATCACCTACTTTTAACTTCAATTCGGCAGCTCTTCCAGAGCGAAGTTCAATCACCTTATCGACTAGTGTCCTGGGGCCGTAAGTAGGACAAGGATCACTTGTACAAGGAGGTGTAGCAGCCTGAATATATTTAACTACACCCTTATGTAGAAATACTATATCCAATGGCATAGGTGTATTCTTCATCCAGAAACTAACTGGTTGTGCTGAAGGGAAGGGAAATAGCATTCCCCGGTCATCTGGCAAAGCTGGTCGATACATCAAACCCATCTCTTGCTGTTCTGGTGTCTGTGCTACCTCTAATTTAATTGTTGTGCCATTAGGAACAATGGCTTTAGCAGTAATTGGTAGTGTTTGACCTAAACTCGCTGCTGCTGGAGTTTGAGAAGCAGAGGCGGGGCTGGGAGGTTTAGCTGTTGTTGGGGCGGAACAGCCCATCAGAAAAAGACTCAGCAACATCGAAAGCAAACTTAGCCAACGAGTCATATAGTTTTTTGATTTTGTAATTTAGACTTCAATTTTACAGTGTTGTAGGCAGAAAAACCCCTTGGCTGGGAGGCAATGAAGTAGCTAGACTTCCGCTACAGTATACTAGGATTCTCTTAAAACGTACCCGACGCCGCGCACTGTTTGAATAAGGCGCTTTTGACCTTCATCTTCGATTTTTAGCCGCAAGTAACGGATGTACACTTCAATTACATTCGACTCACCCAGAAAGTCGTAACCCCAAACATTCTCTAAAATTTGTTCGCGGGTTAACACTTCACGGGGATGTTCCATTAAGAATTTTAATAGTTCAAATTCCTTCATTGTCAAGTCAATTGGTCGTCCGTTGTGTATGGCGCGACGAGTTGCTATGTCTAAAATTAAATCCCCAAAGCGTAATTGCTCGGTGGTATCCACATCGGGTTTTAAGTAGAGGCGAATCAACTTCAAAAAGTCTTCTGAGCGGTAAGGCTTGAGAATGTAATCATCCGCTCCAGCTTCTAGACAAGCTACCCGATCGTCAACTGTATCCCTTGCCATTAAAATCAATACAGGCGATCGCATACCAGTGCTTCTGAGATTTTTGCACAATGAGAGTCCTGATTCTCCTGCTAGCATTCGGTCTAAAACAATTAAAGCAGGCTGGCGATCGCGACAGTGTTGTAAACCACTCGCTGCATCATGAGCCACAATTGATTCATAGCCGGCTTCTTGCAAATCGCAAGCAAGCTGATTTGCAAGGCTCTCATCGGTTTCAATCACCAAAACAGAGGGACTTTGAGCAACTGTCATAACAATTTGGGATATTGGATTTGGGATTGTAAAGATATTCCAGTGAAAATCTTTACATCAGTTATAAAGTGCAAATACGAGTTTTTCGTGATGGAACAATCTGATTTGAAACGCAGCTAAGAATCTTTTAGCACGTTCAGGTATCACCCATCGAATTCTTGGATGCAATCTTAATAACTAGGGGATTGGGGATTGGATACTAGTACCGCAAGGCGGAATTAAAAATTAAAAATTAAAAATTAAAAATGAATACAGCGTAAGCATTTCATTGATTTGAAATGGGTGGTTTATTTACGCCGTGTTGTACTAGGTACTAGGGATTGGGTATTGGAATTAAGGGAGAGATAGATAAGTGACAGAGAATAATCTTTACCCTGTAGCCTGTTTCCCAGTCCCCAGTCCCCAATCCCCACCCAATCCCTACGGCAACTCTACCGAAGTTGGTTTGGCGATATGTGGCAAGCCCCAACCTAATTTTTCTCGCAAAATTCGGAAAAACTCAGGCGGTTGCAGGCGAATAAATCGGGCACTATATTGCGATCGCTCCATATATACCCGATCTTCTGGTAGGATGTAACACCCACCATTGCCATCTACCACCATCACTAGCCGAGGGATATTGACTGGGTAGATATTGACCGATTCACTATCTGGAAATACCAATGCTCTAGAAGCTAGGGAATGGGGACAAATAGGTACTAGCTGCAAAACAGGTACACCAGGAGTCACCACTGGGCCACCAGCACTTAATGAGTAAGCTGTAGAACCAGTAGGTGTAGAAACAATCACACCATCCGCAGCAATATCTACTGGCGCATGGCGTCCTATGGCAATTTCAAAATGGCACATAGAGGTCAAAGGTTCCCGATGCAGCACCATTTCATTTAAGCAGAGAGCTTCCCACAGTACTGAGTCTCCCCGAAACACTTTGACGGTGAGCATAGCTCGTTCTTCAATTTCATACTCACCTGCGATCGCCTGTTCTAGTGCTTGGGGCAATTGATTCAGGAAAGTTTCGGTCAAAAATCCCATGTGGCCGGTATTCACTGTTAGTAGTGGAATACCACAGGGAGCTACCTGACGAGACGCTGCTAAAACAGTGCCGTCTCCCCCTAATACCACTGCAAACTTCATATCTGAGTCAAAACCAGGGGGCGTTAGACCGTCAATGGGGGTGTGGCATACAGGACTTTCCGGGTTAGGGTAGCCCAATATCCCACCGATACTCGATGTGATACATACATTCCAACCGGCTGCGGTTAGCTTGTCTTTCAACTCGATAGCGACACGGCCCGCTATCGGTTTAACGTCATTGTAGATAATGCCTGCTTTCGGCACACTCAAATATCCAAGTTTAGGCGATGCTTTGTATTATGTAATCCTTACACATTTTTGGTCATGTAGTCATTAATCTAGAGTCAAATATCTAGAGTCTAGAATTTTACGACTAAATGTCTGTTTCGTAATGATTATTGGCTATTGGCTTTTGAAGACTGTTTAAAAGGAGTTTTTTTAGGTTTCTGCTTTTTATTTTTATTTTTCTGGTAGTCTACCTCTTTGAGCTTCTTCATGATTCGGCTGAAGTACTCTTGTAGATAGCTTTCTAGGGTTGTGGTTTGTTGCTGATCTAAACCAAACACTGTGTAAACTTCATCCATTGCAGCATTTAACTGTTTCCCACTAGCCAATACTTCTGTAAATGCTAGCCTGTCTGCTACATTCCATCCCCACTGGAAGAATCGCATTATACCCCGCACAGCACGCAGCAAGTTTATTGGCATCCGCGTTACTCTGGCATCTTTTCCAGATAAGCGTTCGCACAGGTTGATGATTTCTTCTGCACTCCATGCACGAGTCCCGACTACAGGAAAAGTTTGGTTTTCCGTTTCTGGTACACTCAATGCTCGGATTGCAAACTTAGCAATATCCTGAGTATCCATATAGGCGATGGGTGAAGAATTACCTGTTACCCAAACTGGCTGTCCTTCTAAAATGGGAATCCCGTACTGACCGATTAACCCTTGCATAAACCCAGCTAGTCGCAAGATAGTATAATTTAAGCCTGACTCAGCCAGAAATACTTCTGTACATCGCTTAATTTCCATAAGCGGCACTTCTGGGTATTTATCAGCATCTAAAATTGAAAAGAAGACAAAACGCTCTACACCCGCAGCTTTTGCAGCTTGAATCAATGCTACTTTGCCTTCCCAGTCCACTTGTTTGATACTCAGTGAATCTGTAGGGCGAGATGTTGACGCATCTATAACTTGAGTTACGCCTTCTAATGCTTCCGCTAGGCTTTCGGGGTAACGTAAATTTCCGGGTACGAGTTCTGCACCCCACTCTTTGAGAAAAGCTGCTTTTTTACTGCTGCGGACAAGGCAGCGTACTTTATATCCCTCATCGATAGCACGACGAGCCACTTGTCTTCCTAAGGTGCCAGTGGCACCGACGATTAATAATGTCATGAGGGTTGTAATAAATTTTAATGTTTTATGAAAAGAATGTTATCAGAATAACCTATGCAAACAAAACTTTACATCTTTTCTCAGAAAATCTATTCATTTAGATAGACTCATGAAAAAATAGCTGTCCGGTTAACGGACAAGCTTTTTTCTCATTTCGATGAAAAAGGGAGTAGGGAATGGGGGAGTGGAGTAATAACTCTTAACTCATCACTCTTAACTCAGCACTAATTATTCTTCTCCGCCTTGAATTTTCAGCAACAACGCGCCTAAGCCCCAACCTACGAAAATTAGACTGAAAGATAATAGAGCTGCATTCAAAATTTCGCCGCCCATTGGTGTGATTCTCCTTATGCAAAGTGGTGTGTAAACTAGGTCTACCAGAAGCTTTTCAACAGTTGCTAGGATTAGACCTGTGTAAACAATTTTAAACTAGTTTAGCAAGTAATCCCTACTGGCTTGGGGGGCAATCCCTACTGTTGGAAAAAGGGGAAATGGGGAAATGGGGAAAACTTTATGATAATAATTGTGAAGAAAATTTATGTATCAAGCTAATTTAATAAACTCTGTCAAAGAAAATCGTCCGCGTTTGGTGCTGACGCTGGGAGATCCGGCGGGTATTGGGCCGGAGGTGATTTTGAAAGCTTTAGCAGATCAGGAAATTAGTCAAAAATATGACGTTACAGTGGTGGGTAACAGGGATGTTTTGACACAGAGCTATGGCAAACTGAATTTAACTGAGAATTTAGCACCTTTGGCAAATCCAGATGATTTGTCAGTCCGCGATGTGCAGTTGGATGAGAAGATTCAAGGTGAAATTATCCCAGGAATCGGTAATGCGGCCAGTGGTGCGGCCAGTTTTGCCTATATGGAATATGCGATTGCTCAAACATTGGCTGGTAAATTTGATGCTATTGTCACAGGGCCCATCGCTAAATCTGCTTGGAAAGCCGCAGGATATAATTATCCAGGGCAAACGGAACTTTTGGCACAAAAGTCAGGTGTTGACCGTTTTGGGATGTTATTCGTAGCGCGATCGCCCCATACTGGTTGGACACTCCGCGCAATACTAGCTACCACACATATTCCCCTACGTCAAGTAGCAGATGTCTTGACACCGCAGTTGTTGACACAAAAACTAGATTTGTTGGTGGAGTGTTTGGAACAAGATTTTGGGATAGAAAATGGGAGAATTGCGATCGCCGGGTTAAATCCCCACAGTGGCGAACAGGGACAACTTGGGCATGAAGAACAGGATTGGTTAATTCCCTGGTTAGAGCAAGAGCGGCAAAACCGACCACAATTACAGTTAGATGGGCCAATCCCGCCAGATACGATGTGGGTTAAACCTGGGCAAGCTTGGTATGGAAATTCTTTAGTACAAAATCCTGCTGATGGGTATTTGGCACTTTACCACGACCAAGGCTTAATTCCTGTGAAGCTGATGGCATTTGATCGAGCGGTTAATACTTCTATTGGTCTTCCCTTCGTTCGGACTTCACCAGATCATGGAACAGCCTTTGATATTGCGGATAAGGGAATTGCTGATGCTACGAGTATGAAAGCAGCAATACATTTAGCGGCTGAGTTGGTCAGTCAAAGATTGGCGGTCAATACGGTTCGGTTAAGGCAAGAGACGCGATAAATCGCCGTCTTTACAAGAATCAGTCTTTTGTAGAGACGGCGATTTATCGCGTCTTTGTTATCTAGAGTTTTCTTCTATAGGAGTAGTTAGGTTATGCAGTCAGCGAACACAGAAACTCAATTGAATATCAGGAAATATTCTTCCCCGATAAACTGTGCGACTAGACTTTGGATTAGTCATTGTTATTTTTCTCTATCTACTTATAACTTTAAATACGCTTTTTTATCTCCATTAATAGACAATGCTGCAAATACTCATTAACTACGAATTACGTAGCTTGTTTCTCACCGGAAGCGAGTATTATGAATTAGTAATCTCATCGGGTGCTTCAAACTTGTAACCATAGCCCCGCACAGTTTTAATAAACTCTGGTACGCTGGTATCGACTTCCATTTTCTTACGCAATTGACCAATATGCACATCAACCACCCGTCCATCTCCTATGTAGTCGCAACCCCAGATTTTTTGGATTAATTGTGGGCGACTCCAAGCTTGATTAGGATGACTTGCTAAAAAATGTAAAATATTAAATTCCAGTGCTGTTAAAGCCAGAGGTTTATCATTAAGTGTTACCTCTCGACCCTCTGGATTAATTGCTAACTGCTTGAAAACGATCCGTTGTGTTGGGGAAGGGTTGATGTAGCGTATCCGCCTCAAAAGAGCTTCGACTCTAACTTCAACTTCTGCAAGACTAAATGGTTTAGTCATGAAGTCATCAGCACCCGCGCTTAAGATTTTAATTTTATCAGCCTCATCAGTCCTACTAGTGAGTATCAGCACTAAAACATTAGTACGACTCTGCATCTCTTGGCAGAGGCTATAACCAGTAACATCCGGCAAATTCCAATCCAGAATTACTAAAGCTGGGTTAAATTGCTCAAACAACGATAAAGCAGTCTTACCATCTGCTGCCGACTCTATTTGATATTTCCGACTTAAAAAACGATAGACGAGATTTCGCACGCCGAAGTCATCATCGACAATCAGAATTTTGGGAGTCGTATCGGTAATCATAACCATAATGCTGCCTATTGTGGATTCTGCAATTCGCTGTTATGCCAGTTTGGCTTTATGTGTTTTTGTTGAGAGTGTATTCACGCGCATCTCTGCTGAGTGCGATCGCTACTGTAGTATTTGTGTACAATTAATTTTCCATGAAGTTTATAAAAACTTCAGCCATTGTAATGCTGATAAAATGTATGACTGTTGTATGATTTTTGTATAATCTTGAATTTATTTTGTATAGCTGTAAAGCTTGACACTTAGATTTAAGTATAATCATAAACTATCTCCGTAACCGCAAATAGTCTCAAGACACATCCAAAAGTGACGGTAATTACTACAACTTTAAAAAAGCAACATAATTTTCTGAATAATTAAGTTAAGTTTCTACAAAGGTTGACAAACTAACTTATAGCGGTTCTTGTTCATGTAAGGTACACCCATAGGGGTAATACTCTGCGGTCAGCTGCAACTCATGGAGACGCACTCGCGTTCGCGTCTACGTGAATTGCCCCTACTTGCGATATAATTCGTACCGCATCTGAGTAGGAACCGCTATATCAGCCAATCTGAATTTTCAAGGGATCTGGAAAATCTCTCTCCTAAAAGGGGCTAGGTTTTTCGTGGGCTTTTCCATACAACGTGAAAAGTTAGATCAGTCAATCTAGATTTTCAACTCCTATTTACCTAACTGGAATTTAGCTAGCAAGTATGTTCTCTTGAAGAAAATCTACCCTAGTGTATTTACATATAGCTACCCTCTTAAGCATATACTATAGTACAAATTTCAGCCTGAGACTATGACCAGCCAAGGACTGAGAGCATCACCAGAAGGTATAAGGGCAGCAAAAACAGCTTTAACAGACAAAACTTGGAGTCAGCATAAATTAGCAACAGCTTTAGGCATTACACGTCAACCAGTTTCAAAATTTTTTGCAGGTGAGTCGGTTTCTCGTTCTTGTTTTGTGCAAATTTGCCAACAGCTAGGGTTATCTTGGCAAAAGGTTGCTGGCTTACCTGAAGATGTGGCATTTGAGACAACTCCTAAAACACAATTCAAAAGTGCTGATCTTGATACACTGGTGCGGGAAGTGCGGCAAAAACGCCAAGATAAAATTCAAGACCAGTGCAGTACCTTGCAAATGTTAGATATTGCCCAAACAGTCCAACTGATAGATATTTACACCGATATTAATGTTTTAGAGAAGATCGCTAATCTGCAATGGCGAGAAATTTCTGACCTGTTGAAAGACTTCAAATCTGAATCAAATTTTAATCAACTTGCAGGATACAAGGGTCAGAGAAAATTACCAGGCTTAGAAGTGGTATTGCGGCACTCAAAACTAATGGTGCTGGGTAAACCAGGATCGGGTAAAACCACATTTTTACAATATTTAGCTATTGAGTGTAACAAAGGCAAGTTTCAGCCAAACCGCATTGTAATTTTTATTAGGATGAAAGAATTTGCTGAAGATACTAAAAGTGACAGCCAATTGAATCTATTAAACTACATCATTCAAGAATTTATCAATTGCAGTATTGAACAAGAATCAACCAAAATTCTGCTAACTGAGGGAAAATTGCTGATTTTGCTAGATGGATTAGATGAAGTGCCAGTAGAACAAGCAGATCAATTCACAATAGAAATTCGTAGATTTGCTCAGACTTTTTATAGAAATCAGTTTGTTATTAGTTGTCGTATTGCTGCCCAGAAATACAGATTTCAGGGATTTACTGAAGTTGAAGTGGCAGACTTTGACCAAGAGCAAGTAGAAATTTTTGCCAAAAATTGGTTTGTTGCAGTCGCTTTTAATTCCAGGGAAGATGGGGAAGTCATAGGAAATTTATTTATTAATCAGCTGCATCTCCCAGAAAATCAGCATATCCGAGAATTAGCAGTTACTCCAATACTGCTGCATTGGATTTGCCTAGTGTTCCAAGTAAAAGATGGATTATCCTTAAACCCAACGAAGTTATATGAACAAGCACTGAATATTTTGATGTTCAGATGGGATGAAATTAGAGGTATTAAACGCGATCGCGTTGGTGATAATTTGACTCTAGTCAGTAAAAAGAAGCTACTTTATCAACTTGCGGCTATAACCTTTGAGCATGGAGATTACTTTTTTGAAAAAGAAAAGATTCTGCAACTTATTGCTGAATATCTGGATACTTTCGCCGGAGTTCATTCAGAAGCAACTCAATTGCAGCTAGTTCAAGAAGCAGTTTTGCAAGAGATTGAAGTACAAAATGGTTTATTGGTGCAAAGGGCACAAGAAATTTATTCTTTTTCTCATTTGACCCTGCAAAAGTATTTTACAGCTAGAAAATTTGTTGAATTTCCTCAAGTCCAAACTTGGAATAATCTGGTTAATCATATAACTGAAAAGCGCTGGCAGGAAGTATTTTTATTAACTGTTGGTATGTTGCCAAATTCTGATGAGATTCTACAGATTATGAAGCAAAAAATTGATTTGCTAGTAGCTGAAGACGAAAGATTACAGTATTTTCTAACCTGGCTGCATCAAAAATCTAGTTCCGTATCTACTCAATACAAAGCAGTAGCCGTTCGTGCTTTTTACCTGGTTTGCGTTGAGCAAAGCTCACATCGCGCCTTTGTTTATCCTTCTGGTTATGATCTTGAGTACGCCCTTGTTGGTAACATCGCTTTTGACCCTGACCTTGCTCTTGATGAGTTTCTATTTAGTACTATTGCCTGTATTAACGAACTTGATTTTGCCTTTGAGCATAGCCTCAATGATGCCCTCGATCATGCTCATGCCTTTGCTATTGCCTTTGATGAAACTGTCGATCTGGTTGTTAATCCAAAATTGAAGCAAGTGTTGCAAAAACTTAAAAAACAACTGCCATCTATAGATAGCAATCCAGAGAAGTTTAGGGAATGGTGGCAAGCTAAGGGGAAAGTCTGGGGTGAACAATTAAGAGATATACTGATTAAGTATCGCAATATTGGTTACGATTGGCAATTCGACGAGCAGCAAAAAGAATTACTTCAGCAATATTACGATGTGAATAAATTGTTGGTAGATTGCCTTAATAGTGCTGTTGATGTAACTTCAAGAGTGCGAGAGGAGATTGAGGAGACATTATTATTAGCGATCGCAGATATTGAAAAGGTACGCAATTCCGATACTAATAGCTGAATATTTTGCATTTCCAACTAATATTTTTATTAACCCATTAGGCATCTTCAAGAAGTCGGGGATCTTTTTGTTCGTAACTCTGCACAGATTGCTATATCTGAGAAAAGGGTTAGAGGAGATTCATACCAGCGAAAGAGCAATTAAATATGTCTAGTCGTTAAATTGCTATTAATATCGTCAGCAAGGAACAGTTATGACAAACAATTTAGTAGGCGGCATCATTCCCCCACAGCAACCAATAGCAGCACAATCTGATGCTCATACCCTGAAGAGTCGGCTGGAATGGGGCGAACCAGCTTTTACAATATTGGATGTGCGCGATCGCACCACCTACAACCAAGGCCACATCCTGGGAGCGATACCAACGCCAATAGATGAATTGGTAGAGCGTGCAATATCTTCTTTGGATAAAAGCCGTGATATTTACGTTTACGGCGCTAATGAGCAAGAAACTGCCGAAGCCGCACAACAACTACGTTCTAATGGATTTGGGCATGTCTCTCAACTCAAAGGTGGTCTTGCTGGATGGAAGGAGATTGGTGGCCCAACAGAAGGCATTGTTGAATCAAGAACTCCCCCAGGTGCAGATGATTACAATGTTGTAGCTCGATTACAAAATCACCAAGAAAATCTCCAAAAGGGTGGTACTAGCACCACGGAAGCCATTAAAAAGGGAGTCAGCGACCTCAAGGAAGGTATTCAAGAGGGAGCCAGTAACCTCAAAGAAGGCATTCAAGAAGGAGCTAGTAACCTCAAAGAAGGCATTCAAGAGGGAGCCAGTAACCTCAAGGAAAATCTTGATGAATCTAAAACTTCCAGAGACACTGATGATTCCAACTTTGGCTCTTAGGCAAAAAATATAGCGGTTCCCATTCAGATTGGGTACAACGTTATATCGCAAGGTGTAGGCGCACGGAATGCGCTTTGGTGTCAACTTAACAGGAAAGTAAGTCTAGAACTAGCTTTTAGATTCCCTCGTTCCCAGTCTCTGACTGGGAATGCTTGTCTTTGAGGCTCCGCCTCTCTTTACTGGCGGCAGAGCCACTTTTGAGTTGCATTTCCAGCCGGAGGCTGGAAACGAGGTTTTAAATCAGTTTTAAATTTCTCTTATTGACTTCTTAACTTTGCGCTCTTCTCTGACGAGACGCTGCGCGTAGCTTGCTTCTCCGTAGGAGTATGCGGTTCGTTTTATTAACCCTCAAAATTAATGGGACAGACCACTAGCGTGGATCGACAAGCAATAAGAATTTCTTGTCCCTACTCTCCATTCACTATTTGATCAATGTTCAAACAAATCCTTAAATTGCAACAAATCTAGGGAAACTATCGTTGGCAGGAATTCAAAGCATTCTTGAGCAACTTGCCAACGTTCTTCTCGTTTGAGCATTTCGATTAGCTTCTGTTGCACGCTAAGTAAGTAGCGCACATCATTGGCAGCATAACTTAGTTGAGCTTCAGATAAGCTAGCGGCGTTACCCCAATCAGAACTTTGAGAGCTTTTATCTAGTTCCACTTGTTCTAACTCTTGCACCACATCTTTGAGTCCGTGACGATTTGTGTAAGTACGGGCTAATTTACTAGCAATTTTAGTGCAAAAAACAGGACTAACCTGAATCCCCAGATTAGCTCGCAAAGTAGCCAAGTCAAATCGAGCAAAGTGAAACACTTTTACGACATTGACTGCTTCTAAGAGTTTTTTTAAGTTGGGCGCGTCAGTTTGTCCTTTAGTTATGCGGATTACAGCTACTTTCCCCTCTGGATTGCACAGTTGGACGAGACACAAGCGATCGCGCAGTGGCAATAATCCCATTGTCTCTGTATCAACTGCGATCGCTGTCGATTCTAAATACTGGCTAAGGGCTGCGTCACTGAGGTCGCGATCGCTCACCTGAAAATCTTGTAATGTCATCAATCTTTCAAAAATAATAGCAGTGTCCAGCAAACAAAAGTCTTGTCAGACACTACATTATTATTGTGCAGAAAAATCAAAAATTAAATTTACCTAGTGCGAAAAAACATTTGTGTCAGGTAGACTTCACCTTGATTATTAGTAGCAACGCCGATTCCAGTGAGGTTGTAATTTCCTTTCAGATTCTTTAGATGCCCAGGACTTTTGATCCAACCAGTAACAGCTTCCTCTACAGGGTTGCTATATCCCCGATTGAAAGCAACATTTTCCGCCGCACTGTTGTAGCGAATAGGGATAGCCTTGACTCGTTTTTCAAATCCCTGATGGCTAAATGGGGTTTTACCTTTAGCCATATTTTGACTATGAATTCTTGCCTGTCGAGTTAAATTTGTATTTAAAATCAACTTTGGTAGCCCTTTAGAAGCCCGATATCGATTAATTTGCTCAAATACTGATTTTTCTAGCTCAGTAGTTTTAAAAGTAGGAGTCGATATTGCAACCTGACTAGAAAAAAGCGACAACAGCTTATTACGGGTGGATGTATTCGTAGAAGTATGATTTGGTATCGGAACAGTCGTTAATCCACTAGCAAGGACAAGCGCACTTAAAGCGATGCCAAAAGCAGTTTGTCGGAACATGGAGAATTGCGTAATGTGTAGAGATATAAGACTTATACTTTAGCTCATTGTTCCGACGATCTGCACCACAATACTATTAAGGATTGATGAATTTCGGCAATTTGGCTACATCCTTTACAAGTAACACAAACAATTATTTGTAATTGTGAATACTTTAATAGTCAACTTTATAAAAGGCACGGTTAATTTTGCTGAGAATTTAAGATTTTCAGGAATTAATATGAGATATCTAAATTAGATGTAATTTAGATTAACAGAGAATTTCAGAAAAAACCTCAATTTCGCCAAAACGATCAGCGAAGGAAAATTTGTGTGAAGTAGATTTCGCCTCCACTGTTACTAGCGACACCAATTCCTGTGCGATCGTAATTACCTCTAATATTTGCAAGATGCCCTGGACTTTCAAGCCATCCTTGAACAGCTATTTTGGCAGGATCGCTATATCCCTGATTAAAAGCGACATTTTCACTAGCGGCTCTGTAAGAAGTACCGATTGCGATAATTCGCTGTGAAAATCCCGTATGTCCAAAGGTAACTGCGCCATTAGCCATGTTTTGGCTGTGAATCCTGACTTGATGATCGATCGCAGCATTACGAGTCAGCACTGGTAGCCCTTGAGAAACTCTGTAGCTATTTATTTGGTTGAAAATTGACTGTTCTAGAGCAGCAATATCGATGCTAGATCCTACCATCTGAAAGACTAACTTTGATTGAGGGTTGCCAACTCTTCCTGCAACACGCGTAACACCCTAGCAATATATTCTGCCCGCCACTGTTCCCGTTCCTGAGTTACTGTGGTATCCGGCTCATAAGCTTCAATCTCAGTAGCCGATAAAATCCCTTTAACTTCTAGTAACCTTTCAATTGTGTCCAGCCGCTCATGCAGCACAGATACCTCGCCAGCCAAAGCCATAACGATCGCTAACAATTTATCAGTTTGCGGATTTTCTAAGTAAACAGGTCGTTTACCCTTAGCTATTTTTACCATCCGAATACCAATTCTCCAAAAATAAGACTACACAAAAAAACCGGAAACCCAGAGAAAATCCGACTTCCTAAATTACCAATTACGTTAGCGTAGCAGGGCGTAGCCCATTACGAATTACGAATTACGTTAGCGTAGCGGTAGCGAGGAACGAGCGTCATTACGAATTACGAATTCTTACTTAGTTGCAGCAACTACAAACCAAGTGCCTTGACTGCCTGATTTCCCATTTTTAAACAGTGCATTCGTTACCTTGGCTTTCCACGCTCCATTGGGGACAAATTTCTCGAAGACTTTATCTGGGGCAAAACCAGCCTTAGTAACTAGCGATACCAAATCCAAATCGCGTGCAGCACTCCAGAAGGGTTCGTTGTTGTTAGCGGTTTCCCAATCATAAATAAACTGCGTATAAACATCCATGTGACGATAAAGGGGTGCTTCCACATGGATCATCATGCCGCCAGGAGCCAGTAGACGATAAGATTCTTGCATAACTTTACGGATGGCTGGCGGGGGAATTTCATGCAGCAAAATGTGAGAAACCACTAAATCAAATGATTCATCAGGGAAGTTAGTGTGTTCGGCATTTTGCTGAGAGAAGTGTACCCGTTTTCCCAAAGCTTCGGCTCTTGCATGAGCGTAACGCAGCATAGATGCACCTATATCTATGGCATGGACTTCTGCATCTGGGAAACCATCTACATAAGGTAATGTACTATTACCGACAGAACATCCCATATCGAGGATTTTTCTCGGTCGAAAGTCAGGATGCTCTGATAGTAGGTAGTTTTGAACTATAGATAGCCCCATATCATCGTTCAGGGGCCCTAACCAACCTAGACCATAAACATAAACGCCGCGATCGTAGGTTGCGCCGGCAGTGACATCATCAGCGGTGAATTCACTGTGATATCCTCCGGGCATACAGTGAATATCTACAGCTTTTTGATGAGTAGGTATTTCAAAATTTGAGTCAAGGGTTAAAGTACCCAGTTCATCACCTTTATCTTTGGCGCGCTCAATCAATTCTGGTAGTTGTCTGTCAACGTTGGCATTTACAGCATCCCATAACATTTCCTGGTTGATGCGCTTGAGCGCACTAGTCCAGCGGTAGTAAGGTTCGTGCTGCATTACTTCCCGAATTTCATAACGATTCTGGGGAGGACGCTGATGTTCTTGTTCAAACCTCGGCTTGCCTAGTTTTTCATAAACTACCTTATTCCCAGGAGAGATATTCCTGAAAATGTGCATTTTCAGACTTTGCACAAAGTTTTGGCGTGCTAACTCGTCGTGAGTGGGTTGCGGTAGCATCGCGTGTTTGAATTGTTGATCCATGTATTGCTTTTTTCCCAATATTTTACGTAGATTTACGCTGGATACAATAACTTAGCTACTGTTTGTACATCTTTATCACCGCGTCCAGAGCAGTTAATCACAATCCGAGGACTGCCAGTTAGTTGAGGACAGAGGGTTTCGAGGTAGGCGATCGCATGGGCTGTTTCTAACGCCGGGATAATCCCTTCCAATTTCGATAATCGCTGGAATGCCTCTAAAGCCTCTGCATCCGTCACACTATAGTATTCAGCGCGACCAGTATCTTTTAAATAGCTATGTTCTGGGCCCACACCGGGATAATCTAACCCGGCGCTAATTGAGTGTGCCTCAATGATTTGCCCATCTTCATCTTGCAGCAGGTAGCTCATTGCTCCATGCAATACACCAACTCGTCCTTTTGTCAAGGTTGCTGCGTGTTTTTCAGTATTGACACCTTCTCCGGCTGCCTCAACCCCAATTAATCGTATAGAAGACTCATTAATAAACTCATAAAATAGTCCCATTGCATTGGAACCACCACCCACACAAGCCAACAGAATATCAGGTAATCCACCCCACTTTTCTATTGCTTGGGCGCGAGTTTCTTCGCCAATAACTGCATGGAAATCACGTACCATCATTGGGTAAGGATGTGGCCCTGCGACTGAACCCAGGATGTAGTGAGTACTTTCTACATTTGTCACCCAATCCCGAATTGCTTCAGAAGTAGCATCCTTCAAAGTTCCGGTTCCCGCCTCTACCGGACGCACTTCTGCCCCCATCAGCCGCATTCTGAACACATTTAAAGCTTGACGTTCCATGTCTTGAACGCCCATGTAGATTATGCATTTCAGCCCAAAACGAGCGCAAACTGTGGCTGTCGCAACTCCATGTTGTCCCGCACCCGTTTCGGCAATAATCCGCTGCTTACCCATGCGTTTTGCCAACAATACTTGACCAAGAGCATTATTGATTTTGTGAGCGCCAGTGTGATTTAAATCTTCACGTTTCAAGTAAATTTGTGGCCCTGTGCGATCGGGTCGGGCATAATTAGCAGTCAGGCGTTCAGCAAAATACAATGGTGTCGCACGTCCCACATAGTCCCGTAACAACTGCTGTAGTTCTGCTTGAAAACTAGGGTCATTGCGGTATTGCTGATAAGCTGTTTCTAACTCAGCAAGGGCAGGCATAAGCGTTTCAGGTACATACTTACCGCCAAAGCGTCCAAAGCGACCTAGCGTATCTGGAACCTGAGCAATTGAACTTGGAGATAGAGGAGTGGTAGTCACAGGCTGTTTTTGATGACGGGAATGACTTAATTATTATAGAAAGTCTGGGGCATATCTGGGGAATGGGGAATGGGGCATACCCAATTACTTTGAATCCCCCTGGCAATGGATTTGTGATGTTAGCCTAGAAATTGACATCCCAGCAGAATAGTTACGTAGAAGTTTCCACTGCTTTGAAATTTTTCTTAAACATTCATTTTTATGTCTTCTTCTAATCCCAAATCTTCTGACAAAGGCTTTGTCTACCGCGAATTTGGCAATGACAACTCAGCTGCTACAGAAAGACCAATTCCAGAACTGCCCGCACAACAACAAAATCTTAAAGTACAAGCTTCCCGCAAAGGACGCAAAGGGAAAACCGTCACAGTGGTTAGTGGTTTTCAAGTCAAGCCGGAAACCTTGGCAGATTTGGTGAAGCAGTTGAAAACTCAGTGTGGTACTGGTGGGACAGTTAAAGATAACGAAATTGAAATTCAGGGCGAACACAAGCAGAAAATTGTCGAGATTTTGACCAAGCTAGGTTACAAAGCAAAAATTAGCGGTGGCTAATGTTAAGTGCGGTTTCCCGCATCTTAAGTATGACCTAGATTAACAGAGAGAATGTTATCTTTGAGAGGTACAAGTATGCTTGAAAAGTGGTAAGTTACTTTGCCAGCAAGCTGCTTTTTGTGAGATGAACAGGAGGTTTAAATGGATTTAGTTCGGATTCTGTGTGCCATTTTCCTGCCGCCTTTGGGAGTTTTTTTACAAGTAGGTTTTGGTATAGATTTTTGGATTAACATACTTTTGACGCTTTTTGGTTACATTCCTGGGATTATTCATGCAGTGTGGATAATTGCTAAAAAATAATTCTTTGTAAAAGATAGGTTGAGTGTACCAATATTGGCGTTACTAATTCTGAACAATGTTGGTGTAGAGGCAATTCATAAATTGCCTCTATAAAAAAGGTTATGAGATTAACTATTTTATAATTCAATACGCTTGGGTTAAGAGAACTCCAAGAAATAAATTATCCAATATTGTGGGGTGGGCGAGACGCCCACCCCACAAGAGTTAATTGAATATTAGTTACTACCCAATAAAATATAATATCTAAATAAAAGTTGTAAAAATAGTATTTATCAAGTTTCAAATTTAGGCTTTTTTGTGGCGGTAAATACTGAATTAGCTCTCATTCTTTAACATCGCATACAGTCTGAACTCTAGAAGCAAGGGACAGATGTGCAATTGCCATTGTACAGTTGAGACATTCAAATCTTTGATTAACCCAGTACGTATATCTAGTACCCAGCCGTGAACCATAGGTGCTTTTCGCTGATGGAGTACCTGACGCATGATGGAAGTTTGGTAAAGATTTTTCACTTGCGCCACAACATTGATTTCCGCCAAACGATTCAGACGTTCTTCTCTTGTTGGCAAGGCATCAATTTCTTCTTGTTTTTCTAAATACAGTTCCCGAATCGGATTTACCCAGTTATCAAGAATTCCGATGGTTCTTCCTTCTAAAGCAGCCTTAATTCCTCCACAATCATAGTGACCACAAACGATCACGTGTTCCACTTTCAGATGTAAAATTGCGTATTCTAAAACGGCTAAAAAGTTTATATCCGTTAGAGAAACTTGATTAGCAATATTACGATGTACAAATAATTCTCCTGGTTCTGTACGGGTAAAGCTTGTTAATGCCAGACGACTATCAGAACACCCAATGTATAGAAAAGGTGGTGTTTGTCCGCTAGATAATTCTTCAAAGTAAGTTGGGTCTATAGCTAGTTTCTCGGCAACCCAAGCCTGATTATTTCTGAAGAGTTCATCAATGCTGTTGTATTTCATCTTTCGTCAAATTCGAGAGAGAATCTCATCAATATTTTAACTGATCTACAGTTTTCTTTAAATCAAGATGAACTTTTTCAGAGCTAAAATATTCTCAATATGACAATTGTTTTCTACAGCATTAATATTGTTTTTGTATAAATTGTCAAAAGCTATAGTGGTTATTGCTTGAGTGAGGTGGAATAAACCCACCTCACAATTGAGGAAGTGACTTTTTTTTAATTAAAAATTAAAAGTTAAAAATTAAAAGTTGAGATATTTAAGTTATCAACTTCAATCGGGCGCAACAACTTTGTTATCGTGATGATGGTTGATTGACCAACGGTGATCAATAGTTACAGAGGAAAACTCGCAAATTTCTTCTAGTCGCTTTTGCTGTACAGCAGCTTTACGGAGAGTAATAATTAGCTGATTCACCTGATGCCGTAAATCTGGATTATCATTTACTGCTAACATAGTTTGTCTTTCTAAGAGTTGAAGTATAAGTTCGTAATGAATAGGTGAAGGTAGAGGGATTTGCTCCATGAAGTTAAATTTTGATTTCATATTTGGTATTTTTTATCAGTCAGAGTTTGTCTCTTATTAATGAATTGTTACATAAGAAATAACTAGTTGTTTATGGCTTTAATTTGATTAGCAATGAAGATTTGGCAAAGATATTGATGATATTTAATGGCAAAGTGCTGCGTATCTACGCATAGTATGCCCAATTGCCAACTATTTTGTGCAGTTGCCCTGCGCCTTTTAGGGCAGGAAAGGTGTAACTTTTCAGAAATTCCTCGGTAATATCTGGGCGATCGCAGTGCCGGGATCTGGCTGTTTTACCAAAGATTCTCCAATGAGTACAGCGGATGCACCCGCTGTCAGCACCAAACTCAAATCATCTGGGTTGTGTAGTCCTGACTCGCTGACAACCAGGATGTTTTTCTCCTGCAATTGGCTACCCCTTGTAGCTAAAAGTTCACAAGTAGTTTGCAGATCAACAGAGAAATCTTCCAAATTGCGATTATTGATTCCTACCAAGGAGACTCCATCCAAGGCTAACACACGGTCAAGTTCTGCCAAGCTATGGACTTCAATCAAGGCTGCCATTTTCAGGTTGTTAGCAATTTTCAGGAAGTATTTCAAATCTTGATCGCTCAGGATAGCTGCAATCAACAAAATAGCGTCTGCACCCTGAACCCGCGCTAAGTATATCTGGTAAGCATAAATAATAAACTCTTTGCACAGTAGGGGCAAATCTACGGCAGCCCGAACTTTGGCTAAGTTGTCAAAGCTACCTTGAAAAAACTTGACATCTGTTAGCACCGAAAGACAACTAGCACCACCTTGTTGATAAGATTGGGCGATCGCTACTGGGTCAAAATCTGCCCGTAAAACGCCTTTGCTAGGTGAAGCTTTTTTAACTTCGGCAATCAATGCTGGTTTAGTCCTGCCTTGACGCAAAGCGGCGACAAAATCGCGGGTTGGCGGTGCAGTGAGTACCTGTTTCAGCAATTCTTGCAAAGGAACTTTTTCCCGCATTTGGTCATATTCTATTTCTTTCTGCCAGACAATTTCTTCCAAAATGTTGTTTGGCGCTGCATCAGGCACGGCAGCCTGATAACGTAACATGGACACAGCAATAGCTGGGTTAGGTGAACGACGACGGATTTGCATAATTAGTCATTAGTTATTAGTCATTAGTCATTGGTCATTAGTCATTGATCGGTGGTCATTTGTCCTTGTTTATTGACAAAGGACAAATGACGGAGGACAAATGACTAAATGGCTCGTTTATAAGCTTCGTCTAAGACTTCCGAGAGTGTCGGGTGGGCGTGAACTAGATGTGCCAAGCTTTGGACAGATTGACGGTTGGCGATCGCAGCTGACGCTTCATGAATTAAGTCTGAGGCGTGCAGTCCGAAAATGTGGACGCCCAAGACTTCTCCGGTGTCTTTGCGATATATGACTTTGGCAATACCGTCGGCTTCATTTTCTGCTAAAGCTTTGGAATTTCCTTTGAAATAACTCCTACTTGTGGCGATTTCAAACCCTTCGGCTTGTCCCAACTCCTTAGCTGCGGTTTCTGTTAAGCCCACATAGCTGACTTCTGGGTGGGTAAACGCCGCTGCGGGGATGCTGCGATAGTCTACTACTCTTTCCCTTCCAACTATATTTTCTACCGCAATGATGCCTTGAGCAGAAGCCGCATGTGCCAACATCATTTTCCCATTAGCATCGCCAATTGCCCACAAATGTGGCACGACTTCACCGGCTGATAACACTGCCATGCGATCGTCTACTGGAATAAAATTCCGCCGATCAACTTCCACACCCACAGACTCTAAACCAAGATTTTTGGTGGCTGGGATGCGTCCAGTAGCTACTAAGCAAGCATCTACTTCGATGACATCTACATCTTCTTTGGTTTTGAAATCTGCTAACTCAATTACCACAGGTGAACCTGGGATAACTTTTTTGGCGTATATCCCAACTTTCGTTTCAATATCGCGGGGAGTAATTAGCACCCGTTCAGCAAGTTTGGCAATATCGCGGTCAAATCCTGGCATTAACTGATCTAGGGCTTCAATTAAGGTGATTTCGCAACCCAAAGCTGAGTAAATATCAGAAAATTCCAAGCCGATATAACCACTACCAATAATTGCCACCCAGTCTGGTAGCGACTCTAATTTGACACCTTGATCGCTGGTAAAGACAGTTTTGCCGTCTACTTCAATCCCTGGAGGTACAAAAGGAATTGAACCAGGTGAAAGAATGATGTCTTTGGCTGTGATGGTTTTTTCACCGCCGTCTCCAGAAATCAAGACTTTTTGCGCCCCAGCGATTTTTCCCCAACCTCGGATGATATCGACTCCTAGACGTTTGAGGCTGTTGGTTAAATCGCCTTGAATTTTTGAGACAAGATTGGTAGCATGATCGGCGATCGCTTGGCGATCGAATTCCACGCTACCAATTTGAATTCCCAGTGACTTGAGGTGGTGGGCATTGCGTAACTCCCGCACACGTCCAGATGCAGCCAGCAGCGCTTTAGAAGGAATACAACCCCGATTAACACAGGTTCCTCCCATATCAGCAGCTTCAATAATTGCTGTTTTCAAACCACAACTTACGGCGTGTAAGGCTGCGCCATGTCCGCCTACACCAGCGCCGATAATTACTAAATCGTAATCATATCCTTGACTCACGTTAGTTTCCCCGTCTGCTTCGCCTATTTATTCTCAACTTGACCGACAATCAGCGCAATCCTTTTAACATTTATCAGTTTTATCGCTGAATTCTAAATCCCTCACCTTACATTACCCTGACTGCTTACTGTTGACTGTTCACTGATTTCAGGTTCGGGTATTTCTCACTCAAATTATGATTCACTCACTTCTGGCGAAAATATGGATATTTTCATTATATGGTTTGGTTTTCCCAGAAAAGCGACAATAAATTAGGTGAGTATTTGCAGGGTAATGAAGCTGATTTCAGTTCTGAGCTAGTTAATGAATAGAAATTGAAGCCTCATCGAGAGTACCCATACTTTTTTTTCTTTACAGCGCGTTAGCCTAACACTAAGCTGGATTTAGGATTGATCCAGAGGATTTACACAGGCGATCGCTCGATGTCTATTCCCCAAATTAGTGAATTTACTATCCGCCGTCATGCCAACGCCAAATCTTTCCAACGGGGCGAGGCATATTATGAGGCTGGTGCTGTCAATACTGTTATCCAACGTGGTCATCTGCTTCAGGCGGATGTTGTCGGCACTGAAGCTAGACCTTATCATGTCAACCTGAGTTTCGATAGCAGTGGCTTAACTTCAGTAAAATGCACCTGTGCCTACGACTTGGAAGGGTGGTGCAAACACATTGTCGCGACGATGCTTGTCTGTGCGCGTAACTCAGAAAATATTGAGCAGCGCCCCACCCTAGAAGAACTACTAAATCGCATAGATTATATCCAAACTCAAAGGCTGCTGCAAGAGTTAGTCGCAGAATACTCACCATTAATTGAGGCGATTGACCGTCATGTAAGTTGGATGACGAATCCTGCTGACAACCAAACAAACATCAAACCTCTGCGCCGCAGGACTATTGATCCGACTCCCTTTCGGCGGCAAGTACGGCAGATTCTCAAGGATACCGTGCGCTACTTTGAGGAGGGATATGAAGAAGACCCGATTGGCGAAGATTTGCTGAGTGTGGTGCAAACTGCGGTAGATTTTAGCGAACGTGGAGAAGGTGAAAATGCGATCGCTATTTTGCAAGCGATTACCTCTACCTGTGTGGAAAATTGGGATGATGTTGCCGAATATGGCGCTGAAAACGATGAAATTGTCGGGGAATTAAATAGTGCTTGGTGTGAAGCAATTCTCAGCACCCAACTTACCCCAGAAGAAAAAGTTGATATTCAAATTAATTTAGAAGCATGGCAAGATGATTGGAATGTTGACTTTGGCCTGATTATGGAGGCTTTACGCCAAGGTTGGGATTATCCACCATTGCTACAAGTTCTCCAAGGTAATATTACGGAAAGAGGAGCTTGGGAAGAAGATGTGCCAGATTATGCAGATGATTTGGCATTAATTCGTCTAAAAATTCTCGAACGTCAAGAACGTTATCAAGAATACCTATATTTAGCAGAAGCGGAAGGGCAAACCCAGCAATATCTGACCATGTTGGGGCGTTTAGGCAGGGTGGAAGAAGCGATTGACGCGGCTCAAACACAGATGAACTCAATGGAAGAGGCTTTTGCCCTAGCGAAAACACTCAGCATTCAAGGAGCATTACAGCAAGCACTAGATATAGCCCAAAGTGGGTTAAGTTTACCAGGTAATTGTCAGTACGAATTGGGAATTTGGACAAGTGATTTAGCTAGTGAGTTGGGTAATAGTGAAACTGCTTTATTTGCAATCAAGACAGCTTTTCAAGTCAAGCCCTCTTTTGTGGACTACCAAAAGATGGCAGAATTGGCTGGGGAAAACTGGGAAAGTGTCAAAACAGACCTGCTGAAAATTGTTCGGACTTATAGTGGTTGGGGAACAGAATCAGCCAAGCTGGACATATTCTTGCATGAGGGGCTAATTGATGATGCAATTGCGATCGCTAGTGAACTTAGTTCTTATCATTCAGAGCTAATTCACCGAGTCATGGATGCTGCTATCCCTCATAATCCTAGTTGGGTGATTGCTAATGCTCGTCTCCGTGCCGAAAAAATTATGGATGCAGGTAAAGCCGAATACTACTATTACGCGGTTGAATGGTTGAAAAAGGCGCGTAATGCCTACTTGGAATCTGGAAAGAAATCTGACTGGTTAAGCTATCGAGAAAAATTGATGCAAACCCATGCTCGTAAACGCAAATTGATGGGAATGTTTAAGCAAAAAAGTATGGAATAAAAAACTCCATCCCCTTGCAGGATGGAGTTTCCCGTCGCTTTCAATGAAGTAAGATTCACATCTAAACCAGTCACCGTATAATTACATGGTTACTGACAAAAAAATAGCCCAGTGTGATGATTGATAAATATCCCCAGAACCTTATAGTGTCTTGCTTACCGCTAAGTATGCTTCTGTTACTCGGCAGTATATATTCTAGTCCACTGAAAGCCCAGGCTATTGATACTACACAATTACCAACTAGTAATTTCATCCTGTCACAACAACTCCCACCACCACAGGATGTCCAACCACCTGCACCTTCACCACTTCCTGCACCGGAATTGCCACAGCCACTTCCTCCACCAGCAGAACTATTTCCCCCATCTGCCCCAACTCCCACACCAGAGGAACCAATTCCTGGCAATTTTCCTCAAACTATTGTTGTTGAACGGTTTGAAGTTGTTGGTAGCACAGTCTTCAGTGCCCAAGAGTTAGCTAAAGCCACTGCTGAATTTACCAAACGACCGATCTCGCTGACCGAAATATATCAAGCACGTTCTAAAATTACTGATTTATACGTCAAAAAAGGTTACATTACCTCTGGTGCATATATCCCACCCCAAACAATCCAATCTGGTGTTGTCAAAATTCAGGTGGTCGAAGGTAAATTAGAGGGTATCCAGGTAACTGGAACTCGACGGTTGAATCCGAATTATATCCGCAGCCGACTAGCAATAGCGACATCACCGCCTCTGAATCGCCAGCGTCTATTAGAGGCACTGCAACTTTTGCAACTTAATCCCTTGATTAAAAACGTGACTGCTGAACTCTCAGCAGGATCGCGGACAGGTGCTAGTCTCTTAGAAGTCAAGATCAGTGAGGCAAAAACCTTTAGTAGCCAAATAGTTCTTGATAATGGGCGATCGCCTAGTGTTGGCAGTTTCCGCCGCCGATTACAATTGAATGAAGCCAACTTATTGGGATTGGGAGATGCTTTAGGTGTAGCTTACACTAATACCGATGGTAGCAATTCCTTTGACGCCAGCTATACATTACCAGTCAATCCGAAGAACGGAACCATCAGCTTTAACTATGGCACTACATCGAGTAATGTCATTGAACCTCCTTTCAACGTTTTAGATATCCAATCGTCTTCTCGCTATTACGAACTAACATTTCGCCAGCCCATAATTCAAACTCCTACGCAAGAATTCGCCTTGGGGTTGACAGCCTCACGACGGGAAAGTGAAGCCTCCTATGTGGAAATAGAGCGAATACCTTTCCCTGGTTTAGGCGCTGATAACCAGGGACGCACCAGGGTATCTGCGTTGCGATTTTTTCAAGAATGGACTTCTCGTAACAGCCGTGAAGTCATCGCCCTACGCTCTCAATTTAGCTTGGGTATCGATGTGTTAAATCCCACCATTAATCAAGAGGCTCCCGATGGCCGCTTTTTTGCTTGGCAAGGGCAAGGACAGTGGGCCCGCCTTTTAGCTCCTGAAACCTTACTATTACTTCGTTTAAATACACAACTTGCCTCGAGAACACTTTTGCCCTTAGAGCAATTTGGCTTAGGTGGACAGGATAGCATTCGAGGCTACCGTCAAGATTACCTGCTAACGGATAATGGCACTTTTGTTTCTGCGGAAGTTCAAGTACCGATTCTGCGTTTACCCCAGATAAATAGCACGTTACAGGTTGTCCCCTTTGTGGATTTTGGTGTGGGCTGGAATAGTTCGGGCAGAGACAACCCTAATCCTAATACTTTAGCTGCTGTTGGTTTGGGGTTGCGTTGGTCACAGGGCGATCGCTTCACTGTTCGTCTTGATTGGGGTATTCCTTTAATATCTGTTAATTCAAATGACAGAACATTACAAGAAAACGGTCTGTATTTTAGTTTACTTTATAATCCTTTTTAAAATTTAGGGGTCAATTCTCTTGATCGCCTCAACGAGAAGCTTTGCTAATAAAGGGTTCCCGCCATTAAAGCAACTTGTACAAGAAGGCAAAAGTAAAAAGAAAGAATGCTTATTTTGTGAGCTTTCTGGCTATTTTAAATAGGTGGTTTATTTACGCCGTGTTGTACTATCGTGCGATCATCCAAAGATCAGATGTTTCTATCTAATTCGCAAAATTCCGTGAGGCAGCACTATTTAACCGATTAAAAAATAAAAATCAGACATTTAAGACCCTTTGTTTTGAAATCTCCTGAGCTAGCTTTCCTCTTTAGCAGAAGCTAGACTAACAATTTTGAATGCGTGAATTTTGAATTATTAATCTGGGTATCCTAAGAAAGACAAGGTTGAATGATATAGACGAAGGGACAAAGTTTATAACTTATGTATGAATGCAGAAATCAGCTAGAACTTCTACCGCAAAAACTGATTGAACAATTAGCCATCTCATTCCAGAAGGTTAATTATGAAGGTAAAGGCTGGTTTGCACCCTCATATCAATTTTGGGATGCCTACGGCGGGCTACGCCTACACAGACGATAAGAACTTTTATTGAGAAAATTTTTCTAGAAGTGTAGCCTGAAAGCCTTAACTTCAAGAAGTAGTATTTTTCAGATTAAGACATAGAAATAAAGGTATGAGGATTTGAGGAACAGCCATGCTAGAAAATGAGCGGGAAAAAATACGCCATCTGTTGGTTATTCAAGACCTGCAAGGGCGGCGAACTATCCCCTTGCGAGAAAATACTTATTCGCTGGGGCGGCATCCCGCAAACACTATTGTCTTGGCTTCTCGGTCAGTATCAATGCAACATGCAATTTTATTACGAGTAACTGTTCCTGAGACTGACCAATATGGCTTCCAAATAATTGATGGTAACTACAAGGGAAAAGGCAGTACTAATGGCTTATTTGTAAATGGGACTAAATGTTATTCTCATAATCTCAGACATGGAGATATTGTTGCCTTTGGTAGCAATCAAGCTCAAGCTAAATATTACGCTATTTCCAACATTTCTGAAAAAGTATTTTCTGAATCTTTTGATGTTGAAGACTTATCTGGTTTCCTCTCCGCGCAAGCTAATCCTGCTAATCCTTTTCAAACTTTAGCTGTCGATCCCAGCTTTGAAGCAGCTAGTGAATCTGCCTTAGCTCGCCTAGCATCCTTCCCTGAGCTTATTCCCAATCCGATTATTGAGATGGATTTCGAGGGAACAGTTACTTATCTCAATCCGGCCGCAGCTCTCAAGTTTCCTAAACTTCGGGAAGTTGGGATAGAACATCCGATTTTAACAGGACTCCTAAGTGGGGTTAACAATCTAGAACAAAATTCTTTTGTGCGGGAGGTGGAAGTCGGCGCAGAAGTTTTTGAACAATCCGTACTTTATCTCCCTGAAAGTGATTTAATTAGAACTTTTATTGTCAGGGATATTACAGAGCAAAAGCAAGTTACAGCCGAACTACATCAGCGCGATCGCTTGCTACAGGCAGTTGCAGAAGCGGCTAATTATTTGCTAGGAGAAATGAATTATGAAACTGGTGTTAATCGAGCTCTAGCTGTACTGGGTGAAGCTGCCCAAGCAGATCGTGCCTATCTTTTTCAGAACCATTCTCATCCGGCTACAGGGGAAATAGCCGTCAGCTTACGGTTTGAATGGACGCACTCTTTTATTGAATCTACCCAACACCATTGGCAGAATCAGCCTTATCAAGCTTCTGGATTAGCCCGTTGGTATACAGTTCTCTCTAGCGGCCAGTCGATTAGCGGACTCACCCAAAAATTTCCTGTCGCCGAGCAAGAATTCCTAATTCGAGATGGCATTAAATCCCTTCTTTTAGTGCCTCTGCGCTTAGACAATGAGTTCTGGGGCTATCTTGGCTTGGCAGACTGCAACTTTGAGCGTCATTGGTCTAGGCATGAAGAATCTACCCTTTTGACCATGGCCGCCAGTATCATTAGTACACGGCAGCGCCAGCAAGTAGAAGAAAAAATTCGTTATCAAGCCCTCCATGACGTGCTGACAGGGTTGCCCAATCGCCTACTATTTAACGAACTGCTCAATAAAACTCTGCCCAACGCTACCCGCAATGGCGAAAGTTTAGCTGTGATCTTTCTCGACCTGGATCGCTTCAAGGTGATTAATGATACTTTGGGACACACTCTGGGAGACCAATTGCTACAAAGCGTCTCTCAAAGATTAAAAGACTCACTCAGAGGCGGAGACACTGTAGCCCGTTGGGGAGGTGATGAGTTCACTATTTTACTCCCGCGAGTTAATGATATTGAAGAGGTAACTTTGGTGGCTTGCAGAATATTACAAGCTTTAGAGGATGCTTTTCATCTCCAAGGGCATGAACTTTATGTAACTGCCAGCCTTGGTATTGCGTTACTTGATAACAATAGCCCTGACAGCGAAACATTAATCCAGCACGCAGATGCCGCTTTGTACTACGCCAAAGACAAAGGGCGGAATAACTACCAATTCTACAGTGTTTCCCTGAGTGCTAAAAATCCCGAACTTCTGACTTTAGAAAAGAGCTTGCGCTATGCCCTAGAACGCAATGAATTTACGCTGTACTATCAGCCTCGCGTGAACATTGCCACAGGAGAGATTACTGGTATGGAAGCTCTATTGCGTTGGCAGCATCCAGAGATGGGATTGGTCGCGCCCAGTGTCTTTATTCCCTTAGTCGAAGAAAGTGGATTAATTGTCCCCATTGGTGAATGGGTGCTACGGACAGCCTGTAGCCAAAATAAAGCATGGCAAGATGCAGGATTACCACCAATGACGATCGCTGTTAATCTTTCTCTGAAGCAGTTCCGTCAACCTAAATTGGTGGAGACTATAGCCGAAATCTTAGCAGAAACGGGTCTGGAGCCGCGCTTTTTAGAATTAGAAATTACCGAAACCACAGCTATTGAGGATTTGGATTTTACCAGAAAGGTGTTAGAGAATGTCGAGAAGATGGGTATTTACATCTCCATTGATGACTTTGGTACAGGTCATTCCTCGCTTTCCCGCCTACAACTTTTGCCACTGCACAATCTGAAAATAGATAAGTCTTTTATTCAAGATTTGACGCGCGATGTTAAAGTAGCTCATATCATCAAAGCCATAGTTGGTTTGGGACAGAGCTTGGGATTGAAGTTGACAGCTGAAGGGGTAGAGAATGAAGAAGAATTGGAGTTTTTGAAATCTATCAACTGTGAAGATGTCCAGGGCTTTTTATTCTACCGGCCGCTTTCTGCCCAAAAAGCCACAGAAATCCTCGAAAGTAAACGACCAACCCTTTAGTACAAGAGACGAAATCAGTACGCGTCTATTCCCTTCTTGCCTGTTCCCTCCGCAATTAAGTTCAGTAATCAAATCGGATTCCTATACAAGAATTGTGGATAACGCATATTTAATGTTTGGAGATATTTAATAGATATTTCCGAAAAAGAATGTAGAGACGTAGCAGTGCTACGTCTCTACAAGGGTTCTGGGTAACGCATTTTTAATTTCTGGAGATTTCTAATGTTTCCAAAAGCGATCGCTCCATAACTTCACTGACAAATTTATTGCCCTGCAAGTTGAGGTGAATGTGATCGTGAAACAAACCTTGCGGGTTAGTAGTTGAATTGAAGGCTGGTAAAAAATCTATATAGTTAATTTGCTGTGCTTTGGTAAAATCGCTCAAGCGCTGACGCGCTTTAATTTCGTAATCGCGGGGGCCCGGTTCAGCAATTTCTCGTAGTAAGGGAGTCATGACAAGAAGAAATTGGCTGTTGCTTTGGCGAGTCAAGGCTTGAATTTTAGCGATCGCCTCCAAATTAATTCCCACGCGATCGCCTGGTTCATTTTGCACGGCTTGTAGTTCGGGAATTGGCTTTTGTTTAAGGATATAACGCTGCCAAACTTCCGCTAACGCCAGAGGCGGTTTCCGATCTGGATAGTTGCGATCGCGTCCTACCGGTAAAGAAGTCGGAGGAGTAGCAAACAAATCATCGGTATTAATTAATAACACCACTGCTTGCGCGTTGAAATTGCCAAACTTCTCTAAATAAGCTAATTCGTTCCTTGGTCCCCAAGAGTTAGCTGAAGCATTTAACACTTCTATTTCTTGGTAATTCCTATTAGTGGATGATACTAGAGAACGCATTATCAAATTAGATATTGTATTCGTTTGATCTGTCCACCAGCCACCATTAGCGATAGAATCACCTAATAGTAGAATTCGCAACCCAGAAGGTGCAAGTATTTTTTTGATCGGACTACCCCGCATAGAATATTCATTAATTTCAATGCGATTACCAAAACGGCGGGTACGTTGGTTAGGAGCCAACAAATAACCAATCTGCTCATCACCAATATAAATTAGGGGATTACCAAAACCGAAGAGCGATCGCAGTCCGATCTCAACTACCACAAACAATCCCACAACCACCGCCGAAATCACGATCAGTGCTATTTTCACCTACTCACACCCTCTTATACCAAGTTGCTTTTCAATGATACTGGGGGAATGGGGATTGGGGACTGGGCACTGGGGACTGGTGATTGAGTATGGTTATTTTCCTTGTCCCCTTGTCTCCCCCAGTACCCAATGCCCATTCCTAAATTCTTAGAATGAATTTAACATCATCAGCAAAGAGAAGGACTACAATCAAAACGGACAAATGTTTCATGCTCCAAAAACAGAGGATTACAAAGCTATGTCCGATTTAAATCGAGGAATTATGAAATTTGAGGGTGCAGATTCCCCAAAAGTAGTCACTATCTCTACCGTGTTGCTTCTGGGATCGATCGCTGCTCTGATCATCTGGGCGCTGCAAGCGGCCTATGCGCTAAACTAAAACCATTAGTAGTCTAGAAGGACACTTGTCTTAAACGGTTTCCGTCTTAGCCAAGTGTCCATTTAGCAACTAGTAATTGAAGAAGAATCCAGAATCCAGAATCCAGAATCCAGAATGCTTTTCCTTGGGGGATTCAAACCACTAGCTGATTGTAGACCTCTAAATCTACAATTTGGATTGTTTTTTAAGTAAGCCGGCACAATAAAACCAAACTGTGTAAAGAGAAGTAAACAAGGCTCAAACTCTCTTTCCCCCTGCCCCCTGCCTTATCCCGACGATAATTATTTACACCGACCTACTTAACTCCTGTGTTCATGCCCTAGCTATCATTCTGAATTCTGACTCCTGACTCCTGAATTCTTTCTATAAAAAGCCCCCTAATAACCATCAAAAATTTCAGCAAAACTTTAGATTTTAGATTTGAGGTTTTAGATGGAAAATTTAAATCTAAAATCCAAAATCCAGAATGTTTGAACCTTGGGGTGTCTTAGTTATTGTAATTATCTGCCCCCTCTTGGGCGGATTACCCCTGATTGAATGGATTACTTACGCCCTCAGGCGGAAGCGATTATCACAAGTTGGTACAAAAAATATCAGTGTATCGGCTGCATTCTATCATGGTGGTAAATTTGTCGGCATTTTGGCAGTCTTGTCAGAAGCTTTTAAAGGAATTGCGGCAGTTTTACTCACCCGCATTTTCTTTCCTGATGGATCGTCTTGGGAATTAGTTGCTCTGATTGCTCTAGTAATTGGTAGATACTGGATCGGTAGAGGGGCAGGTACGACAAATGTTGTCTGGGGATTTGTCGTACACGATCCACTAGTGGCAATGTTTGTGTCTTTCTTTGCAGGTATTAGTTTTACAATTCTGCAATCAAGAAAAGTAGTCAAATTCGGGGTTTTGCTTCTTTTCCCTCTGTTTGTGGCAATTCTACACTTTAGCGATATTCCCAGAATACTTATTGCTGTTGCCTTAGCGGGTTTAATGGGCTGGATTTATCGTAAAATTCCTGATGATATGAAACTGCCAGCCCAAGAGGCACAAACAGAATCACAAGCGATGTTGGAATTTTTACGCGGCGACCGCACAATGGTTTCTTTAGATGAAGAGTTGGATGCTGCCATTGTCGGAGAAAAGGCGGCGACGTTATCGCAAATTAAGCGCTGGGGCTATCCAGTACCGAAGGGATGGGTACTCGCCCCAATCGATAATCCCGAACTGTTGACAGAATTTCTCCAGCCATCAGAATTATCTCCTTTAGTAGTGCGTTCCTCTGCGATTGGAGAAGACTCTGAACGTGCTTCTGCTGCTGGACAGTATCAAACAGTTTTAAATGTTACTAGCCCTGAGGGATTACAACAAGCGATCGCTCAAGTTCAAGCTTCCTACAATCATCCCTCTGCTATCCAATATCGGCGCGATCGCGGCTTAAATGATACAGCAATGGCTGTGTTAATCCAACAACAAGTCCAGAGTGTCTATTCTGGCGTTGCTTTCAGCCGCGATCCCATTACCCAGCAAGGTGATGCAATTATTATTGAAGCCCTTCCAGGTAGCGCGACGCAAGTCGTTTCGGGAAAAGTCACGCCAGAACAATATCGCGCTTTTGTTGTTGAAACAGAAAATTCTTACTCTGTACAATTAGAGGGTCAAGGACGAGTTCCACAAGCATTAATCAAACAAGTTGCATACCTAGCCTACCGACTCGAAAAACGTTATCATGGCACTCCTCAAGATATTGAGTGGAGTTATGATGGTCAAACGCTTTGGGTATTGCAATCTCGACCAATCACCACTCTACTGCCCATCTGGACACGCAAAATCGCCGCCGAAGTGATTCCTGGAGTCATTCACCCCTTAACATGGTCGATTAATCGTCCTTTAACTTGTGGAGTTTGGGGAGAATTTTTTACCTTAGTTTTGGGCGATCGCGCCTTGGGGTTAGATTTCACCGAAACAGCAAGTCTGCATTACTCCAGAGCCTATTTTAATGCCTCCCTCTTAGGAGATATTTTTCTCCGTATGGGATTGCCACCGGAAAGTCTGGAATTTTTAACCAGAGGAGCTAAATTAAGTAAACCATCCTTGCAGTCAACTTGGGAAAATTTGCCAGGACTAGGGAAGTTGCTGAAGCGGGAATTAAGTTTAGAAAAGGACTTCAAGGAGGATTATTATAAACTGTTTATTCCTGGGTTGTCGCAGCTGGCACTAGAAAGCGTAGATAATTTGGATTCTTCTCAGCTGTTAGCAAGAATTGACTTTATTCTAGAGTTGCTGCATCGGGGAACATATTACAGCATTTTAGCTCCCTTGAGTGCTGCTCTGAGACAGGCGATTTTCCGGGTGAAAGATAGCCAAATGGATTATAGCGTCACACCAGAAATCGCAGCATTACGAACGCTCAGTGCGATCGCAACCGATGCCAAGCAGATATTGGCTGAGTTTGAGCCACAGCAGGTATTTGAGCAATTGAAGCAAACCCCAGAAGGAGAAAAAATCCTCCAAGAATTTAACGAATTGCTTCAGGATTACGGCTACCTAAGTGAAGTAGGAACCGATATCTCCGTTCCCACTTGGCGGGAGAATCCCCAGATGATTCAGCAGATGTTTGTCCAGTTAATGCAGGGGAACGAACCACAAGCAGGCGCGAAAGACGCAATTAATAGTATTTTTGCCAGTAAGCGCAAACGTGGATTTGTCCAACGGCGTGTAGATATTAAAGGACGAGTTACCGAAGTTTATTCGCGGCTTTTAGCTGAATTGCGTTGGAGTTTTCTGGCTTTAGAGAAAATTTGGTTAGAGTCTGGTTTACTGAGAAAAACAGGCGATATCTTTTTTCTAGAGTTTGATGAAGTGCGGCGTTTAATTGTAGGTGAAGATTCCAACTTAAATGAGTTAGTGGAATTTAGGCGATCGCAATTTCTGCAAGATAGTGAAATTATTCAAGTACCTCTTTTAGTCTACGGCAATACACCTCCTCATCCCTTAGCCCCCTCTGAGGTTTACTCTGACCAAATTTTACAAGGTATTGGAGCCAGTCATGGGCAAGCTGAAGGCAGAGTGAAGGTGTTGCGAAATTTACAAGACGTACCGGAGATTAATCGGGATACGATTCTGGTAGTACCTTATACAGATTCCGGCTGGGCACCATTGTTATTAAGGGCTGGCGGATTAATTGCCGAAGCTGGTGGAAGACTTTCTCATGGTGCGATCGTGGCTCGTGAGTATGGCATTCCCGCAGTGATGGATGTTCGCGGTGCTACATGGATTCTGCAAGATGGTCAACGAGTCAGGATTGATGGGTCTAGGGGTATTGTGGAATTATCTAATGATTTAAGACCCGAATGATTACCACTTCTCTCCAAGACTTGCCTGAAGAATCTGTTTCTCACAATGCCGCAATCAAGAAAAAGGTGATGCTACGCTTCGGCGATTTACCTCACCTCACTAACTTTTCTCAAGCACGTTTTGCTCCTGGACAAACCGCACCAGCACACGCGCATCAAGATATGTGTGAAGTATTCTTTGTGGAAGCTGGTTCGGGAGTAATTCACATTGATGGTAAAGAATACCCCTTGCTTCCGGGAAACTGCGTAGCGATAGAACCGGGAGAAGTACACGAAGTTGTCAATAGTGGCTCAACTGAGCTTGTTTTGACATACTTTGGTTTGCGAGTCGAAAAATCCAACTAATTATCAAGCAACTTAGGTTAAGGTACTTCCAGAAAATAAATTATCCAATTTACTCAGATAATATTTTTCTTTCTCCCCCTGCTCCCTGCCCCCTGCCCCCTGCCTACACAGCGATAGGATATTTTTTAGTTGGAAGTCCCTAATATACCAAAGGTGTCGCACCGCGCATTTGACGTAAAGAATTTATACAGGCAGCACAGTCGCAACCAAATAAGTCGATTGCCATATCGCTTTCTTGGTCATTGAATTCCAGCATCGGAGCATCTTCTTGAGAAAACTCTATTTCTGGCTGATATTTAGGAATTTGAGCCAATACAGAAGCCCTGGCACACACTAAACCTACTTTATGTTTATTGCGTATACAAGATAGACGGTCTGTGGTTTTGGCTTCTGATTGTGGCTCCATAGCTTGTGCTTGATTGAGCATTACTCCCATAGAGAGAATAGAGCTAATCAGTACAGGAGAAGAAAGCAAACTCAAGATGAATTTGTTCATTAGTTTTTTTAGAAAACAATTGCGATCGCTCAGACTATTCGATTAAATCCTACGCGTAAGTAAACATCAAGGTAGTCGCAAACATTTCTGAAAGTGGTTTAATACGTAAATACACGCATTAAACCAATAATCAATTACGTTATATGAGCGAAATATTACTGTGATTTGTGAATATTTTTATATATGTCGATGGCTCTTTTCAGAAAATATACGGTAACAATAAGCAAAGCGATCGCGGTACTTTAAGTTCAATAAACCTTATATTATCAGGTTAAAAAACTCAGAACCTATGACAGGTAAAGGATGTAGAAGCCCTGGCCGCTACTCGATCCTAGCATATAGCTACTAGGGGAAAACTCTGACAGAGCTTTTAAGTATTATCTCGTTCCCAGTCTCCGATAGGCAATGCATTCCCTATTCCCTACTCCCTATCCCCTACTCCCTTTCATCCCAATGGCAGGATGCCCAACCCACAAGAGGTCTAATTTATTTCTTGTCAGTCCCTTAGGCTAAAAACCTCTTGCTTCGCACTTCAGGCTTTGGTGAAGACTTGTGCAATGTATAGGTTTTGATGATGGAATTTTTAAGTAATTTTTTCTCTACTAGCCAGTTTATTCCCCACGGTCATTGCTATCTCTGGAAACCAGAATTAGTATGGCTACATCTGGTTTCGGATGTGTTAACTGGACTTGCCTATTATTCAATTCCAGTAATGTTGGTTTATTTTGTCCGTAAACGGCAAGATATACCTTTTGGGTGGATATTCTTAATGTTTGGTATATTCATCGTTGCTTGTGGCACAACTCATTTAATGGATATATGGACGCTTTGGTATCCGACTTATTGGCTATCAGGGTTATTCAAAGCTATCACCGCTTTTGTCTCCGTCTTGACGGCTATAGAACTTGTGCCATTAATGCCCCAAGTACTAGCTTTACCGAGTCCTGCTCAACTAGAGGCTGCAAATTGCCAACTAGCAAAAGAAATTGCTGAACGCATACGCACTGAAGAGGTGTTGAGAGAAAGTGAACAACGCTGGCAATTAGCTTTACGCGGCAATAATGATGGAATTTGGGACTGGAATGTTAAAACCAATCAAGTTTTTTTCTCACCTCGTTGGAAAGAAATGCTTGGTTACGAAGACCAAGATATTTCTAACCATTTAGATGAATGGGTAACACGAGTGCATCCAGATGATCTTCAATGGGTGACACAAGCAGTTCAAGATCATTTTGCTCATAAAAAGTCGTTTTATATCACCGAGTATCGAATTAAATGTAAAGACAACACTTATAAATGGATTTTGGATCGGGGCCAAGCGCTGTGGGATGAAGATGGTAACGTATTGCGGATGACAGGTACACAAAAAGATATCACTGAGCGAAAACAAGCAGAGGAGGCAATAAGTAACCTGCTTGAGCAATTAGAAATCAAGGTTGAAGAACGAACAGCAGAGTTAACCAGAATCAACGAATCACTACAGGTAGAAATTACTGAACGCCAGCGAATAGAACAAGCATTGCGGGAGAGCGAACAGCGATTTCGTGCTACATTCCATCAAGCTGCTGTTGGCATTGCTCATGTAGCAATAGATGGAAGCTGGTTGTTAGTTAACCAGAGGCTTTGTAATATTCTCGGTTACACACCCGAAGAACTACAGTTGCTAACTTTCCAAGATATTACTCACCCTGACGATCTTAAAGCTGACCTAAAATATTTCGACCAGATTTTAGCAGATAATATTCCAACTTATTCGATAGAAAAGCGCTATTTCTGCAAAGATAGTTCCATTGTTTGGGTTAATGTCACTGTGTCTTTAATGCGTGAACTTTCTGGAGAGCCAAAGTATTTTATTTCTGTGATTGAAGACATTAGCGAACGGCAAGCCGCGCTGCGCGATCGCCAACAGTGGGAGGAGCAAATTCAAGCATCACTTTTAGAAAAAGAGGTGTTATTAAAAGAAATTTACCATCGTGTTAAAAATAATTTACAGGTTATTTCCAGTCTGCTAAACTTGCAATCTGCTTATATTAAAGACGAACAGGATTTGATCATATTCCGACAAAGCCAGCAGCGGATTGAATCAATGGCCCTAGTTCACGAGAAATTGTATCAATCTCAAGACCTAGCAAAGATAAATTTTGGTGAATATATTCGAGATTTGGTAGCAAGCTTATTTGCTGCTTATGAAGTCAATGAAGATGCGATCGCTCTGATAATAAATATCGACGATCGCGTATTTCTCGGTTTGGATACAGCAATCCCTTGTAGCTTAATTATTCATGAGCTTGTATCCAACTCATTAAAATATGCATTTCCAACAGGTAGAAATGGTACAATTTCTATTAATCTTAAAAAAGACCATAAAAATCAGATAACACTTGTAGTTAGTGATGATGGAATTGGTTTACCATCAAACTTTGATTTCAAAAATATAGCCTCTTTAGGTTGGCTGCTAGTAGATGCTTTAAGCAATCAACTCTCAGGAAATATAAAGATACAAGGTGATATGGGAGTGGAGTTTCATCTGACATTTACATTAATATAAAATAACTAAAATATGACAAACGCAAAAATATTAGTCGTGGAAGATGAAGCAATTGTTGCTAAAGATTTACAATATCGACTGATAAAATTTGGTTATATAGTTCCTGCGATCGCTTCTTCAGGAGAAGAAGCAATTAATAAAGCAGTAGAAATATCACCAGATTTAGTGCTGATGGATATTAAGCTCAAAGGGTCAATGGACGGAATAGAAGCTGCTCAAGAAATCTATAAGCATTTGGATATTCCAGTAATTTATTTGACTGCTTATGCAGATGATAATACATTAGCGCGAGCTAAGATAACTGAGCCATTTGGCTATCTACTCAAACCTTTCAAAGAGAAAGAACTACAAACAAATATTGAAATAACTCTGATTAAACATGGTCTGCAAAGACAATTAAAAGTTAATCAAAAATGGCTAGATGCACTTTTAAGAAGTATCAGCGATGGTGTGATTGCTAGCGATTTGCAAGAATTGATAACTTTTATGAATCCGGTTGCCGAAAATCTGACTGGATGGAAACAGGAAGAAGCTTTTGGTAAAAATTCATCAGAAGTATTTAATATAGCTAATGGAGAAACTCATAACCCGATTGAAAGTCCGATTATCAAAGTTCTACAAGATGGTATTATCGTCAGCCTCCCGGCAGAAACTATTTTGATTACTAAAGACGGTGTAGAAATACCAATTGATGACAGTGCTGCACCAATTAAAGATGACAAAGATAATATTACAGGCGCGGTGTTAGTGTTTAGAGATATTACTGAGCGCAAACAAGCGATTGAGGCACGTCAAAAGCAAATTGAGCAAGAGCAACTTGTCGTGCAATGGGAAGAGATAAATCAACTCAAAAATGACTTTTTGAATTTAGTTACCCACGAATTGCGATCGCCTCTGAGTAACATCAAATTGATGATTCAAATGATACAATTATCTACCAGTACAGAGGAAGCTCAACGTTATCTCGAACTTATGGAAAGTGAGTGCGATCGCGAGCTAGAATTAATAAACGATCTATTAGACTTACAACGGCTAGAAAGCTCGTCCTACCCAGTTATCACACCTGATGCCTTACTCCTACAACAGTGGTTAAATTGGGTGATTGAGCCATTTCAAATCCGTGTTCAAGAACATCAGCAAACTCTACAGTTAAATCTCCCTGCAAATCTCCCACCACTATTTTCAGATGGTATTAGCTTGGAACGAATCTTAGTAGAGTTACTCAATAATGCCTGTAAATACACACCTGCGGGTGGTGAAATTATCCTAAATGTAAGTCACAATTCCTCAGAAGCGCCCGCAAAAACTATTATTACTATTAGTAATTCCGCAGAAATATCGGGAACGGAGTTACCACGAATCTTTGAGAAATTTTATCGCGTTCCCAATGCAGATATCTGGAATCAAGGTGGTTCAGGGTTAGGTTTACCTATAGTACAGAAATTAATCGAACAATTGCAAGGAAATATTCAAGTAGAAAGTAGTAGCGGATGGACGACATTTACCATCACCTTAACTGATTTATAGATTTTTGGTTTCGATTAAAATCTCATCAAATTTCTGCTATAGATATAGCAATACAGCCAATTTGTATGTAAATCAAATTTTGTAACTGGTATGAGATAATGAAAGCAAATTATTAAATCCAGAAAAATGTCATCAACTATATCTTCCACTCCTCAAGGTTTTAGTGCATTTATTACTAATTTAGGAATCCGAGATACAACAGATGATTTTGTATTTATCAAATCATCAGTTCCTTGTGTTGCTGATGGAGTCTTCACTCAAAGTCTTTTTGCTGGCCCAAGTGTTACTCTTAGCCGCGAGAACTTAAAAGATTCCCAAGCACAAGCAATTGTCGTTATATCTAAAAATGCAAATGTCGCTAATGGTGCTGTTGGCATCGCTGATGCTCAAGAAGTTCTACAATTAGTTGCAACTGAAACTGGAATTGCTGCACATAATATTGCGATCGCTTCTACAGGTGTAATTGGCAGACGTTACCCAATTGAAAAAATCCGAACAGGTTTATTAGGATTGGGAAAAAAATTAACTGACGCTGATTTTCATGCCGCAGCCCGTGGTATTATGACCACCGATACAGTACCAAAACTAGTTACACGGCAAATAGGAAACGCCAAGCTGGTAGGAATTGCCAAAGGTGTCGGCATGATTGAGCCGAATATGGCTACCCTCCTAACTTTCTTTTTTACTGATGCGGCAATTTCCGCAAATAGCCTTCGTACTATTTTTCGCTCTACTATAGATAAAACCTTTAACTGTCTGAGTATAGATACTGACACTTCTACTAGTGACTCTGCCGTGATTTTAGCTAACGGTTTAGCTGGTGAAGTTTCAGAATCAGATTTTGCCATTGCATTGCAAGAAGTTGCACAAAAACTAGTACTGAAAATTGCACGAGATGCAGAAGGTGCTACCAAAATTATTCAGGTAACTGTCGATTCGGCGATTGACTATGCACAAGCTAAAAAAGTAGCTAAAGCAATTGTGAATTCACCATTAGTAAAAACCGCCGTCTATGGAGCAGATCCGAATTGGGGAAGAGTTGCTATGGCTATAGGCAAATGTGAAGACGAACAGCAGATAAATCCAGAACTAGTTGTTATTAGTTTTGATAATGTGAAAGTTTATCCTAATAGCTTAACTAATGAAAATCTAGAACAGTTGCGGCAAATTATGTCAAAAGATCAAGTAGATATTCATGTTAGCCTCAATATTGGGGAAGCTTCTGCGACTGTATGGGGTTGCGATCTTTCAGAAGGCTACATAGAAATCAATGGCAAATACTCGACTTGATTAAGTAGGTAAGGAATAAGAATTAAATAACATACAATTTATGTCCCTGGTTTACCTCACCCTCAATCCCTCTCCGATATATTGGAGAGGGAAGCTAGAAACAGGATGAAGTTTTGCATCTTATTTAACGTGAGTTTAGTTAGGGACTTCCAAAAAAAAATATTGAATTAACTCTTGTGGGGTGGGAGTCTCGCCCGCCCAGACTATATGGCGCTCATGTTGCCCACCCCACAATATTGGATAATTTATTTCTTGGAGTTACCTTACATCATGTCCGCCCAAAAGACCTCTCCCTGGTTTTACTACGCAAAACCTGTCCCTCTCCGAGTCGGAGAGGGACAGACTTGAACTTTAGTTCAAGGCAGGGAGAGGTCTGTCGAACTCACGTTTATTTAATCCACGTTTTTAAGCGTGAATCATTAAAGGTTTGTAGTAAAAGCTTTCTTCAGTTCTATTTTTTCTCGTTCCCAGTCTCCGACTGGGAACGCATTCATTGAGTCCCTGACTCAATGTCTAACTGAAAGCAGAGCCTCTAAATCAGGCATTCCCATGCAGAGCTTGTGTTCGAGAGTAACGATAAAATCCGAAAATGAATGTAGAGACGTAGCACTGCTACGTCTCTACAAGGGTTCTGGATATCGCATATTTAATTTCTGGAGATGTCTAATAGTTAAAAGTAAACTCCCACTCACCAATTGCTCTGTCAAAAAAGTTGACACAGGTAGTCGTAGTGTATTATAGTGTAATACACAAAGAATGAGTTAAATTAAAAAGACTTCCTAGCCAGTACAGTACGGTGGAAATAAAATTGCCATTTTTACGTAATTAGTTGAGATTACATTGAAGAAGAAGTCAGAATTCAGGAGTTAGAATCAAGACACGACTCGAAAATACTCGCTATCCACCAGTCAGACAAAATCCATTTTGTTAGCGGATAGCTAAGGTTTAGCCCATCCTGACTACTGAATTCTGTTCGATAAAAATTTTTCCAAATATCATACTTAACACAAAATAACTCGATTAACGCTGCATAACTAATAAATATGGATTTTGATTATTTTAGAAGTAATGAAGGCACTCCTACAAATAATACCAGGCAAAGCTTGCTGTCCTGTGGTTGGCGACCATTTAACCGAGAATTAGACTGGGGGTTTTTGTGGCAACTATTGCAGAGTGACTCGCGCGAATTAAGTCAAAAAAGTTTGAATTTAGCAAGTAATGTTGCTGAGATTTTAGGAAGGAATAATTATACTTGGTGGGCTAATTTATTAAGTATTGTATCTGATAATACCCGCTACGAAGTTGAAAAGTTTTGGAATTACATCACGCCAGATCCAGAATCACCAGATCATCGCTACAAAGATGTTTTGAGTACCGAAACACCCATTGTTCAATTTGTAAATCGTAGTAGTATTCCTATTGATTATGTTCTTAACCGACTGCAAGAAATTACTGTACTGCGAGTTTTAGGTGTGTTGGGTAATCCCGACATTATTACTCAGTATTATTCAGAAAGAGATTTTTATTTACCTATAGATAAATTTGTTAGCTGGGAACGCTTAGACGTTATCAATACTGTTTATGCTTACTGGTCTAAATATGATATTTGGTTGCAAATTGACCCCTACGATCGCGGGCGACGACAATATACTTTAATGGCGAGAAATCTCGCGCCATTAATTAACAAAGCAACTTACGACTTAGCGGTGATGCTGAGTGGATATCAAAGTCGTGTAGGCAAAGTTCATAGTCAATTTGCGATTCGGACATTTCCCGCAGATATCCAAAACTTTACTGATTCTGTACAGCAAGCGATTCTGAATCAAAACCAGTTAGCGGTTGTTGTACATGGAGAGCCGGGTACTGGTAAAACAGTCTGGACACAGGCAGTAGCAAAAGAAATTCTAGTACCTTTGGGGTATGTAATTTTTATTTTAGATCATGATGCGATCGCTAACTTTGTCCCACCGACTTACATAGAGCGTATTTGTATAGTGATTAATGAAGCTGATAATCTCGCGCAAAATCGTGCTTCGGAAGTAGCCCAATACAATAATAAAACCGAACACATTCTCAGTTTGCTAGACGGCACTTTGTATCAGAGTGTAATTGATGACTCTGGTATTCAAATGCAGCAACGGTTAGTTATCTTGATGACTTGTAACACTACTGAAAGATTAGATCCAGCCATGTTACGTAAGGGTAGGGTGGATTTGATATATGAGTTTACGCAACTATTTGTATGAGGCGGTAGCGGAATACTGCCTCTTGCCTAGCTCGTTTTAACCCAACTAGCAAGATAATTGCGCCAGCTGCCATACTGGGAAATGTCTTGTGCATCAGAAATCACATAAGGCTCACACAAAAAACCTTTGACTGAGGAACCGTCTTCTAGGTCTAAAGTACCAATTACTAGGGGCGGCGGGACTGCGGCAACAAAAGTACCAAAGCCTTCTGCACTCAGTTGCCAAACTTCGACTTCAATGCCTACCCCAGAACCATCGAGAACTTTGACTAATCCAGGTTTGGCGGGTTGGGTATTGGCAAGAGCATAGAAGCGATAGGTAGAGGCGGTTTCGCAGGTTTTCAGTAAGATAGCATGGCGTTCTTGCAGTTGATAGTTCAAAGGCTGCCCGGTAAGATGAGCGCCAACAACAGCCAGAGTAATCATATTAGTGGATGTGGTTGTCACGTCGCTTTGCTCCGAATTAAAAATTAAAAACTAAAAATTAAAAATTAATGATCCCCATAAATAAATTTAGTTACTCTGTATCATTTTCGTTTTCGGTCATGCAGAAATCCTCACAGGACTTGTTTTACCATAAGTAACGCCCATCTGTTGCTGATAGCGAGTACCCAATTGACATAGTGCCATGTCTTGAAACCTTTGCCCGATTAAAGTTATACCAGTGGGTAAACCATTGGCACGGAAGCCAGAGGGAAGAGCGATCGCACACAAGTCCATCAAGTTGACAAAATTGGTGTAGTAACCCAGGTTGGTGTTGAGGGCGATGGGGTCATTTTCTACTTCCGCTTTGGTGTAGATAGTGCCGGTGGTAGGCAATGCCAAAATATTGACTTTTTCCCACTGTTGTGAAGCTTCCTGCTTGAGGGCTTCTAGAGCGTAAAAACCCTTGAAAGTATCTACTGCTGTGTAGCGTAAACCATTGCTAATGATTTGGCGGACAACGGGATGAATAGCATCAGCTTCAGTTTCAAAGAACGATTGAATAGCGGCAAGTCGTTCTGCCACCCAAGCACCAGAGTAGAGCAAATTAGCAGCTTGCTGGAAGGGCTGAAAATCAATTTCCACAAGATTCCCGCCGATGGCCTTTAACTGCTGTAATCCTTGCTGATACAAATCTGCGGCGGCGGCATCACCAAAGAACTGCAATTGATCCGCCTTGGGTACTCCAAAGGAAAAGGATGATGGAATTGCTGTGGTTTCTCCTGGAACTTGGCGGGAATAAATATCGCAGAGATCAAAGCTTCTGGCAACTTGCCAAAGGATTTCAGCATCTTGGCAATTCAACGTAAAAATGGAAACACAATCAAGCGAACGACAGGCAGGCACGACACCGGAAGTACTTAATACACCTCTGGTAGGTTTGAGTCCGACAATGTTGTTAAATGCCGCTGGAACTCTACCAGAACCGGCTGTATCAGTTCCGAGTGAAAAGCTCACCAGCCCCGCCGCAACTGCCACGGCAGAACCAGAACTAGAGCCACCGGAAATATAATCGTCATGGAAAACACTGCTACAGGCTCCATAAGGCGATCGCACCCCGACTAATCCCGTGGCAAACTGATCGAGATTGGTTTTGCCGATTAAAATTGCCCCGGCTTGAAGCAAGCGAGCGACTACCGTTGCCGTTTTTTCGGGGATGTAGCTGTAAGCTGGACAGCCAGCAGTCGTAGGGATTTTTGCCACATCGATGTTATCTTTGACAGCGAAAGGGATGCCGTAGAGAGGCAAATCATCAAGATTTCTGCCAGCGAGGGATTCAGCTTGAGCGATCGCCTGTGCTTGTGGTAATAAATGAATCCAGACGGCATCGTTTCCCCGTGCAGCAATCCGGCGATAAACTGAATCAATGACATCCGTTGGTTGTAATTGAGCTGTTCGATAAGCTGTAAGCAGCGTTGCAATGTCCAGGCTGATGGAATCTGTGATCATATTTCCCCTCGGACGATCGCTAATATCTGTCCGGCGGTGACAAGTTGCCCTGGTTCGCAGAGGACTTCTACCACCGTTCCCGGATCGTCCGGTAACAGAGTCATTTCCTGTTTCATTGCTTCCAAAATAATCACACCCGTATCTTCCGTAATGTGATCGCCTGCTTTAATCAACACCTGCCAGACGTTGGCCATTGTTGGGGCACTCAGGGCGTAGCAACCATCGGGAATAATCGTTACAGTTTCGGGTGGGAGATCGGCTGTAACAACTGTGCTTTCATCTAGGGCTGTGGCTGTGTGGCGATCGCGTTCTTCTCGAAAGGCAATGCGCTGGCGGGTTTGGAATATCGCCGCATCTGGGGCAATTTCTTGCAAAAACTCTTGATAGTCGCGGAATTTAAATGTGGTTTTTTCTACCTTGAGTTTAAACTTACCTTCAATAAAATCCTCTCGATGGCGCATTAGCTCGTCATGAGAAACTGGATAAAACCGAATTTGATCGAAGAATCGCAACAGCCAGGGTTTACCATCTTGAAAATCGGCCGTTTGTTTGTAGCGATTCCACATTTGCACAGTGCGGCCGACAAACTGATAGCCGCCTGGCCCCTCCATTCCATAAACGCAGAGATAAGCACCACCGATGCCAACTGCATTTTCAGGAGTCCAGGTACGGGCGGGATTGTATTTTGTGGTGACGAGGCGATGACGCGGATCGAGGGGTACTGCTACAGGCGCACCGAGATAAACATCACCTAAGCCCATCACCAAGTAACTGGCATTAAAGACGATTTCTTTAACTTCTGCAATGCTTCCCAGTCCATTAATCCGCCGAATAAATTCAATATTGCTAGGACACCAGGGTGCATCTTTTCGCACCGACTGCATATATTTTTGAATCGCTAGTTGAGTCGATTCATCATCCCAGGATAGCGGTAGATGTACAATCCGGGTTGGCACTTCTAGGTTAGAAATATCCGGGAGATGAGATTCGATATTTTGTAAGGCGGCAACTAAATTTGATTGGGAAATGACGCGGCTATCGTAGTGAACTTGTAGCGATCGCATTCCCGGCGTTAATTCCAAAATTCCATGAATCGGGTTGGTTTGCAGATAAACCATTAACTCATGCACCCGGAAACGCAATTTCAAATCTAATACTAAATCTCCGTATTCAATCAGCAAATATTTATCACTAGCTTGACGGTAGATGACGGCAATTTGCTCATCAGTTGCGGGAATTTCTGCCACAATTGGGGATTGGGCCGGAAATTCTTTTAGGATTTGGTTGGGATCTGAATCCACAGCCCCTAATTGGATTTGCCGATCCAACTGTAATTCTTCGGACAATGCTTGGTCAAAAGTGAGACGATGGAATTGAATTGTATTCCCTGGTTTGAGTTGCCCAATTTTCCAGAGTTGTGCTTGGGCGATCGCAGCAGGACAGACAAAACCGCCTAAACTCGGCCCATCTAAACCCAGGATAATCGGCATATCTCCGGTGAAATCGACTGTACCAACTGCATAAGCATTATCGTGAATATTAGAAGGGTGTAAACCCGCTTCACCGCCATCTTGTCGCGCCCAGGTTGGTTTTGGCCCAATCAACCGAATTCCGGTTCGCGCCGAGTTGTAATGCACTTCCCAATGAGTACTGAAAAATATCTCGATGTCTTCATCCGTGAAGAAATCCGGCGCACCGTGAGGGCCATATAAAACGCCAATTTCCCAATGATTTGAGTAGGTAGGAATCAATTCGGGAGAAATGGGTTGCGGTTCTTGGGACGCAAAGGGATACAATTTCAGGACATCGCCCACCTGTAAAGCTCTACCGCCATGTCCACCAAACCCTCCCAGGGTAAAGGTTGCTTTACTACCCAAATAATCGGGTATATCAAACCCACCTTGCACACTAATATAGGTGCGGAAACCATTGCCCTGAATGTTACCCAAGCGTAGGGTACTCCCAGCTTTTACCGAAACTGCCGTCCAATAGGGAATCGGTTGTTTATCTAAGGTAGCTTTCATCGGCGCTCCCGTGAGACAAATTACGGTATCGCAATTGAAGCGCAAAGCGGGGCCAGATAGGGTACATTCCAACCCGGCTGCTGATTCTAAATTACCTAAAATCCGGTTGCCCAACCGAAATGCTAAAGAATCCATTGGCCCAGAGGGCGGCACACCAATATTCCAATAGCCCACCCGTCCCGGATAATCTTGAATGGTGGTCATTGTACCTGGAACTAGGACATCAATTGTATTCGGGCGGTAGGTAAAGCTATTGGTAAATTTTGTGGTGATATCGCCTTGAATAAATGTCGAATCGGCAATAATTTGGCGTAAATATTCCAGGTTAGTTTCAATGCCATCAATGCGAGATTGAGCAAGGGCAGTTTGGAGAATTGCGATCGCATCTTCTCTTGATTCTCCCTGCACAATTATCTTTGCCAACAATGGATCGTAAAAGGGTGATACTTTTGTACCCGTTTCAATCCAAGTATCGCAGCGAATGCCAGCAGCAAACTGCACTTGAGTTAACTCACCCGAACTCGGCTGAAAATTTTTATGCGGATCTTCAGCATAAACCCGCACCTGAATCGCATGTCCTTGCGGTTGATATTGGTAGGATGACAACCCCAGCGACTCACCCGCCGCCTGACGCACCATCCACTCTACTAAATCCACACCTGTAATCGCTTCTGTTACCCCATGTTCCACTTGTAAGCGGGTATTCACCTCTAAGAAGTAAAACTGTTGGCTATCCACATCATAGATAAACTCAACCGTACCAGCAGATTGATAGCGAATTCCCTCACCCAATTTCACCGCAGAATCATACAAACGCTGTCGGAGAGCATCATTAATATTTGGTGCTGGGGCTTCTTCAATCACTTTTTGATTGCGCCGTTGCGTTGAACAATCGCGTTCACCAATGGCGACGACATTCCCTTTACCATCACCAAAGATTTGCACTTCAATGTGTCGCGCCCGTTCGATGTATTTTTCTAAAAAGACTCCACTCTGGCTAAAGTTATTGCGACTTAACCGTTGCACATTTTCCAACAAGTCAGCTATTGTATCTTCACTCCGGCACAACTGCATTCCAATGCCGCCACCCCCTGCCGTACTTTTGATCATCACAGGATAGCCAATTTCTGCTGCTGCCTGTTTGACTTGCGGCAAATTCTCTAACAACAAACTACCGGGGAGAAGTGGCACTCCTACGGCTTGAGCGATCGCTCTTGCTTCATGTTTGAGTCCAAATCGCCGCAGTTGTTCTGGTGTGGGGCCGATAAATACAATCCCTGCTGCTGCACAAGCTTCGGCAAATCCCACGTTCTCGCTCAAAAACCCATAGCCGGGATGAATCGCCTCAGCACCAGTCGCTTGTGCTGCTGCCAAAATCGCCTCAGTCCGAAGATAACTTTGCGCGGCGGCATCACCGCCAACACAGACAGCTTCCCCTGCGGCTACAACATGTGCAGAATGGGCATCGGCTTGGGAGTAGACTGCAACCGAGGCAATACCGAGGCGATCGAGGGTGCGAATAATCCGGCAAGCAATTTCACCCCGATTAGCAATCAAAACTTTGTTGAACATTAGCGCTAAATCAATCAAGAACTGAACCAGCAACCAACAAGAACAGGGAAAATTCCATTGTTGCAGAAATAGTCTCTAGCATTCACCCTTGTTCTTTTAGAATTTTGAAAATTTCGAGTTCAAAGGTGCAACTTTCAAGTTCAAAGGTGCAACTTCCGAGTTCAAAGGTGCAACTTCCGAGTTCAGAGGCTCAACTTCCGAGTTCAGAGGCTCAACTTCCGAGTTCAAAGGCTCAACTTCCGAGTTCAGAGGCTCAACTTCCGAGTTCGGAGGCTCAACTTCCGAGTTCAAAGGCTCAACTTCCGAGTTCAGAGGCTCAACTTCCGAGTTCAAAGGCTCAACTTCCGAGTTCAAAGGTGCAACTTCCGAGTTCAGAGGCTCAACTTCCGAGTTCAGAGGTGCCGTTTCATGTTCGGTTAAGGCAAGAGACGCGATGAATCGCCGTCTCTACAATAATCAGTCTTTTGTAGAGACGGCGATTTATCGCGTCTTTGTGACAATTTATCGCGTCTTTGTAATGATTCATCAGAGTATCAAGCGGCATCCCAAACAATCAACCGGACTGGCGTAGGATTGTAAGCATTACATGGATTGTTGATTTGCGGGCAATTAGAAATCAACACCATTACATCCATCTCCGCCCGCAAGTCAATAATCTTGCCGGCTTCTGAAATGCCATCGACAATTTCCAATGTACCGTCTTCGCTGACAGGAACATTCATATAGAAGTTCACATTGCTGACGAGATCGCGTTTGTTCATTTCATATTTGCTCAGTTCCAGCAAATAATTCTCCACACAAGCGTGCAGATGTTTCTTGTGCAACCCATAGCGAACTGAGTTGCTTTCCATACTACACGCCCCACCCAGCGTATCGTGTTTGCCACACTGATCGTGGATGACGGTCATCATCACGTTTCCTTCGTTGGAAATCAACTGAGTGCCTGTAGTAATGAAAATGTTGCCTTGACGGACAATTGTATCGGGAGCGCTATAACGCTCTGAACTATCATCAGCGTTGTAAAACAATGTATCAACGGCTTGATTGCCTAGTAGATCGATAATCCGCAAAATTTGCCCTTTTTTGACGATCCTAGACCAGGGTTGACGGGCAGCCAACTCTTGATCGTAAATTGCTGTTGCTGGATCGAGTTCAATGGGTAATGTTGCGACCATAAGGAGACTCCTTTTCTATTTTCAAATACCAAGAAACAGAGATTGCCAACAAAAACTAACACCAATTTCAGAAAATAATTCGACAGATCCATTCACAAAATCAAAAAGCAATTCCCAATCCAAAATCTCAAATCCCAAATCCAAAATTGGATAACCTCAAACTACTCCTGAGCAAATAATGCATCAGTGTTAATGAAACCACGAATCACTTCTTCATTGGCAGTGCGACATAAATCGTCCGGTGCTGGTGCAGAAGATTTCCAAACGGTAAGCTGAATTGGCTTCGGCTTGTATACTGTATCGGGGTGCAATACATGGGGACAGTTGGAAATAATCACCAATACATTCATTTCCGCCCGCAAATCAATAAAGCTGCCCGGTTTTTCATAGTCTGTGACATATTCCAAATCTCCATTTGGATGCACTGCGACTCGGCTAAATAAATTCAGGTTAGGCATTAAATCTTTACGAGTTAAACCACGCTTGCCCAACGCTTTGAGAAAATTGTTGCGGGAATTGTTGTAATCGCTTTCGCCATATTTGTTGTAAGTTCCTTCGCCATATTTGGCAGCATTGCTAGCAGCATTGCTGCAACCACAAATTAAATCGTGATGGCCAGAGGTATCCTCGGTGATTGAGAAGAGAATACGCCCCATATCAGAGTAAATTACCATACCTTTTTTGAGGAAGGCGTTAAATTGAATCTTGGCGGTATCTGCCACGTTCAGACGCTCAATAGGGCTATCCGCGTTATAGCAAATTATCGAAACCCCTTGAGAACCTTCTAAATCAGTCACCCGCAGGGTGTTTCCCCGTTTGATTACGGAATGCCAATAGGCACCACCAGGCAGCTTTTCATCGAGCAAAATTAGGCTCGGATCAATTGCCCCCAAATTCGGCAGAATAGATGCTTGCACCATAAAATCCTCCTGTTACGGTAAAGGCTCAATCTCTGAAATTAGAAAAACTACTGACTCACACAATAGACTTCTTGCATAAGTCGGGTAAAGGGTAAGGGTTAAAGGGAAAAGGGATAGAATTAACATTCCCCTTTAACCTTTCCCCCTTTCCCCACCTCTTGCAAAAGGCACTTTTGCAAGAGGTCTAATAAAGCCCAGGAGATTGCCAAGACATTACGATAAGGGACTTCCAAATAAAAAAATATTCAATTAACTCTTGTGGTGTGGGCGACACGAGAGCCATATTGTGGGGCGGGCAAGATGCCCACCCCACAATATTGGATAATTTATTTCTTGGAGTTCCCTAACGATTAAAAATTATGCCCAGCGGCAACTTGGTATAGTGATTGGATCGTTAGTCCATCACTGGGGTATTCAACTACAGCAAAATTACATATTACCTGAAAGCGATCGCCATCGAAGGCTGTAAATATCTGCTGGCGGAGGGTAGTTAAAATGTCGTTAAGGCGATCGCTGATTTCTATTTTGGTTAACCCAGAAACTCCCATAACAAATTCACCATTACCCCAATAACCCAGCACTTCACCACTGCAAAATCCCAGTTGAAATAAACGACTCCATCTTTGTAATACCTGGTTGCCAGCCTGATGACCATATTTAATATTAATTTGCCGAAAATCAGTCACGCTTAAGATCGCCAAGCAAACAGATTGCTGATTTGTCTCGGCTTGAGCAATTAGATGCTGTAAGTCGCGGTTAGACTGAAACTGATTTGCTAATCCGGTTAAAGAATCTTTGCTAGAAAGGGACTGTAGTAAACGGCTGCGTTCTAAGCGATGGGTAATGCGCGCCAACAATTCTGCCCCAACAACAGGTTTAACCACATAATCATCGGCTCCCACAGCAAACACTTGCTGCACAGTTTCCATCTCTCGGTGAGCAGTCAGAAACACAATTGGTAATTCTTGCCATCGGGGATCGGTACGAACTGCTCGGCAAAGTTCAATACCAGTTATATGAGGCATTTCTACATCCAAAATCAACAAATCTGGTGTAGTAGATTGCAGTACTTCCCAAAAACGTAGCGGATTCTCTAATCCGGTCATTCGTATACCCCAAGGTTCTAACATTGGGCGCAGTGTTGCTAAAATTAGCGGGTCGTCATCTACTACTAGTATATTTACCCGTAAAGAACGAGTCCGTTGTAATAGTTGAGATGAAACATCCCAAACCTGAGCAGCTGTTACAGGCTTAACCAAAAAACCCCGCGCCCCGTATTGAGCTAATGTTACCCGTTCTACTAACTCATCAGTGGCAGCCAGCACGAGAACAGGTACGGGTGGGGTACGTGTTGCTAAGTCCGAAAGTAATGCCAAGCTTTCTTTGCGCCACCCGGCATCATCGACATTTAAGACTACTAAATCAGGTGATGTGGTTTGTAGAAAGTTTTTTGCCTCCTCTAAGTTGGAGATTTGCTGCCAGCCCTCAACCAGTTGTTGCAGCTGATCACCTAGTTGTGGATTGGGGTCAATTAATATCAATCGGGTACTAATTTCGGATGCGATCGCACCTGAAATCTGATTATCTGCATTTTGCCCCATCAAATTGATTAAGCTACCCAAATCTTCAATCAATGACAGCAATTGCCGCTTTTCACCTGCGGCAAAATCACCATCTTTACCTAAAATCTGTTCAATTTTCCGCGCTATTTGAGTGCCATTGTCTTGCTCAAACATTCCCAAGACACCAGCTAGTTTGTGCGCCTCTCGTTCTGCCGATTGGCGTAATTCTTTAGTCAGCGTTTTACGAGATAATGCTGCCGCTAATTCTTGCAATACCGTCAACCGCTGCACCATCAACCCCTGATATTGCTGCCACAAGCCCCCCATTGCTTGCTGAAACTGCTGTTCAACATCACGACTAGGGATTTGAGATTTTTCTTTTTCCCCCTGCTCCCTGCGCCCTGCTCCCTCTCCTCTTCCAGGATTCAACCGATACCCCAAACCATAAACATTTTCAATCCAGTCTACTGCTCCAGCCGCTTTCAACTTTTGCCGTAAGTATTTAATGTGTGATTTTACAGTCTCTTCTTGGGGTGGATCGTCAAAAGTCCACAGGTGTTCAATGATATCCCCCCGACTAAAAACCCGCGATGGATTCCGTAGAAATAGTTCTAGTAAGCTGTATTCTTTGGCTGTTAATTCTAGCAGTTTGTTGTTATATTTAACCTCGCAACTACTGGGGTCTAGTCGTAGTGCGCCTACTTCCAGTATTGGGGTACGGGGGCGATCGCCCCGACGGATTAGCGCCCGTATCCGTGCTTGCAGTTCTTCCAAATCTAAAGGTTTGATCAGATAATCGTCCGCACCTGCATCGAGTCCCTGAATCCGCTCTCTATTACCATCTTTCGCTGTCATCAGCAAAATGGGAGTGAAACAACCACTAGAACGCAATCGCTGACACAATGAAATACCGTCCAGTTTCGGAAGTCCGACATCTATTAGGAGCAAGTCATAGTTAGTACTTTGCGTGTATTCCCAACCCATTTGTCCGTCTTGTACTACATCAACAACATAGTGTTGTTTAGTAAGCGACTTCAACAAGACACTTGCTAAAACCTCTTCATCTTCGATTAGCAAGATTCTCATCTCACCCGTCCAAAATATAATTTGCTACTTCACCCAAAAAAATAGTACAGTAGGTGGTTATTTTTCTACAAGAAAAAAATATCAGAAGTTAGCCGATTTCAGGAATTGTGTAAAGTTGTTTCAGGAGACAGGAGGCAGGAGGCAGAAGGAACCTACGTTTGAAAACGTGGGATTGAAGCAAGGACGCTTTGTATCTCGTGCTATGCATCTCGATACAATTCTTCTTTTAAACTGGGCTTTATATCCTGCAACTTTAGTTTTCATTTATAGTTCTTTCCTCCTGCCTCCTGCCCTATGACTTGAAAGAGTCATTTACTATTTGTCCCCCTTGTCCCCCTTGTCCCTCTTTCATACAAGGCTGTAAAACTTGTTTCATCGGGACTGTCTTCTGCCTTTTTTTGTAAAATAATTCTCTTAACCTAATGTTAAAACTATTCATCCAAAGGAACGGTTTTGAACTCTAAACTTTCAGTTACCCTGAAATTAATATATAAAAGAGCAATTTTCAAATGACCATTTACTTTTATAAGGTTTGGCAGCCCTATGGCTGTTTTTCTAACTTTTCTCCCCACGGAATCCACATCGAGGGTACTTACTGGCCAACGGTTGAGCATTACTATCAAGCACAAAAGTTTGTTGGCAGCACAGATGCTGCAATTATACCTCTCATCCATGCCGCTGCCACCCCAGAAGAAGCTGCTATTTTGGGAAGATGTAGCACTCGCCAACTCCGTCAAGACTGGAATTTGGTCAAAACTCAAATTATGCGAGAGGCCGTACTCAAAAAGTTTCTTACTCATACTGATATTAGAGAAGTTCTCTTGAAGACAGGTGATGAGATTTTAGTGGAAAACTCCCCAACCGATTCTTTTTGGGGCTGTGGTGCTAATCAAGCCGGTCAAAACTATCTCGGTAAAACTCTCATGAGTGTGCGTGAAGAAATTCGTAATTTACTATCTTTAACGGTAATTTACGAATAATTTAATCAAAATAGTCACATTCAATATAAAATCGGCAATTAAACGGGGAATATAGAAATTCCCCAGTCAAAAATATTTGAAAAAGTTACCAATAATTTAGTAAGTGGTTTGAAAAAATCTTAATTAATTGAATTAATGGGCAAAAATGATCAAAAAATATTTTTAATTTCACTAAATTATTTAGGCACTAATTTAAGTGAAATTACTGGAATAGTTTAATGGTTGAGAATATAAAATTAATAAGTGTCAATGATTAAAGTTTTCTGAACTTTAGATTTGAGATGATACTTAAAAGTCTTTAACGATACAGCGTTTTGATATCTCTCTAAATCCACTTTAGAAGGGCTACGGGGATCAAGCAAAATATCTGATGCTTTTCAAATATCCTCTGATCCACTTCCAAAAGTATTTACAATAAGTGTATGCCTCTAGTAATACATTTGTAGGAGAAATTTCTGGAAATATGGTTAAAATCAAAGCATTGTAAGTGAGAAATTATTATCAGGGACAATTATATAAAAAATTATACTTAAGTCATGGTATATATCAGCAATGACACTTAGCAATAAATCAAACGGGTTGCAGCAAAGTTTAGACCAAGAAAGTTTACTGCACCGGATGACAAAACAGATTAGGCGATCGCTCGACCTTCAAGAGATATTAACCACTACTGTTAGCGAAGTGCGTTTATTTTTGGGTGTAGATCGGGTAAAAGTATATCGCTTTGGTGCTGATGGTAGTGGTGAAGTCATTGCTGAATCTATTCATGAGCAACGTCTGCCGTCTTTATTGGGGTTACGCTTTCCAGTTCATGATATTCCAGAAGCCGCCAGAGAGATGTTTTTGTTAGTTGGGCAACGCTCAATTGTCGATGTGGCAAATGAGAAGATTGGGCTATCGCCTCTACAGTCAAAAGAAACTGGTCAACGTCTACAAACTAATATCTACTATCGGCAGGTAGACCCATGCCATATTCAATACTTAAAGGCAATGGGCGTACAGTCTTCATTGGTAGTGCCAATTTTACATTGCGATCCACAAGAACAATCAGCAAAGGCAAAATTGTGGGGATTATTGGTATCTCACCACAGTGAACCGCGAGAGATTTTGAAGCGGGAACTGAAAGTATTGCAGCAAGTTGCTGACCAGGTAACGATCGCGATCGCTCAAAGTAATATACTCACCACAGCCCACGCCAAGCAAGAGCGAGAAGCTACTATTAATCGAGTTACCACACTATTGCATAAACTGCCGACAATCCAATTACAGGGAGCGCTAGAAGAAGTTATTGCTGCCTTTAGTGGCATAGGTGGCAGACTTTACATTCAACAGACTGGGGAACTATATACTTGGGGCGACCAACCAACACTCCCTTACGAATTAGATAATAGTATTCTTGAACAGCATCCTATGTGGCAAAACTGGATGACTGATTGTAAACAAGGTGATATTTGGTCAACCCCCGACCTATACAAAGAACCACGTTTGCGAATTTTGGCTTTAGCGTTTCGTTCTACTCAAATTCGCGGACTCATGGTGATTCCTCTACATTACCGTGAAAAATTTATCGGTGTATTAAGTATTTTTCGCTCTGAATTTGAAACAGAAATCTTATGGGCGGGACGATGCGATCAAAATCGGCGACAACTATTACCCCAGGTTTCCTTTGATGTTTGGCGAGAGGAAAAAAAGGGGCAATCACCTGAGTGGAAGCCAGAAGACATCTTATTGGCGCAGGCTTTATACGAGCATTTCTCAATGGCAATTGAGCAACAGCAAATTTATAAACAGGTACAAGCCCTGAATGCCAACCTAGAACAGCAAGTGCAAGAGCAAACTGCTGAACTTGAAAAATCATTATTGTTTACCAAAGTACTCAAGCAAGTTACAGAGCATATTCGCCGGACATTAGACTTACAGACAACCCTACAAAGTATCGTTCGGGAAGTCCGTCCCCTACTAAATTCTGACCGGGTGCTGATTTTTGAACTGAAGAGTAAATCGGTAATTGTAGAAGAAATTAATGGCGATTGGCAGTCAGTTATGGGAGTGAATGCACCACCAGAATGCTTTCCTGATGACTACACCCGTCTATACTTTCAAGGCCGGGTACGGGCAATTAACAACGTTGCAGCAGCTTCTTTAAGTGATTGTCATCGAGAGTTTTTGGAGAGTCTGCAAGTGCAAGCAAACTTAATAGTTCCGATTAATATAGGTATGGAACTATGGGGTTTATTAATTGCCCATGAATGTGAAGCTCCCAGAAATTGGCAAGATGCAGAAATTGATTTATTGCAACAGTTAGGAGATCAAGCTGCGATCGCTATTCAACAAGCACAACTCTACAAACAAACCTATGATGCTGAAATTGCAGCCAGAAATCAAGCTGTTCAGGTAGAGCATACCCTACGTGAACTCCAAGAAACACAGACAAGATTGGTTCAGACCGAAAAAATGTCTGGTTTAGGACAGTTGATAGCAGGTATCGCTCACGAAATCAATAATCCCGTTAACTTTATTTACGGTAATCTCTGCCATGCCAGTGACTACACCGAACAACTCCTAGAAATTTTACGTCTCTACCAGCTACACTATCCCCATCCCCATCCTGAAATTAGCGCTGCGATCGAAGCGATCGATTTTGAATTTTTGGTAGAAGACCTTCCCAAAATCCTGACATCAATGCAAGTAGGAAGCGATCGCATCCGTTCAATAGTGTTGTCGTTACGCAATTTTTCTCGCTTAGATGAGGCTGAAAACAAGCGCGTAGACATTCATGAAGGTCTTGACAACACCTTATTAATTTTGCAACATCGGCTGAAAGGAAATGCTGGATCTCCACGCATTGAGATCATCAAAGACTATGGCAACATCCCACGGGTAGAATGCTATGCCGGTCAAATGAATCAGGTATTCATGAATATTTTCAGCAATGCCATAGATGCTTTGGGAGTGGCGAGTCGTCAGTGGGAAGCAGGGAATGGCAATGAGGGAGATCAGGAGAATAACTCATGCCCAATTCCAACTATTCAGATTTCTACTAAAGCTTCAGTAGACAACTCTCGTCTGTTGATTCGTATTAGTGATAATGGGCCTGGAATGACTGAAGAGGTGAAAAGGCGAATTTTTGACCCGTTTTACACTACCAAACCCGTGGGCAAGGGTACAGGTTTGGGACTGTCAATTAGCTATCAGATTATTGTCGAAAAACATGGGGGAATAATGGAGTGCATTTCAGAACCAGGCAAAGGTACAGAGTTCTGGATTGAGATTCCCATTAAGCCTCCAGCCAAAATAGTTAACTAAAGGTAGAGGAGGTAGGGGCGAGGGGCACTGGCATTGGTGTCAACTTAAGCTAAAACTCCTTTAAAACCTCGTTTCAAGCCTCCGGCTGGAAACGCTGCTCCTGGCGGCTCTGCCGCGAGTCTTGAGGCGGCAGCCTCAACGACGGGCATTCCCAGTCGGAGACTGGGAACGAGGCAATCTCAAAGCTAGTTCTAGACTTGCTTTCACGCAAAGTTGAGACAAATGATGGCATTGGTGTCAACTTAAGCAAAAGATGTAATCAATGTTATTAATAATAATTCAATAAATATACTTAGAATTTTAAAATATAAGTATAAAACTTAAGTGTTTATGATGATTTTTTTAAGCATTGAAATAATTGAGTAAAAAATCATCTTCAGGTAATGACGATCATTGATTACAAGTATTAACCTGTGAATATGCAGATTAATGAAAATATCAAAAAATAAGCAACATGGCTAAAATTATTATTACTGGAGCCGCTGGCTTTATTGGCTCTCATCTTGCAGAAACATTGCTGCAACAAGGGGAAGAAGTGATCGGGATTGATGAATTCAATGATTACTACGATCCGATGTTAAAGTTTAAAAATATTGCACACTTACATCAGTCACCTGGCTTTACTTTAATTGAAGGAGATATGCAGTTTTTAGATTGGCAGCAACTCCTAAAAGATGTTGATGTCGTTTACCATCAAGCCGCCCAAGCAGGTGTTAGAGCAAGTTGGGGGAAATCTTTTCGAGGTTATACAGAACGAAATATTAATGCTACACAAGTTTTGCTAGAAGCAGCTAAGGATGCTAAACAACTGAAAAGGTTAGTGTTTGCTTCTTCATCAAGTGTATATGGTGATGCGGAAACATTACCTACCCATGAGAGAATTTGTCCTCAACCAGTTTCTCCTTACGGCATTACGAAGCTAGCAGCGGAGTTTTTATGTGAAGTGTATCACAAAAACTTTGGCGTACCCTGTGTGGCATTGCGTTATTTCACAGTTTATGGCCCTAAACAGCGCCCAGATATGGCATTTAATAAGTTTTTTAAATCCATTTTGCAAGATGAGGCGATTCCTATTTACGGCGATGGACAGCAAACGCGGGAGTTTACCTTTGTTAGTGATATCATTGCCGCTAATTTAGCAGCCGCCACCGCACCCGAAGCCGTGGGAGAAATCTTTAATATCGGTGGTGGTAGCAGAGTAGTTTTAGCAGAAGTATTGGATACGATTGAAGAAATTATCGGGAAACCAATTAAAAGAAACCACATAGAAAAGGCGATAGGAGATGCCCGTCACACGGCTGCTGATGTATCTAAAGCGCAGAAACTCCTGGGATATCAGCCGCAAGTTTCCCTGAGAGAGGGTTTGACACGGGAATGGGAGTGGATTAAGTCATTGTATTGACTGCTCTAATTTTAGCTACCAACCAATAGATTCTAGAAATGGTAGCTTTTGTGGATTGAGCATCTCATTAATCTTGAAATTTTATCTTGTTGTCACAGATTTATCTTTGCCCTTGATTGAGTTATTGACACCTTTCAAAACTAACTCTATTTGAGTAAGCATCATAGCCAACAATTAAAAGAGCAAGGATAAATGACAGCGATCGCTCTCCTCGATGCGCCTATTGTGCCAATACTGTTCGGTTAAAGCAAGAGACGCGATGAATCGCCGTCAAGACAAAAGACTGATTCTTGTAGAGACGGCAATTTATCGCGTCTTTGTGAATGATTTATACTCGCTATATTCTACAAAACAGGCGATCGCCTCATAATATATCAATCGAAATAACTTTAAGCTCAATAAAAATCAGTATTATGAGTATTATCGTCTTCGGCAGTATAAATATAGACCTGGTAGCAACAACACCCCGATTGCCAGTCGCAGGAGAAACGTTGCTAGGAGAAGATTTTTTTAAAGTTTCGGGAGGTAAGGGAGCCAATCAAGCCGTAGCATTAGCAAAATTGGGCATTCTTACTCAGATAGTGGGGCGTGTAGGTGCAGATGATTTTGGTACGGAACTTGTTAACAATTTGCAAGCAGCTAGTGTGCAGACTGATAACATTTTTGTGGACAAAACTGTTAGTTCTGGAGTCGCAATCATCACCGTGAGTCATACTGGTGAAAATCAAATCGTCGTTATTCCTGGTGCAAATGGGCGTGTCAATCAAGAAGATGTAGAGCGATTATCCCACCTTTTACCAAGAGCTACAGCAATACTTTTACAACTAGAAATTCCGATTAATGCCGTAGTTGCTGCTGCTAAAGCTGCAAAAGGTGCAAACATAAAAGTAATTTTTGACCCAGCACCCGCACAATCTAATTTACCAGATGAACTGTATCCGTTGGTAGACATTATCACACCGAATGAAGTTGAAGCAGCGCAGTTGGTGGGTTTTCCTGTGGATGGAGAGGAACAAGCAGCCAAAGCAGCTGCGGTTTTGTTGGAACGGGGTGTGAAATGTGCGATCGTCAAACTGGGTTCTAAAGGTGTTTTTTGTGCCACTGCTGAAGAAAAGTTTTTTGTACCTGCGTTTTCAATTCATGCAGTAGACACAGTAGCCGCAGGTGATGCTTTCAATGGCGGTTTAGCGGCGGCACTTTTTGAAGGACTTTCTTTACATCAGGCAGTTATTTGGGGTGCAGCCGCAGGTGCTTTAGCGGCGACAAAACCAGGCGCACAAACTTCGCTACCAGATAGGTTTACATTTGATGCATTTCTTAAGGAAAGGGGAGTAGGGAAGTAGGGAAGATGAGGGAGAAGAACTATTGATCCATACACAATCCCCAATCCCCAATCCCTATTTACCAATATCTTCATTCCAAAGTTCAGGGTTAGTTTCAATAAACTCATTCATAATTTGTTCGCATTCGTCAAGATTAAGATCAATTACTTCCACACCATGAGATACCATAAATTCTTTAGCACCAGGAAAAGTTTTGGATTCTCCAGCGATGACTTTTTGAATGCCAAATTGTACTACTGCCCCAGCGCACAGGTAACATGGCATTAAAGTTGAATAGAGTGTTGTCCCTCTATAGCTGCCAACTCTTCCAGCATTGCGGAGACAATCGATTTCGGCGTGGGTAACAGGATCGGCATCTTGCACACGTTTATTGTGTCCTCTACCGAGAATTTTGCCATCTTTAACGAGAACCGAACCAATAGGAATTCCACCTTCTTGTCTGCCTTGTTTTGCTTCTTGAATAGCAGCTTCCATAAACTCATCCATATAATTCTCCTTTTATGACAAAACAACTTGTATTAATGGATCATGATGGCGGTGTAGATGATTATCTAGCAACTATGCTGCTATTGACGATGGATCATATAGAACTTCTTGGTGTTGTCGTCACTCCAGCAGATTGCTACGTTCAACCGGCTGTTAGCGCCACACGTAAAATTATAGATTTGATGGGATTTTCTCATATCCCGGTAGCAGAAAGTACAGTGCGCGGTATCAATCCGTTTCCTACTCTCTATCGCCGTGATTCGTTTATTGTCGATCATCTCCCGATTCTCAATCAAAGCGAAACCATTACTACGCCTCTGGTTGCCGAAACAGGTCAAGATTTCATGATACAGGTGTTACGTGACGCATCAGACCCCGTAACGTTGATGGTAACTGGGCCGTTAACGACGGTTGCAGTAGCTTTAGACAAAGCAGCAGACATTGAAGCCAAGATTCACAAAATTGTGTGGATGGGGGGTGCGTTAAATGTTGGTGGTAATGTAGAAAAAAGTCTGGAAGCAGGACAAGATGGTTCTGCCGAATGGAATGTTTATTGGGATGCAGTTTCAGCCGCGCGCGTATGGCAAACCCAAATTGAAATTATTATGTGTCCTTTGGATTTAACTAACAATGTCCCAGTCACATCGGAGTTAGTATACAAAATGGGGCGACAACGCCACTATCCCATCTCTGATTTAGCTGGACAATGTTATGCGCTAGTTATCCCTCAAGATTATTATTTCTGGGATGTGTTGGCAACAGCTTATCTGGGACACCCAGAATATTATCAATTGCGCGAATGGGAAACAGAAATTATTACCACTGGTCTTAGTCAGGGACGTACTAAAGTAGTTTCTGGTGGTCGAAAAATTTATGCAATGGATCGGGTAGATAAAGAGGCTTTTTATGCTTACATCTTGCAGCAATGGGCAAGATAAAAAACGAAAAATAACAAATTAAACTTAAATACCTGTCAGCTTGAATGTGTCATTGATATTATGGTTTTTATAGACATCACTCTCTCGATAAAAACAAAAAACTTTATGTCAGAACTTCAGGATGCAATTCACCTCAAATATTGTTATTTAAATACATCAAGAAACTATATTTATTAATAGCTGATAAACTTCAAGCCTAAGAATAGAGCAGCTACAGTTCCGGCAACAGAAATTTCTCCCTGAATGATTTTATCTAAAACTGATTCTATAGGAATAAAGACAACTTCAATTTCTTCTGTAATATCTAGTTGTTGCTCTCCAACTTTACTCACATTTTCTGCTAAAAATAAATGTATTTGATTAGTATCTTTACTCGGCTTATCGTATAAAGTTCCAATTTTTCTAAATTCTTGGGGAGTGTAACCAGTTTCTTCTGTAAATTCTCTAATGGCTGCTATTTCTGCACTCTCTTTTGTGGGATCGAAATTCCCTGCTGGCAGTTCTAAGAAAAATTCACCGATGGCGTGTCTATATTGCCGGACAAAAATGATTTCTCTATCACTAGTGATAGGTAAAACCATTGCAACGTCAGGCTTAATACTGACAAAGTAATCATCGATAATTTTACCATTGGGCAATTCTATTTCATCTTGTCTTACCTTACACCAGTAATGATCTAAGACCATTTTTGATTTTAAAATCTTCCATTTTTTTAAGTTGTTCATAAATTAAGTAATATATTAATGTATAAAAAATTCGCTATGAATGTAAAAAACTATAACAGATGCATCCGATAATCTAAATTTTCAACTTACACTAGCTTTTGCCATATCATAATATGTATAACAAGTATGCAAATAAATGTAAATTTATTTACAGTCAATAAGAGATTTCCCTTGACTATTAGTCGGGGTACGACGGCACAGACGACGAATGTATGGGTGAGGATCTCACACGATCGCATCGAAGGTTGGGGAGAAGCATCACCATTTGGTGTGGGTAATCATCGGCAATCAACTGATGCAATCAAAGACGCGCTACAGCAAGTCGTACCACTGTTACAAACATTTAGTCCTTTACAGCAGCAGGAAGTTGAGCAAGTTTTAACACAAAACCAGGTTCCTTCTGCGGCCAGGGCTGCTTTGGATATGGCAATGCATGACTGGTTGGGTAAGCGCGTCGGATTACCCTTGTGGCAAATTTGGGGACTTGATCGCAATCAGATAGTCCCGACTTCAGTCACAATTGGGATTAATTCACCTGAAGGTGCGATCGCCAGAGCGCGAGACTGGTTACAATTTGCTGATGTTCGCCTTTTCAAAGTCAAGCTAGGTAGCCCAGATGGTATAGATGCAGATAAAAAAATGCTATTAGCAGTGCAAAAAGAAGCACCATTACCAGAGTTTTTTGTTGATGCTAACGGCGGTTGGAGTTTAGAAGATGCGATCGCTATGTGCAATTGGCTGGCTGATTTAGGTATAAAGTATGTAGAACAGCCATTGCCACGAGGGCAGGAACCAAGTTTAGTAAAACTCAAAGAACACTCTCCTCTACCCATCTTTGTCGATGAAAGTTGTTTCACCAGCGCCGATATTCCCCATTTGGCAAACTACGTCGATGGTATTAATATCAAACTGATGAAATCAGGGGGACTAACAGAGGCAATGCGAATGGTACACACAGCACGAGCCTACGGGTTGCAAGTAATGTTCGGTTGCTATTCTGACAGTTCGCTAGCTAATACAGCAGCATTACAGCTAGCACCACTAGCTGATTATTTAGATTTAGACAGTCACCTGAATTTAATCGATGATCCCTTTACGGGTGCATTGCTAAAAGAAGGGAGAGTTTTGCCAAACGATTTACCAGGTTTGGGGGTACAACAGAGTGCGTCTACCACTTAATCAACGAGTAGCTATCTTACTTCATGAGGGAATTAGCGGGCATCAGGGCAAAACAGGGCTAGCAATTTTACGTTACAGTGAAGCCCCAATCGTAGCCGTAATCGATCGCGAATCTGTTGGCAAATCCCTAACAGAATTAACAGGTATCAAGCGTGAAGTGCCAATTGTGACATCAGTAGCCGCAGCCCTAGAGTACCAGCCGGAAGTCTTAGTAATTGGCATTGCCCCTGGTGGTGGTGCTGTCCCAGATGATTACTGGCTAGAAATCAAAAATGCTTTAGAAGCGGGAATGTCTCTGGTGAATGGTTTACATACACCAATGGCAAGTATTCCAGAGTTAAATACACTACTCAAACCAGGGCAATTAATTTGGGATATACGAAAAGAGCCGTCTAATATCAGTGTTGCTAGTGGCATAGCACGCACCCTTCCCTGTCGGCGGGTGTTGACAGTGGGAACCGATATGGCGATCGGTAAAATGTCAACTAGTCTAGAGTTACATTGGGCATCAAAACTGCGGGGTTGGCGTTCTAAATTTCTCGCCACCGGTCAAACTGGTGTGATGTTAGAAGGGGACGGCGTGGCTTTAGATGCCGTGCGGGTAGACTTTGCCGCCGGTGCTGTAGAACAAATAGTTATGCGTTATGGCAAAAACTACGACATTTTGCACATTGAAGGACAAGGTTCGCTACTACACCCTGGTTCAACAGCAACTTTACCCCTGATTCGTGGTTCGCAACCAACCCAACTGGTATTAGTGCATCGGGCGGGACAAGTTCATGTACGTAATCATCCCCATGTACTAATTCCACCTTTACCAGAGGTGATTAAGCTTTATGAAACCGTTGCTAGTGCTGGTGGTGCTTTTGGAAGTGTTCCTGTAGTGGGTATAGCACTGAATACAGCCCATCTAGATGAGTCTGCGGCTAAGGAAAGCATCGCTCAAACAATAGCAGAAACAGGACTACCTTGCACCGATGTAGTACGTTTTGATGCCAATGTGCTTTTGGATGCAGTAATGAAGAATTAGCTGTTGTAATCAAAATCTCCAATCCCCAATCCCCAGTTCTCTACCCAAAAATACAAAATAAATTTGTGGAAATTCATAGTCATATCGAGTATGCTTTATATATGAACTCGTTATGACTATGAATTAGGACGCTCTATCAGGGAGCATCCCTCTATCTAGTAGCTAAAATGTATTGTGGGCAATTTGAGTAACTTAATGGAGAGCTTTTTTACCCATGACTGAACCCCAAAACTTGACAACTGCTGACGGTATCCCAGTTAGCGATAACCAGAACTCACTTACGGCTGGATCGCGTGGGCCTGTATTAATCCAGGATTTCCACCTCTTAGAAAAGCTGGCTCATTTCAACAGAGAACGTATTCCTGAAAGAGTTGTCCACGCTAAAGGTGCTGCTGCTCATGGTACTTTGACTATCACCAATGACATTACCCGCTACAGTAAAGCCAAACTTTTTTCGGAAATTGGTAAGAAAACAGAACTTTTCTTGCGCTTTTCTACCGTTGGCGGAGAAAAAGGTTCAGCAGATGCCGAGCGCGACCCTAGAGGTTTTGCCATCAAGTTTTATACCGAAGAGGGCAACTGGGATATTGTCGGCAACAATACCCCTATTTTCTTCATCCGCGACCCTTTGAAGTTTCCTGACTTCATCCATACCCAAAAGCGCAATCCCCAAACCAATTGCAAAGACCAGAATGCAAAGTGGGATTTTTGGTCACTCAGTCCAGAATCGCTTCACCAGGTGACAATCCTGTTTTCAGATCGGGGAATTCCCAAAACCTATCGCCACATGGATGGCTTTGGTAGCCATACTTTCAGTTTAATTAATGCTGAAGGCGATCGCGTCTGGTGCAAATTTCACTTTAAGAATCTGCAAGAGCATCAAACCTTGACAGAGGAAGAATCAGCTAAGATTAAGGGCGAAGATCCCGATCATGCGACTCACGATTTGTTTGAAGCGATCGGTCAAGGTGACTATCCCAAGTGGCGGATGTGTATTCAGGTGATGACCGAGGAGCAAGCGGCCAAACATCCTGATAATCCTTTTGACTTAACTAAAGTTTGGAAGCACTCAGATTATCCTTTAATTGAAGTCGGGATATTAGAGCTAAATCGTAACCCTGAGAATTATTTTGCCGAAGTGGAGCAAGCCGCTTTTAGCCCTAGTGCAGTGGTTCCTGGCGTTAGTTTCTCTCCAGATAAAATGCTGCAAGCTCGCATCTTTTCTTACCCAGATGCTCAACGGTATCGCTTGGGTGGTAACTATCAGCAACTACCTGTTAACCAGCCCAAATGTCCAGTGATGCATTATCAGCGAGATGGCTTCATGGCACCGGGGAACAACGGCGGTAGCGTTCCTAACTATGAGCCGAATAGTGCTGAGGGTACGCCCAAAGAAAATCCAGCTTATGCAGAACCACCTAGTCATTTGGGTGATGTCACAGTCGATCGTTACAGTCATCGTGAAGGAAACGACGATTACACCCAAGCGGGCGATCTGTATCGGTTACTAACTCCTGAACAGCAAGAGCGTCTTGCTAAAAATATTGTCGGTAGTCTCTCTCAAGCAAGGCAAGACATCCAAATGCGCCAACTCTGTCACTTTTTTAGGGCAGATGTTTCCTATGGCAGTCGTGTAGCTGAGGGGTTAGGCATTTCAATTGATCCCTCAGTATTTTCTCATAATGCTCAACCTGTAGGTAACTGGTAGCCTCGTAGTTTCGTAGGGTGTCTTATGCAGATTCAGATCCCCGACTTCTTGAAGAAGTCGGGGATCTAATAAATGAAAACAGACTAATTAATAAATATCAAAGACTCGTTCACGGAGTTCACAGGCTCATTAACCCTGTTTGGTCACTCTGGCAGTAGCATAGGTAAACTAACCCAACACAGTTTAATTCCTCCCAAGAGTGCGATCGCCACGCCACTCATCAGTATTTACAAGTGTTCAGATAGTATCGAGAAGAGAGAAAACATCAGCGCAATACTAGCACTTCAAGTATTTGATTATACAATATATAATAGAGCTATTATTTTTACATTATTTGTGAGGAACTGAAAAAGGTTGTATGAAACTAATTAAAAAAGTTTTAGCAATATGCTTTCTATTATTTGGCATTCCCTTTTCTGCTGTGATGATTCTAGAAATTATGAATCCCAAAACTCCCGCTCAAGAAAAACAAAATGATGTAGCTGCTTTAACTATTCTTACTATTCCGTCAACCATTCTAGGAGGCTGGTTGAGTTGGTCTTTAGTGCAGCAGAATCTAAAGGAAAAAGCATTACTTCTGGAATCAGAACAAAAGCGTATTCAGTTAGTCTTCTTAGAATTAATTGAGCAAAATGCTGGCAGAATAACGGTATTGCAACTTGCGAAAAATGCTGAAATATCAACCCAGTTATCTAAACAATATTTAGATGAGAAAGCCAAGGAACTCAATGCTTCTTTTGAAGTAAATGAGGATGGAAATGTTTTGTATCGGTTCTCTTGATATCCTTTTAGAGACTTAATTCTAAATTAAATCACTTGTAAAAAGCGAAATTATGATCAAAATTGTCTGCAAGAATGTGATTTTGGGATTTTTTGCTCTACTAATTGCTATAGTTGTTTCAGGTACAATTCAAACTTGGGCTGCAAACCCCAATTTAGATGGTGATTCACACCCTACACGACTCAAGCTGAATGAATGTATTGCAGACGTGAAAGAAGTCACAGCTTGGGACGAGAAAGAAACATTGGACGCAGCTCATAAAATTTGTGATATCCGCCAGTCACACGCCAAACAAAAGGTACGGTTTTTAGCATCTTTGAAGAAACTACGAGAGCAATATCAAAATTATACAAATCATGGATTTGACAAACAGTTACCCACAGCGATTGCAGATTCATGGACAATTGTAAAAAGTTGCATTGATTTCAAAGAGGGATTTACATATCCCCACAATGTAGCTTTGTTGTCAGTACCAGAGGATATTCGTAGCGGTTGTTACTCTTTAGGTTCTTCTTTGGTAGAATCCGCCCTGTTTAATGAAACGCAGTGATTAGACGAACGCAGTCAGTGATTTTCATAGTACCCGTTTATCCGGTTCACCCAGGCGCTCGTCTATGGTTTGGCTTTTCCTCTCTATGAAACGCTTTACAAGCGAGGAAACTTGAGCGAGGAGAGCAACTGTAAACTACACTGTTTTTAGTTTTGCTGCTATTTAGGGCAGATATCGATTCATCCTTACCCAATCTTGAGTTGAGCCAACATTCGGATTTTCACTGGAGTCAAGAGTACCATATATTTGTCCTTGACGATTTATCCAATAGTAGTTGTAGTTTGTTGGTAACTCGACGGTTGGATAACCATAAGGATTTGTCCAAGTTGTGACATTGCCCAGATTCTCACGAAATTGGAAGTTTTGACGATCTATAGACTCACCTCGTTGGCGGTTTACTTCATCCCAGGTATGCTTAGACCATTCGCGGTATTCCCTGTGCCTCTGCCCCTCAGTTTGCGAGATTTCTAGGTTCTGCGCCATAATCCCTTGTATGCCGAAGGCTGACCCATTTGTTGCTGAAACCTGAGATGCTACTTGTGGCAACCATGAAGCATAATTAGCCCAATGTGATTGGTGGGATGCTGCACAAGTCATCACCATCGTACACAGGTTGTAGCTATATGCAACGCTGCACTTGGCTATTCCTTGATAGGGGATACCATTGTAGATGTATGTGCAATCAAACTCATAAGCAACCGTGCATCCAGCAATCGGTTGAGCTTGGCGGGGTTGGCTCATTTGCAGTTGATAGGGCTGCATTGCCAACAGCTTCTCGTAGACGAACTGCCAAGGGTTGTAGTTTACTGGTAGTCCAGAATTTCCCACCATAATCGTCAAAGCAGCATTGTCTGGGGAAAAGAGGACAACGGCAAACTGTCCATCCTCGACCACTCGCCAACCACTTGGCACTACATAGTTAAAGTAATTTCCGCGTCGGATTTCTAGCGAACCAGGGGTAGGAAAAGAAGACTGATTATAGTTGTACATTTAGCTTTGTAGCAAACATCGGGATTAATACTGGATACATCTTGAGTATGGAGTTTTACGCACTGGGTTGCAACTTTTCCTCTCTTCGCGATCGCTCGTATTTTTTAAGGGCGATCGCTGGAAATGACACACCCGAATTTCTTGAAGACACCGATGGTGTAATGACGCACGGAGCGCGATCGCCACACACCACGATGGATCATGACGGAATGGCACTTGTTTTGCTTCTAGTATTTGCTGGGTTTAAAATTCTCCGCGTCAGTAATAATCGATTTCATATCAGTATGTCCGCCGATGGAGGACAGATTAATGAACTGGCCAAATCCGAGGAACTGTTTTGCCCAATGCCCTATTCCCTCAAAAATTAGAAGCGATCGCGCTTGAATCTGTCTCAATGAGTGAGTTCAGCAATGTCCACAACTGTAAATCAGTAAAATCTGGAATTGCCATAAATGCGCCGAATGACTGCAAAACTTGCGGATCGTGGGTGGAAGCGATGCCAATGGTACGGATATCTGCGTTCACTGCTGAACGAATACCAGAGGGGGAGTCTTCTAAAGCGATCGCTTCTCCTGCTTGAATACCCAACTTGTTTAAGGCAACTTGGTAGGGTGCAGGGTCGGGTTTACCTGCAATACAATCATCCGCCAAAACAACTATATGAAACGCTTCTTTGATTCCCAAAACCTCTAGCATAAATTCTGCATTTAATCTAGGGGCATTAGTTACTAATGCTCGTTTTAACTGATGTGTATCTGTCCATTCTAGTAATTCCGAAAATCCACTCAGCGGTTTGAGATGCGAGGCGAGTTTGCGGAAAAGTGCCTCTTTTTCATCTGCAAATTTTTGCCCTTCTGCTGCTGATAATTGTGGCAGAATGTCTTTAACAATTTCTGGATTTAGCCCCCCACTAATTCGGGATTTATAAAATGTTTCGTCAATTTCTATGCTGTAATTTAACAGCATTTCCTGCCAAGCTTGGTAGTGTATAGGGTCAGTGTTGACAATAGTGCCGTCTAGGTCAAAGAGAATTGCAGCCAGCATGATTTTTTGGTAAAATGTAAATAATTGTTAACTTAATTTAAATAGTTTACATTGTTTTTTGTCTTTGTTCCTTACAAGAAAAAAGTCGCGAATTAATCTGCTAAATCCGAAAATTTATACTGAATAGGGCATATAAAGAAGGGGAAAGGGGAAAAGGGGAAGGGAATCTCATACTTAAAAGCAGGGGTTTCAAATAAAGACGCTGATTTTTCTCTCTACGAGACGCTCTACGTGTCTCAAAAATCTTCTTTTTTATTCTCCATATTTAAAAATAGGGGCTTTTGTTACTGAGCTTGTCCTGAGCGTAGTCGTTCGCGCAGCCTCTCGCAGAGAAGTATACCTTGTAGGGAAAAGTTCTTTATCCTTTCCTTTCCCCATTCCCCTTTACCCTTTACCCCATTCCCCTTTACCCTTTACCCCATTCCCCTTTACCCTTTACCCCTTTCCCCTTTTTGGTAAGGACAGACAGGTAGAGCATCTCAAAAAACTGCCGTATAATTGATCACCTTATGTGTAAGCAAATGCTAGCCGCGACAAACTTTTTTCGTGTTGATGATTTACTGGTGCAGATTTACAACACTGAAGTCGAAATGGCCAAAGATGTTGCCGAAATTGCCCAAAAGCATTTACAGCAAGTTCTTAAGCAACAAGATACGGCTGCTGTATTGTTAGCAACAGGTAATTCTCAACTCAAATTTCTCGATGCTTTGATTGCGTTGGGTGGTGTGGATTGGTCACGGATTATTATGTTCCATCTAGATGAATATTTGGGAATTACTGCTGACCATTCTGCCAGCTTTCGGCGCTATATGCGAGAACGTGTAGAGAAGCGGGTTGCTCCTAAGCAATTTCACTATCTAGAAGGTGATACATTGCAACCAGTGGCAGAGTGCGATCGCTACACCAAACTACTGCAAGCACAACCAATTGACTTATGCTGTCTTGGTATTGGCGAAAATGGACATTTGGCTTTTAACGATCCAGCAGTAGCAAATTTTCAAGATCCCTACAGTGTGAAACTGGTGAAACTGGATAAAGTGAACCGTCAGCAACAAGTAAGCACAGGTCACTTTCCGAATCTAGAAACTGTTCCACAATATGCTTTTACTGTCACCATCCCGACGATTTGTTCAGCTCAAAAAATTATCTGTCTTGCTCCAGAAAAACGTAAAGCAAATGTGGTTAAAGAAATGTTGCAAGGAGCTATAAATACAGATTGTCCGGCTTCTATACTCCGTCAACAATCCCAAGCAACGTTATTTTTAGATGTTAATTCTGCTAGTTTGCTTTTTTGAAAAGGGGTTAGGTCAGAATAACATCATATCTTGAATATGACGACTCTCAAGCTATCCATAGGTGTAGGGGCACGTTGGTGTCCGTGACCCTACCGATGTAACTCACTACCGATATAACTCACTAGATCAAGAAACGCTATATTGAGCCTGCTACTTCCTTGAACTATTGCCTGATTTTAGAGAATTGGTATAGCTTGGGTGTTGCTAATGGGAACAATCAAGAATAAATCCCTTTGCCAATAGATCAATGTTTAACCGTCTCAACCCATCAGAACTGCAATCTGCGATCGTCCGTCATCCCCTGATAGTTAAACCGGATACAACGGTGATGGACGCGATCGCTCAAATGAGTGGCGTGCGGACTCTTTGTGAGACAACTAAAACTGTGAATGGGCAACTGGATGAGCTTTATTTGGAGGCACGCTCAAGCTGTATATTAGTAGTAGAAGAAGGGAAGTTACTAGGTATCCTCACGGAACGGGATGTGGTGCGCCTGTCTGCCCAAGAGTGTTATTTCGAAAATTTGGCAATTCGGGAGGTGATGACCTATCCAGTCGTCACCATGCACGAGTCTGATTTTACCGATTTATTTTTTACTGTTAATTTGCTCCAACAGCAGCGCATTCGCCACTTACCGATCCTGGACGATCGGGAGCGAGTAGTGGGGCTGGTAACTAATGAAAGTCTACGGCAGTCCTCTCGCCCTGTGGATTTGTTGCGGTTGCGACTGGTGTTTGAGGTGATGACTAGTGAGGTGATTTGTGCTGCACTAGATAGTTCGATGCTGGCGATCGCTCAACTGATGGCAAAACACCGCCTTAGTTCCATCATGATTGTACAACCAGGTGGTAGCCAAACTGAACCTCTGCAAATTCCTGTGGGAATTATCACCGAGCGCGATATTGTGCAATTTCAAGCATTGGGCTTGAACTTAAAAACTTGTCTAGCAGAGGCGGTAATGAGTACGCCGATTTTTGCCGTAAAACCTGATGATTCGCTGTGGGTGGTACAGCAGATTATGGAACAGCGCTTGATTCGCAGGTTGGCGGTGACGGGAGAACAGGGCGAACTATTGGGAATTGTCACCCAGACTAGTTTGCTACAAGCCCTCAACCCGTTGGAGCTATACAATTTGGCGGAGGTGTTGCAAAAAAAATCAGTGCGGTTAGAAGCAGAGAAAATCGAAATCTTAGAAACCCGCAACGTTGAACTAGAACAACAAGTTGAAGCCCGAATGATGCTTTTAATAGCTAAAGCCGAACGGGAGAGATTGGTGCTAGCGATCGCCTTACAAATCCGCTCATCCCTGAGTCTACAAACTATTTTGGATAGTACCGTCAAAGAGGTGCGGCAATTGTTGGGCTGCGATCGCGTCAATATTTGGCAGTTTGAAGCAGATTGGCAAACTATCGCCGTTGCTGAGTCCACAGATTCCTCACTGTCACTGGTGGGTCAGCGCGTTGGTGACACCTGTTTAAAACAAGACTACACTGAAATTTACCGCCAGGGGCGGATTCGCATCGTGTCGGATATCTACAAGGCCAAAATCTCAGACTGTCACCGAGATATGCTGATTCGCCTCCAGACGCGAGCCAAAATTTTAGTACCGCTCTTCTGCGGTGATGAACTATGGGGTTTGCTCAATGTCGCCGAAAGTCAGCACCCCCGCGATTGGGAACCGGAAGAAGTCGAATTGCTGCAAGTTTTATCAGTGCAATTGGCGGTCGCCCTTCAGCAAGCCACTACCCACCAAAAATTGCAAGAGCAACTAATCGAGCGCCAGCAAGCAGAAAATCGATTGCGGGAGAGCGAACAGCGTTATATTATTCTCAATCAAGAACTAGAAGCCAAAGTCGCAGAACGCACAACTAAACTCCAAGAAAGAGAGGCGCAACTCCAGAGAATATCGGAGCGTTTGGTCTTGTCCCTCAAGTCTGCGGCGATCGGCTGTTGGGAGTGGGACATTGAAGAAAACACCATCCTCTGGGATGAGCGGATGTACGCGCTGTATGGTGTCACGAAAACATCTGATTCTTATCTAAACTACGACATTTGGGCAAATGGGCTACATCCCGATGACCGTAACCCCACCGAAATATTGCTCCAGCAAGCCGTTTTAGGAAAGGCAGAATACGATACTGAGTTTCGGGTCGTACATTCCGATGACAGCATCCACTTCATCAAAGCCTATGGGATGGTAGTGCGAGATGCTCAGGGTAATCCCCAGAAAATGATTGGAGTCCACTTTGATATTAGCGATCGCAAACGAGCAGAACTTGCTCTGCAAAGTAGTGAAATGCGCTTCCGGCGAATATTTGATTCTAATGTAGTTGGTATGCTCTTTGCCGATTTTCAGGGGAAAATTTTCGATGCCAACGATCGCTTCTTACAAATGGTGGGCTACACCAGGAATGACCTAGATGCTGGGACAATTGATTGGCTGCGAATGACCCCACCCGAACATATCTCCTCTGATTTTGTCGCGATGAAGCATTTGATGCAACATAGCGCGATCAATCCTTGGGAAAAGGAATATTACCGCAAAGATGGTAGCAAAATTCCTGTACTGATTGGAGCGGCAATTCTTCCAGGCTCAGACAATCAAACCATTTGTATAGTAGTGGATATTAGCGAACAGCAAGCTGCACTTCGCGAACGCAAACAAGCCGAGGAAACCATTCGCCAACAGGTTGAACGAGAACAACTGCTGCGAGAAATCACACAGCGAATTCGTCAATCCCTAGACCTCCATACCATTTTTGTCACCGCTTGCCAGGAAATCCGCCAAGTAATTCAGGCCGATCGGGTGGGCATTTTCAAGTTCTATTCTGAATCTAACTTTAATGATGGCGAATTTGTCGCTGAATCGGTTGTAGAAGGTTTTGCTTCAGTAGTGGCAATTCGGCTACATGACCACTGCTTTGGGGAAAATTATTCATCCTTCTATGCTTTAGGCAGATTTCATGTCGTCGATGATATTTATAACGGTACAATGACTCCCTGCCACATTGACATCCTAGCTCAGTTTCAGGTGCGAGCCACTCTAGTAGTGCCGTTGCTTTGTGGTAATAAGTTGTGGGGTTTACTGTGCATCCATCAATGTGCAACAACTCGCCACTGGCGACAGTTTGAGATTGACTTTACCCAACAACTGTCTAACCAGTTGGCGATCGCTATTCAACAAGCGAATCTCTACGAGCAAATCCAGTCTGAACTATTGGTGCGGCAGAAAACCGAAGCGAGGATTGCCCTGCAACTGCGGCGACAGCAAACTTTAGGGACAATTATCCAAAAAATTCGGGAGTCGTTAGATATTAACGAGATTTTAGCAACAGTGACTCAGCAGGTTAAAGATATACTACACAGCGATCGCGTCATCGTCTTTCGGCTTTTTGCTGACGGTAGAAGTCAAATTGTCCAAGAAGCCTTATCTGGTGAGTTCCCTGCCCTCAAAGATCGGCACTGGGACAATGAAGTGTGGTCTCAAGAAATCCTCGATTGCTACTGGCAGGGTAAGCCTCGCATCGTCCCTGATGTAACGAATGATATCTGGGCAAGCTGCTTGGTGGAATTCTCCCGCGAAGGTCAAATCCAGTCCAAAATTGTCGCACCGATCTTACAAGACGTGCGAGGCAGCGAAAATCATCGCTGGGTTGCCCCTTCGGTAACTAACAAGCTCTGGGGGGTTTTGGTTGTCCATGCTTGTCAAGAAAAACGAGTCTGGAAAGACTCTGAAGCCCAACTTTTGCAACAAATTGCCAACCAGTTGGCGATCGCTATTCAGCAAGCAGGTCTGTTTGAGCAATTACAACAAGAACTCGCCGAACGACAACAGGCAGAAGCAAAGCTCACTGACAGCAATCAACAACTAGCAGTTTCTAACCAAGAACTCGCTCGTGCCACTCGCCTCAAAGATGAATTCCTGGCCAACATGAGCCACGAACTCCGCACCCCCCTTAACGCTATCTTAGGCATGACCGAAGGGCTACAAGAGGAAGTCTTTGGTGTTGTCACCGAGCAACAACTCAAAGCTTTGCGAACCATTGAGCGTAGTGGCTCTCATTTGCTGGAGTTGATCACCGACATCCTGGATGTGGCAAAAATTGAAGCCGGGCAAATCGAACTGGACTATGCCTCAATCTCAGTGGCTCGTCTGTGCCAATCCAGTTTGGTATTTATTAAACAGCAGGCATTGCAAAAACGGATTCAACTTGAAATCAAACTTCAGACAAATCTACCTGACTTGCTCGTGGATGAACGCCGTATTCGTCAAGTGTTAATTAACCTGCTCAACAATGCAGTCAAATTCACTCCAGAGAGGGGGCGCGTTACCTTAGAAGTTACCCAACTTTTCCGAAACATCTCAACTACCGATTTAACAGAGCAACATTTCTTGCACTTTGCTGTCACCGATACGGGCATTGGCATCTCGCCAGAGAATATCAAGAAACTATTTCAGCCCTTTGTGCAAATTGATAGCGCCTTAAATCGTCAATATGCAGGTACAGGCTTGGGACTGGCATTAGTGAAGCGAATTGTCGAACTTCACGGCGGTAGCGTAGGGCTAACCAGTGAACTGGGTGTGGGCAGTTGCTTCACCATCGATCTCCCTTATACTCCCAGTTTTGGCATTTCACCAGAAATGAAAGCAGACGATCAACTAGCCGTGGCTCCAGAACGGGACTCTGCAAGTACTGAGGAAGCAGCAAGCCTTACCCCCCTAATCTTGCTAGCAGAAGATAACGAAGCCAATATCAGTACAGTTTCTAGCTACCTCAAAGCCAAAGGCTATCGCATTGTGTTGGCGCAGAATGGTCAAGAAGCCATCGATGTCGCTAAAACTTACCACCCTGACTTAATTTTGATGGATATTCAAATGCCGGGAATGGACGGTTTAGAGGCGATGAGACAGATTCGCCTCGATTCTAACTTGGTTGATATTCCGATTGTGGCGCTCACAGCGTTGGCGATGACGGGCGATCGCGATCGCTCTTTAAAAGCAGGAGCCAGCGACTACCTGAGTAAACCCATAAAGCTCAAGCAACTGGCCATCACCATTCAACAACTTTTGAATGCAACCAAGGATGACAAATGAATCAGCCCTCTATTTTAGTCGTTGACGATCAACCCGATAACTTTGATGTGATTGAAACACTTTTAAGTGAGCAAAATTATCTGCTGCACTATGCTGCCAGTGGTGAAGAGGCGATCGCATCTCTCAACCTATGTCAGCCAGATGTAATTTTGCTAGATGTAATGATGCCGGGAACCGATGGCATCGAAGTGTGTCAGCAAATCAAAGCCATACCAAAATGGCAGCCTGTTCCGATCATCATGGTAACGGCTCTCACCGCTAAAGAAGACCTCGCCCGTTGCCTAAAATCAGGTGCGGAGGATTTCATTAGTAAACCCGTTAATGCTATTGAACTGCGGGCACGCATTCATTCAATGCTGAGGATTAAGCAACAGTATGACAAAATCCAAAATTTATCAAATATCCAAGCAAGTAGCATTAAAGTCTTGGAAAGCACACTTAATGAACTGCGCGGCAATTTGGCTTCTGCTTTACCCCATGAACTTAATACACCACTAAATGGCATTGTCGGCATTATCAGCCTACTCATGGAAGATATTGACGGCATGAATATTGCCGAAATCCTTGAACTTTTAGAGTTGGCAGATCAATCAGCCCGTAGACTAGAAAAATTAACCAAACAATTATTGATCTATTTAGAACTAGAGCTATCAACACACCAGCAGAAAAAAAACGAACCTCAGTCTACTTATTTTTCTATGGCAGCGATCGCAGCAGCTTTAGAATCTCACGCTCAAGGTGTTAATCGTAGCAACGATCTAATATTTGCAATTGAAGAAGCTAAGGTTTCAATATCAGATCGATATTTAGCGATTATCCTCGATGAATTAGTTGATAATGCGCTCAAATTCTCCCAAACTGGGACAGCAATCAAAATCAGTAGTCAGGTGGTGGCAGGAATTTTAAATGTCTATGTGCATGATATGGGACGGGGCATGACAGCAGAACAGATATCTAAAATTGGTGCTTTCATGCAGTTTGAACGCAAATTCTATGAACAGCAGGGTATAGGTATGGGCTTAAAGCTTGTTAAAAAAATCACTGAACTTTGTGGTGGGCAGTTCTCAATTTTCAGTGTTTATCAACAAGAAACAACGGTACATATTGCCTTACCCATTGTTAATTTTACATAAATAACGCGATGTGCAACTTAATATTTTGACCAATTATTCCTTGATGGTACAAGCCCCTAAATTCATTTATGGATAGATAAATTTTAAACTTTGCTTGGTTCAAGCCCAAGGATAAATCCTGGGGCATTAATTGCGAATTGCGAATTGTGCTGACCTCCCTCCTAAAAGGCTACAGTATACACACAAGTTAATATCACTACGCTAGCAAAAGTAACTTGAGATTGGAGCCGCCACTAGAAGTAAATCTGCTCAAAAATATGGTTACACATAGTACGTGATGAGGTAATAGCTTCTTGAAGCTCCCACGAGACTTATGTGGTTCAGAATTAGTTAATGCTCTTGCTCGTCTAGGATATGAGGTTAGTCATCAAAAGGGCAGCCACATTCGGTTAACTACTCAACAGAATGGTGAGCATCATATTACAGTTCCCGCCCATGACCAGATTAAAATTGATACTCTCAACGCCATACTGAGAGATGTTGCTGCTCATGCTGGTTTCACTCGTGATGAATTACTTACGTTGCTTTTCCATAGCTATTAAAAATGGATAAATAGGTAAGTGTAATTAATGTTTAATAAATTCACTTATGATTGAAACTTTACTCAGATAGGCGTAGCCCGTTGTAGACATCACAAATCTGCCAAACTCTAATTATTATGTATATTTTTTAATTTCTGAAAATGCGATCGCGCCACTTTACCAAACGCGATCGCTAAATTTTCCATCCCCTAAGCAATAAAATGCAACTGATTGATCGCTGCATTAATTAGATTATGGGTAACAGGAAGACTATCAACTACCATCCCCAGACACAACAGCATCATGTAGGAGATGGAATAGAGAAATAACTCTTTAGCTACAGCGCGATCCTCTGGGTTGTGTAACAAACGCCAAGATTTGTGGATAAATAATCCTCCCAGACTTACAGCGATCGCAGCATAAAGAATTCCACTCGCGCCCAAAGGATAAAACAACAACACAGTTGCAAATACTGTTACCAGCGTGTAATACCAAATCTGCTTGACAGTTACCGTAGTACCTTCAATCACAGGTAACATTGGTATTCCAACTTTTGCGTAGTCATCTTTAATCATCAGAGCTAGCGCCCAGAAATGGGGTGGTGTCCATAAAAAGACGATGGCAAAAATCAGCCATGCTGACCAGCTTAATGTCCCCGTGACAGCAGCCCAACCCACTAAAGCCGGAATTGCCCCAGCCGCCCCACCAACAACGATATTCTGAGGGGTGTGACGTTTTAGCCAGTGGGTATAGACCAAAATATAAAAGACGATACCAGAGAAGGCTAATAGGGCAGCTAACAGGTTGGCAAATACTGCTAGGAGGGTAAAGGAAATCGCCGCTAGTGCGATCGCAAAAATTAGAGCATCGCGTGGCTGCACCTTACCCGAAGGCATCGGACGATGGCGCGTCCGCTCCATATCATAATCAATATCCCGGTCATAGACACAGTTAATCGTCTGGGCGCTTGCAGCAGCCAAAGTGCCACCAGTGAGAGTTACTAGCAACAGCAATGGGTCTACTTCTCCCTTAGCAGCAATCCACATACTCCCAGCCGTGGTAATCAAAAGCAACGGAATAATCCGAGGTTTGGTTAGCTGGTAGTAGCTTTGAACTACCTGTAAAAATGTTTCGTGGTGGCGAGAGACATTAGTCTCAATCATTTTGGCTCTGGTTCCTTATTTTTCAACAACTTACAGCAGAATTCAGAATTCAGGATTCAGAATTCAGGAGTCAGAATGGGCTGCGCCCCGCTGCGCTAACAGAAGTAAAACAGGCTTTATACCTGGCTTTGAGACGCAAGCTTGTGTACTTCACTTTCCTTGAAATCCGCTGTATATGCAGCCCCCGCTCAAGCTGGCTTTTTTAGGCAAATGAAAATTGAGTGCTGAGTTAAGAGTAGAGACGCGATTAATCGTGTCTGTACAAGAGTTATGAATTAGGAGTTCTTTTCCTGCTTCCTCATCTCCTCCACTCCCTACTCCCTACTCAGCACTCACTGAATGTGACTCAGCACTCACTGAGTCGCGTAGTGATAAAACTGTGAAAGCCACCAAGGTACCTAGCAAAGTAGCTCCTATAGCTTGGTGAGAGACGGTGAGAGGCTCGACTTGGAGGTGTAATTTGAAGGTGGCAAATCCCAACAAGATTTGTAAGGTCAACAACCCACCAGCCATATTTGCCAGTCGCCGTAAGGCTGGATGTAGTGCTGGTGTCCGCCAACAGATAAATACCATTGCCAAGGTTGCCACTGTTGGCGGCACCAAACCAGCAATATGACTGTACATTACAGTACAAAGTTGAGAACCGCCAAGGCATTGGTGTAGCGCCCAGCGAGAGCCTACCAAAGCACCTAGAATACTTTGCAGGTAAACCAGAACAGCGGCAGTTAAACCAACCCAAGGCAACTTACCAACGGTTCCATTTCCCTGGTAGGGTGTGAGTGCTGTGCCGATAATCAAGAGGGTGGTAAAAAATAACAGCGCCGTTCCTAAATGAGCGGTAACGATATCAAACCGCAACAGTTCGGTAACGGTGAGTCCTCCTAAAATACCTTGGAAAACGATTAGAAACAGGGCAAATGTGGATGCCCAAGGCAGCCAAGAGGGTAAGAAACGACGACGCCACCAGGACAAACCGAAAAGTGCGATCGCGCTTACACCAATTAAAGCTGCATCCAATCTGTGAAACCACTCCAAAAACACTTGGAGATTCATTTGCTTGGCTGGCACGAGTTCGCCATAGCATAAGGGCCAGTCTGGGCAAGCAAGTCCAGCATTCATGACGCGGGTGGCACTGCCTATGGCCATCAAAATTAAGGTGGCTATGCACATTTTCCACACCAAGCGCCGAATCATTTCTTTGGGCTTTTGCTGCTCAACTACCGCTTCATTTTGTTGTTGTAGGACAAATTCGCTCATGAACGATACCTTCTGCCCGCTCTTGGTGGATCTCTTAAAATTTTCAATTTTCTTTTAGTGTCCCATCTTCACCCTAGCGTATAGGCTAAAGGTTTATAGATTAGCACTCACTTATACTTTGAATCACTTCAACAAGGTTTTGCCCGAAGCTTTAGGTATTTTTCAAGATGTCAGAAATTGATTAATGGCAATTAATTTAAGCATTCTAAATTTTTCCTTAAGTTTTTTCACTGGTTTACATCTATTTTTGGCGTTGTATGATAGTAAACTCATACTCAAAATTACTAAAATAGCCAAAAAAATTAATAAAAATTTCAGACCTTTCTCCCCCATGTCTGACAGCCTAGACTACCTTAGTAAGTGAGTAGCTTCGAGATAACATAGTAAATTCAATTAAGTAAACCGTGAAGATTCCAAGTTCCATCTGGACATTACTCATTGGCATCGTGCTAACGCTAGCCAGCCTTTGGTACGGTCAAAATCACGGTCTGTTGCCAGCAGCCGCCACTGATGAAGCCGTCTTGGTGGATGGTCTATTCAACACGATGATGATCGTTTCCACAGGGATATTTTTGCTCGTTGAAGGTATTTTAATTTACTCTGCATTTAAATATCGCCGACGTGCAGGTGACAATGAAGACGGCCCACCAGTTGAGGGCAATATACCTCTAGAAATTCTGTGGACGGCGATCCCAGCAATTATCGTTATCGGTATTTCTGTTTACAGCTTTGATGTCTACAACGAAATGGGTGGCTTTGATCCCCATTCTATTCATGAAGCACCGATGAATCAGGAATCGTCGATGAAAATGCCAGGGGCAGCGATTGCAGCAACTTTAAGCGATGCGTCGCCAAATACTGCATCTGACCACGATCGCGCTCAAATGGTTCAACAGCATTCTGTTACCATTGCTCAGAATGTTGAAGAAGAAGACAAACCAGCAGAATTACAAGTCAACGTCGCTGGTCTACAATATGCCTGGATTTTCACCTATCCTGAAACTGGGATAACTACAGGTGAAATGCACGTCCCCATCGGGCGAAAAGTGCAAATCAATATGACCGCCAACGATGTCATCCATGCCTTCTGGGTGCCAGAGTTCCGCCTGAAACAAGATGCGATCCCCGGCAGACAAAGTGAGTTTAGTTTCACCCCCAAAACAGCAGGAGATTATGTCCTGATCTGTGCTGAACTTTGTGGCCCCTACCACGGTGCAATGAGAGCAACAGTAGTGGTTGAGCCACAAGAAGCCTTTGACAAATGGGTACAAGAACAGCTAGTTGCCAGCAAAGAAACACTAAATCAAGCGATCGCTGTTAACCCTGCCGATCTCTCCCCAAATGAATTTCTCGCGCCTTACACCAAGGATATGGGAATTAAGCCAGAAATCCTCCATCAAGTTCACCATTAATCAACAGTCCACCTCAAAAGTTTAATAAATAAGCACTAAGCACGGGCTAAACGCCCCACTACCGCTAACAGGACTCAGCACTCAGCACTCTTATGACACAAGCTCAGTTGCAAGAAACTGCCAATATCCCCGCCCTTCTTGAAGAACCAGGGGTCAGAAAATGGCAAGACTTCTTTGGCTTTCAAACCGACCATAAGGTGATTGGGATTCAATACCTAGTCACTTCGTTTATTTTCTACTGCATTGGCGGCGTCATGGCTGACTTGGTTCGTACTGAACTACGAACCCCAGAGGTAGATTTTGTCACCCCGGAAGTCTACAATAGTCTGTTCACGCTGCACGCCACGATCATGATTTTCCTCTGGATCGTGCCAGCCGGGGCAGGGTTTGCTAACTATCTAATTCCCCTGATGATTGGGGCAAAAGATATGGCATTTCCTCGGCTGAATGCTGTTGCCTTTTGGATGATTCCCCCTGCGGGTGTGTTGTTAATCGCTAGTTTAGTGGTTGGCGATGCACCAGACGCCGGTTGGACTTCCTACCCTCCCCTGAGTTTGGTGACAGGACAAGTGGGTGAAGGCATTTGGATTATGAGTGTTCTGCTGCTGGGTACGTCCTCAATTTTGGGGTCGATAAATTTCCTGGTGACATTGCTGAAAATGCGTATCCCCAGCATGGACATTCACAAAATGCCTTTGTTCTGCTGGGCTATGTTCGCCACTTCGGCGCTAGTTTTGGTATCAACCCCAGTCTTAGCAGCAGGTCTGATTCTCCTTTCCTTTGATTTAATTGCCGGGACAACATTTTTTAACCCAACTGGCGGGGGCGACCCAGTAGTATACCAACACATGTTCTGGTTTTACTCCCACCCAGCGGTTTACATCATGATTTTGCCCTTCTTTGGCGCAATTTCAGAAATTATCCCCATCCATTCCCGCAAGCCGATTTTTGGCTATAAAGCGATCGCTTATTCGTCTCTTGCCATTAGCTTTTTGGGGCTAATTGTTTGGGCGCACCACATGTTTACCAGCGGTATCCCCGGTTGGTTGCGGATGTTTTTTATGATCACTACCATGATCATTGCCGTACCCACAGGAATTAAAATTTTCAGTTGGTTAGCAACTCTATGGGGTGGAAAAATCCAGCTGAACAGTGCCATGTTGTTTGCCATCGGCTTTGTCGGCACCTTTGTAATCGGCGGGATCAGTGGCGTGATGTTGGCAGCAGTGCCCTTTGATATTCACGTTCACGATACTTATTTTGTCGTGGCTCACTTGCACTACGTCCTATTTGGTGGTAGCGTACTAGGAATTTTTGCCGCCATTTACCATTGGTTCCCAAAAATGACGGGACGGATGGTAAACGAATTTTGGGGTAAGGTTCACTTTGCTTTGACTATTGTTGGTCTAAACATGACCTTTTTACCCATGCACAAACTGGGTTTAATGGGCATGAATCGCCGTATTGCCCAATATGACCCCAAATTCACCACATTGAACGAAATTTGCACCTATGGTTCTTACATACTGGCAATTTCGACATTCCCCTTCATCATCAATGCGATTTGGAGTTGGTTGTACGGCGAGAAAGCTGGTAATAATCCTTGGAGGGCGCTTACCTTAGAGTGGATGACAACCTCACCACCTGCGATCGAAAATTTTGATCAAACTCCAGTACTGGCTACAGGCCCCTACGACTACGGTTTGGAAAATGCTAGTGAAGGTGTACCTTTATCTGATCCCAATCCATTATTATCTGGTGGACCCAACTCAGTATTAAGAGCAGAACCCGACCCAGCGGTTGCCGCTAATCCCGAAGACCGAAAATAGAGTTAGGAGTGATGAGTTAGGAGTGATGAGTTTAATAAAGTTGTTAGTTAAAAATTTCTAACTCCTAACTTTTAACTCTTAACTTTTAACTTCTAACTCCTAACTCCTAACTTTTAACTCCTCATTCCCCCACTTATCAAAATTCATGCAAAGTCAAACTATTGACCCAGCTAAAACGGAACTGAATCATCACCACGCGGCGGAAGCGTCTGTCGGTCATCACGAAGAACATCCAGACCATCGCCTGTTTGGGCTGTTTGTCTTTCTGATTGCTGAAGGGATGATTTTTATGGGACTGTTCGGAGCCTATTTGGCTTTCCGTGCCACCTTACCTGTATGGCCGCCAGCAGGTACCCCAGAATTAGAACTATTGCTACCTGGAGTTAACACCATCAATCTAATTTCTAGTAGTTTTGTCATGCACAATGCCGACACTGCAATTAAAAAGAATGATACGCGAGGTGCGCGAATCTGGTTAGCAATTACCGCTGTAATGGGTGCTACTTTCTTGGTGGGTCAAGTATACGAATATACCCATTTAGAATTTGGTTTAACTACCAATTTATTTGCTAGTGCATTTTACGTTTTGACTGGTTTCCACGGATTGCACGTTACCATCGGCGTTTTAGCGATTGTTGCTGTGTTGTGGCGATCGCGCGTTCCGGGTCACTACAGTAACGAAAAGCACTTTGGCATTGAAGCAGCCGAAATCTACTGGCACTTCGTTGACGTAATTTGGATTATTTTGTTCGGATTACTGTATCTACTGTGAGTATTAATTAATTAGTTGTTCAATCCACGCTGACAACATAATAAGCCCCCTAGTGGGGGCTTTTTTATTTCATATAAAAAAATTTTTTATCCTTACTACATAAGCAAAGTCCGCCTCCGAGGACTAACACAAAATCAAGGTCTTCAACCCACGGAGGTGGTTACAGCAGTTTTCGATCAAACCCACCACAAAAATAAATCCTAAAACAAAGCCCAGTATTGCTTTTATTTGTGGCACGTTTGATTGCAATTCGCTGTAAGTCTCGTGTACCCGCGATTTATAATCGCCAGGACTGATATTAAATTGGACTTTTAAAACACCCTCTTAACAAAGACACTGTATTTCTTGCGCTACCAACTAAAAAGTAGGAAAAGTTGGAAAAGTTGGAAAGGTAGGATATTTGATAGAAAATATTGAACAACCAGTTAACATGCTGTAACTTGAGATCCAAAGCATGAAGTTCGCAAAGTTATGCGGATTTCGTTCAAGAAGAGAGATCCAAACTTTTTCTACTTAATGAAAGTGGGAATTTGAACTTCTTAGAGAGAGTACAAGCATTATAATTCGCTATTTTGCTTTATTGTTTGAGTAGTTCATACATTCATTGTGGTGTTTTTTTGCAAGCAAATACGTATTATAAATCAATATAGTTCAGTGAAGTCAAAAACCCTGATTGTAGAGACGCGATTTATCGCGTCTTCAAAGACCAATAATTGCTATTTTTTAGTTTTGTCGAACTCAGGTTGATATGACAAAGCGATCGCCTTTAGTAATGATAAAAATCTGGTAACAAAATTGTGGCGCACACTGTAAGGGTATTTGTGCTTTAAATTCCACTTTTCTGGGTTTTGTTCAGTAATTAGACTGAACCGTTAAAAAATAAGCTTCATGACTCCTGAATATTCTCTTCTACCCACAGTTCTAAATACCGTGGATTAGTGTTAGATTTACTTAAGTGATAAAATTACAGGCTATTCCAAAAATAAATTTCATATTAAGATACCTATAAAGGTGTTGAATAAACCAATCAAGCGGCTAACCATCAAACAGATCCAAAGTATCGGTCGTCTAATCAGAAGAATGCCTTAAATACTAGTAAATCTAGCCGCAGGTATTCATAACCTCACCCAAGCTCTGAATGGTCAGTAAATTAAAAACTAGTATACGCCACATGAGCCAGAACCCTTTAGTCAGAAAAACACTCCGAAGTCGCTTTGAGACTGTCAAACTGATGGGAAGCGGAGGATCTGGTAGTACTTACTTGTTAGGAGGTGCTATACGTAATCGATATAGATACTCTATCGCCAAAAAAACACTTCGGAATCGCTTTGAGATTGTCAAACACTTAGGAAGTGGAGGATCTGGTGATACCTACTTAGCTATTGACTTGGATTTACCAGGACAACCCCATTGTGTCGTCAAACATTTCCACCCAAAAGATTCCAATCCTGCTGTTCTACCCATTGCTAAAAAGCTATTTGGCCGGGAAGCAGAAGTTTTATACCAATTAGGCAACAACCACGATCAAATTCCGAGACTGTTTGCCCATTTTGATGAAGATGGAGATTTTTATTTAGTCCAGGAATTTATTGATGGTCATGCCTTGACTCAAGAAATTGTGCCAGGTCAGCGTCTTAGCGAGAATGCAGTCTTAAATTTATTAAAAGATATCCTGGAAGTGCTGGCCTTCGTCCACGAACATAATATTATTCACCGAGATATTAAGCCTCAAAATTTAATGCGGCGGCACTCTGATCGGAAGATAGTGCTAATTGATTTTGGGAGTATTAAGAAAATTGGTGCTTTGGGAACAGGCTTAACAATTTCTGTTGGAACTCCTGGCTATATGCCAAGCGAACAGGCTAAGGGAAAGCCAAAACTTTGCAGCGATATCTATGCAGTAGGGATGATTGCCATTCAAGCTTTGACAGGTTTGATACCTGAGCAATTACCAGAAGATCCCAATACTGGAGAAGTGATCTGGCGCGATAAAGCACAGGTAAGTGAGGCTCTAGCAAATATTTTAGATACAATGATCTGCGATCGCTACAACCAGCGTTATCAGTCTGCAACAGAAGCTTTGCAAGCGCTTAATTCTGCTCTCCTGTCATCACCATCCTTACAATCTGCTGCCATCAACCAAAATGCTGATGATAGCTATTTGCTAACTTATAGAAACTTTATTTTGCTGCTAGGTATAGGTCTTGGTGCTGCCACTAGTTTGATAGTATTAGTTTTAATCTATACATTTATTCATACGGGGACATCGCTTCCGAACCAACCTACTCAACTAAAGAAATTTCTAGAAAAATTTGTTGAGTTCCCGTTAAATAATACGAATATCCTAGTAGACAAATCAGTAGCTAACAGAGGAGTTTGTCAAAAAAATTGCACCGCTGCAAAGACTACAAAAGAGCAAATTTAGTCTCACCACATTAGAAAGAGTTAATCATCTAGTAGCAATCTTGAAGAAGAATTCAGAAGTCAGAATCAAGACGCGACTCGAAAATAATCGCTCTAAACGTTCGCACAGCCTATCGTAGACAAAGCTTTACGCTGGGCTATCCAACAATCATAGACAATTCATTCTGTTAGTGGTAGCGAGGCGTTTAGCCCATTCTGACTCCTGAATTCTGACTCCTGAATTCTGTTTGATAAAACTAGATATTAACTATTTATGAAAGATTTATCTTGAATCTAAATATTTAAAGATTACTGTAGGATAAATACTTAAGTATTCCTGTAAGATAAATACAATAAACAATATTAAATTAAAAAAATGGACAATACAAATCAAAAAAAAGCTTTAATTAATGCCGAAATCGGATTATTTCTCAGAGGTTTGATTATTGGTAAAGTGTTGACACTTATGGTTATTGGCGGATTGCTTTGGTGGTTACTGAAGCCGAGTTTATCGTCCCGCAGTACCGCTGATTCTTCCTCCAATCAAAGTTTCAAAACCGTTTCTACTAATACAACCACTTTTGGGACAGTTGATAATGTCCCCACTGCTTCATTCAACTATGGAGGTAGTACAGCTTGGGCATCTATCCGGCAATTAGTAGATTCTCAGATCCAGAGCGATCGCCCCGAACTACAATTACGCTACGTAAACCCTATTAATGGTAGCCCTGGTTCTAGCTCAGGCATTCGGATGTTGCTTGATGGGAAACTAGACTTTGCTCAGTCTTCCCGTCCCCTCACAGATGAAGAACAAGCGATCGCAAAAGAGCGAAGCTTTACCCTTGAGCAACGTCAGATTGGTATGGATGGGGTAGCAGTGGTAGTCAATCCATCACTCAAGGTATCGGGTTTAACTGTTGAACAATTGCAGCAAATTTATTTAGGGAAAATTACCAACTGGAATCAAGTAGGTGGGCCAAACTTAGCCATCACAGCTTTTTCTCAACGACCAGAGGACGCAGATACAGTAATATTCCCTAGTAACAGCAACTTGAAGGGGCAATCGCTTGGCTCTAATGTGCAGTATGTCTACTCAACTACAGAGGCAGTGCGCCAACTCAGTAAAAACCCTGGTGGTGTATATTATGCTTCGGCTCGTTCAGTAGTCTTTCAATGTAGTGTCAAGGCTTTGCCATTGGGTAGTACTTCTGGTCAGTTAATTCCCCCCTATCGGGAGCCGATGGTGTCGCCTGAGCAGTGTCCACGTCAGCGCAACCAGCTAAATACTCAGGCGATCAAAAATGGCAGCTATCCTATAATTGCTAATTTGTTTGTGATTATTAAGCAGAATAAAGGTCGGGAACAGCAGATTGGGGATGCTTATGCCAATCTTTTATTAACTGACCAAGGGCAAAGGGCAATTGAGCAAGCTGGTTTTGTCGGGGTTCGCTAATAGATTTGACGGTATTAGTTATTGTTGAGTGCGATCGCCTGAGGCATTTTGGTCTGTAATTAGACTAACTACAATCGCTGGGCTACATACAAAGTAGTTAAGTAACCTTTGGTAATGTGACCATTGAATTTAGTATTAATTAACTCAGCGATCGCATCGAAAAAATGCGCCCTTTTAATGCTATCCAAACTTAGATGCCCAGAGTAGGTATTTAATAGGTTGAGATATGTTGCAGTATCATATTCTGCATCCCATCGATAAGAACGATATGTCACTTCACCAAAGAGGCCCGTTTGCTCAATTTCGCACGTTTTAGTAGGTACTTTATGCTCAGGACGAAGAAGCAAGTCATCCTTAAATATTTCAGGAACTAAGCGGCGATATAACTCCTGCACTTCCTCAAAGAAGCCATTACTAGCATCACTGTGTACGTGTTCATTCCAAAATAGTGCGATCGCTCCTCCAGGACTGAGCGCTTGGACAGTTTTTTCGTAGGCAATTGTGGGATCGAGCCAATGAAAAGCAGTCGCCGCAATCACTAAATTAAAAGCATTCTTTTCTACTGACCAATCCTCAAAAGCTCCAATACAAACTTCTACTTGCGGATAAGTAGCCAGTTTTTGTTGGGCAACTAAGCCGAGATTTTCACCAAGCTCAATACAAAGGATACGATAACCTCGACGCGCAAAAGTTATAGTTGCTTGACCAGTACCACAACCAATCTCTAATATCCTTCCTTGTGGAGTTATTCCTGATAGAGACACCACATCGTCAAAAAGCGCCTTTGGATATCCTGGGCGTACCCGATCGTACAGTAGCGCTACCTGATTAAAAGTAGTTCTTAACTGACTTCTCTCATCCGTCATAGTGTTTATGTACCACACCAGATTGTAATTATATAGCATCAGGATTTATATTTGATAATTTCTAAACTTCCTGGCTTCCTGCTACAAGTAGAAAAAGTTTTTTAGACTTAAAGCCCCTTCCTTATTCGATTTCGGAAATACTTACTAGGACAATGGGCAATCTTTGGAAAATTCATCAACAAGCCGTAACTAACCTCAATACACTAACAAGATCCGACTTTTTCCGACCTTTTCTCACCGTCAAACTTTATATCAGGCAGTAGAGTATTTGTATAAGTAGTTCTCGGAGAAGCTTAGACAATAATTAAACAGCGATCGCAAGTCAACCATTATCTACGATTTACAACATAGTCATAGCAAACATTAATTATAGGGAACTCCAAGAAATAAATTATCCAATATTGTGGGGTAAGCATCTTGCCTGCCCTGAATATAGAACGTTATCGCAATAGCTCTCGGCTTTGCATCTGAAACTAAAGTAATTCCAGAATTATGAATAAAAAATTTTGTAAAGTAGTAGCTATGTTTGTGGTTACAGCTACTTTAGCGACTGGTTGTCGCTCAACTGAGGAGTACAAAAAAATTGCTGAAGCTGGTAACAAATATGCAGAAGCGGTTGACCAATTGTTAATAGCGGCTGGTGATATTAGAATTGAAGCCAGTTCTGAGAAGTTTTTGAGAAATGATCGAGTAACTAATCTGAATGTTGCTGATTATAATAAGGTTTCTCAAGTTGACGATCGGCGAATAGAAATTCTCGGCAAGATTCGTAAACATAATCATCTTTTGCAAGCTTATTTTGCTAAATTGTTTGAACTTGCCGATTCTCAAGCTCCGCAACAGGCAAGTACAGAGATAGAAGGTATCACAAGCAACCTTAATAAGATAGGTAAAGAACTTCAAGGAAGTGATTTAATTACAGATCCTAGTGTATTTGCAGGAGTCACAAATGTAATTGTTGGTTCTCAACTTCGTGGCGCACTTAGAGAAGAACTTGAAAAACGTAATAAAACAATTGTGTTGGAGTTAACAATACAAAAGGAATTACTTCAAGCTTTGAGTCAATCAATTGAACAAGATATGGCACTGATAAAAATAGCACAAGAAGAACGTCTTGTAATCCGACCTCTGATTCAGGAAGAACTCATAAGCGACAATAAAGAATGGATTGAATTCAGAAAAGATGTTTTGACAATGCAAAGGAGATCAAACGAACTAAAAGAAGCTAGTGAGGCATTAGAAGAATTCAAAAATGTGTTCCAAAATTTTATTGAGGGTAAACTAACTATTCAAAGAGTTAATGGCTTTTTAAGGGAGATTGATTCATTTCTAGCAATCGTTGAAGCATCAAAAACAACAAGTAATTAGTAACTATTAGAGAGGAGAATTAACATGGTAAGAGGATTACTTTCTGAGTTGGCTTCTATTGATGAATTAAGAAATCAAATTCTTAAAGATATCAGAAAATTAGAACTACGTCTCAATGCAAGTGATGTTCAAATAGAAATTGAAAAACATGCAGATGCAAATCAAAAGAGAAATTTTATCGATGAACGCACTGATTTTTCTTTAATTCGTGTCAAATTAGAGAATACCATTTTAGAAAGAATCGCTGTCAGGTTAAAAAATCTTGAACCAGAACTTAAAAAGGGTATTGAGGAACTCGATCAAGCAATCGAAGACCTTAAGAATACTATTGGAATACTAGAAGCAATAAAGGGTGTGACGAGTATTATAGCTCGTATTCTTGTAATTATATGAGAAACTTTAATTTGCCGATCGCAACTTGAAACTTTTTCATTCAAGCTCAATTCAAGTACGATCATACTTTCCAATGTAGAATTATTTGGTGCGAACTTCAACTGTAATTATAATTAGCGATCGCACCTTCCACTACACATCCTTCAGATCCCTGACTTCTTAAAAAAGCCAGGGATCTATCTATGTATGCAGATGCGGTTGATGGAAAACATCTTTAGCCATTTTGCTATCTCTAGATTAGAGTCAGCTTAACCCAAAATGATATTTTAGCTCTATATCATGCGATCGCACTCTCCATTACTCTCCATTACTGCGGCAAGTTTTTCTAAATTTTGACGAACAGCAACACTACGAAGATGATTTACACCCCAGATTCGCTCACAAATATCTAAAGCTTGTAAATAAAGGGGTTTAGCTTCACTGTAACGTTCTGTGGCGCGATAGATTTCTGCTAAATTGTTGAGACTTTCGGCAACATTGGGATGATTTTCTCCCAATAGGTGCTTATCAAGCTCTAAGGCTTTTATACATAAAGATTCTGCCTCATTGTAACGTCCCTGTTCTCTATACATATAACCCAAAGCATAGATAGTATCTGCTAGAAGCGGATGCGCTTTTTGTAATAAACGCTGCTTGAGTTCTAATGATTGCAAAAACACTGCTTCAGCTAGCTCGTAGCGTCCTTGAGCGCGGTATATTAAACCTAAATTGTGTAAATCTGTTGCAACATCAGGATTCTCTTCTCCCAAAAATCGCTTATCTAGTTCTATTGCTTGTTGTGATAACGGTTCAGCTTCACTGTAACGTCCTTGATGATAATAAAGTAGCGCTAAATTATTCAGTATGAGAGCGAAAGAAGGATGATTTTCACCCAGCAAACGTTTTTCGAGTTCTAATGATTGCAGATATAGAGGTTCTGCTTCGTCATAACGTCCTTGTTCATCATATAGTAATGCCAAATTGTTCAGACTAGCGACAACATCAGCATGCTTTTCTCCTAACAGGCGTTTTCTAAGTCCTAAAGCTTGTTGATATAAAAGTTCCGCTTTATTATATTGTCCAGTAGATTTGTAGAGTCCTGCCAAATTATTTAGGCTAGTTGCAAAAGCAGGATGGTTTTCTCCTAGCAGGCGTTTTCTCAATTCTAAAGCTTGTTTATATAAGGGTTCGGCTTCGCTGTAGTTTCCGATTGCACGATATATTCCTGCTAAATTGTTGAGGTTAGTAGCTAAGTCTATCTGCAAACCTAATTCATTTTGTAACTCACTCGCTTGACGCCAATATTTAATTGCTAATTCTTGTTCTTCTTGATAATTTTGAGATTCACCCTGCTCTAATCTGCTGCGGTAAATATCACCCAATCTTGAATATAAAGTAGCCAAGGTAGGATCTTTAGTTCCTTGCTCTTGTTCTACTTTCTCAATTAGCCTTTGTAAATCTTGGATAGGTAAGAAAAAGTGATTGCTTTCATTAGTATCTGTACTGGCTAATTCTGTGTCTCTAAAAACAAAGCGGATATTTTCTAATTCTTTACCAGGAATAGCATTTGTCTTTTTAGATTCAAACCGAAATACACCATTACGCCAACTCCAAAAATCAGGAGCTTTTTTAATCAAGTTAACTAAAATTTGATTAGTTACCCAAAGCACGATCGCAAAGGGAAATTCGCGTAATCCTTCCCTTGTCCACTGTAAGTAACCAAAAAATTTCTCCTGTTCTGATTGCTCTTTTCCCAACCTGAGAAAATAAAGTTGTTCAGCACCCGTCACCGTGATTACCGCCGGGTTCTGCTGACGGAGATATTCTTCTTGTTGTACCAGTTGGTTAAGAGCAGCTTTTAGGCTCGGTTCCTGACGTGCTAAAGTCACTCGATATAGACCGAAGGTGGATTGTAGTTCAGCTTCATAGTGGGCAATAATCTCATCACGAAAGCTAGCATCATCACAAACCGCAATCAGTAAATTTAAACCCCGCTTTTGAGCTTCAATAGAAACAATTAAATCATCATACGCATCTTGATTTTCTCCCTCATCATCTAATAATTCCTCATTTAACATTAATAGCTCCCTGTCTTCTCAAGCTTTCGATAATAATTGGATGAACATCATACCAAGTTTCATCAGTGCGATATTCTAGAACATATAGCCCATGTAGCAAATCCAAAAACTCTGCTTGTTTCGGGTCATTGGGCATAAATTGTTCATAAACACTCTGCAAAATATCTATATCAATCTTTCCTAAACGGATAGAAAAATCATTGCGAATTTTATTGATTGCTTGCAGGAGAATTTTATCATCAATAATAACTTTTGCTGAGGGATTTCGCCGAATAGTCCGCAAACAAATGCGGCAACATTCCTTAGAAATACGAATTAACTCTCGCAAGACGCCACCACTGTAAATCACAATTTTTTCAGCCGTTTCTGCTGCGATTAATTCACTGGGAATGCGCTTTTGTAAAACTTCACCGAGAATCTTTGTTGCTTCCGGGCGAGGTTGGGCATTAGGGAAGCGATTTTTACCTTTATCAAATATTTTTAATACAGGCATTGCTACTACTTGATCGTTGGTTTCAGTAGTAATTATTGTGCTAATAAATGTTTCCCGAAGGACTGCGATCGGTATGGTGTAAATAATTTGAAAGTTCGGTTGACAAAGAGCTTTAATGTTATCCCGATAAATTTCGTTAACTCTGCCTAAGTCCAGTTTATCTAAATCATCAATAATTACTAAAACATTTTGTTTAGTTGCAGCTTGAATTAGAGCCGCAATTTCATTAATTCTGGCAACTAAATCTGATAACTTGCGTTCAAACTCTTGCTTAATTTCATCCCGGACACTTGCATCAGCTTTTAATTTAGAGCTAATCAATTTTAAGAGGTCAAAACCTATACTAGCTTCTGCTTGTAAATTTAATTCTTCAGTACGAGTACGGGTAGCAAACCATTTATAAAGAGCTTCTTTAGTAGATTGCGGAATATCAACTTTACGGGCTTCTGCCTCTGTCATTAAATTAACTGCGATCGCAAACAATATATTAATATGATTAACAGCCGACATTTCAATTTTGTCAGCAATAGAAAACAGAACTACAAAATATTTATCTTGAATTTGTCTGCTAAACTCAGCTAACAAAGTAGATTTACCACATCCCCGATGTCCTGTAAAGACAATTTTGCCATCTCCATTAGGACTATCTTCCACTAATTGGTTTAAGTCTGCAATTAAATCATCACCATATTCGACTCTAAATCTTTCCATCTCGTTCCGTTCCATCAACGGAAATAGTTCGAGATTGCTGTATGCTTCTTGAAATGAGTTTAATAAGTCTTGAGACATTGGATAGTGCCGGAAACGTGCTAACTATCCATATAATGGCTCATGATTTTTGAAGTAGAAGTCCAGGCAATTACAGCTTTACTAACTTCGTCAATAAATGAGTACTAGGTGATACTGTCGTATGTTTTCAAAGAGGATACTTTATCTTCCACAATCTCAACCGAGAAGCAAGTAATAGAGGTGAATCTAAATAAGAGTGAACAATAGATTATACATTCGACAAATCTAAATAAATAATAGATTATACATTTGAAATAGTGAAAGTTACCTAACAAATTAAGAAAATTAAATTTTCATTTATAAAATAAAGTTTTTAGCTTGCTTTGCTTTTGTATCCTCTTGCTATCCATAAGAGAGTAAAGTCCAGTAATTCCTACGATGTGCTATGACGTTTCTTATTCAGATGGGGTACAACGTTATATCGCAAGGTGTGCAATACCCTGTGGGAAGCAGCTTCTCTACGAGACGCTTTGCGAATGCGTCTACATGAATTGCCCCTACGGATGGAATACAGTTTAGATAGAGCAACAAAACCCTGATGTAGAGACGCGATTTATCGCGTCTTGAAATACCAATTATCTACACCAATAACCCTTAACCCAACCGTATTGGGTTATAAAGATAAGTTGGACAGCGCATGACAAGTTTTTTAATATACAGAATCACTCAAGTATGGTTACACTACCGACATAGTAATCACTGTTGGTGGAATACCGAGCGATGTATAAAAACGCTAAAAAATTTACTGCTATTTTTCTGTTGGTTTTTCTGTTGATTGTTTCTATCAACTTTGCAGTAATTGCTCAAGATAGTTCAGATATCCCGGCTGTGAATTTTGCATCGCCTCAAGTCTGTTCAGTGCCTCCTAATCTTAAAACTCAACAAGTCATTGCTGACAACGATCGCACCCAAGTTACAATGGGCGATCGCATCAGGATAAGAGTTGAAGGATTAGCAGCAGCGACCAGAAATGCAACGGCTAAAAATCCATTTGATCCTCGCCAATTAGTGTTGTACCTAGATGGCTATGAACTAGAGGATGTCCACGGAGAACCAGTCACCGTCATGATTCCGGGTAAAGATCAAAGCAAAATTGTTGATGATAATTGGTTAGCCTTTCTACTGAAACGTACCAACTCATCTCAAGCTGCATGGAATACGCTTCTTGGTCAAGGAAGCAGATATAGTATTAACGCGATTCCGGGAGTAGGCTGTCCCAAGAAACTGGCAATTCCGGTGAGCAATCCTCTATCACCTCCTAAATTAACAATAGTTCTGTTATCATGGCGATTTTGGCTGTGTCTGCTTCTACTTCTGGCTATTGCATTAATATTCATTAGATATTGCCGAAATGCCCTTCGTAGCCCTGGAATAGAAGGGGCTTACTCTAAAAAAGAAGTAATCGATGGTGAGGAACTGTTAATCCCACAAAAGCTTGAAGTTCAAAAACAAACTCGGAAGAGCCGAATTGCTCAGTTTTTTCTTGGTAGAAAAAAATTGAACAAAAACCCCTTCAGTCTCTCGATATCTCAACTTGCTTTTTGGACATTTCTGATTTTTGGTTCTTACCTGATTATCTACGGTATAACAGGAGATTATGCTAATATTTTGACTCGACAATCACTAATCTTATTAGGAATTAACTCTGTAACTGCATTTGGTACTTCCTTAATTGATGGCCAGGGTAATGAGGAAAAGAGAAAAGGTAGTCAAGGAGTTTCTGAAGGGTTTTTCACTGATATATTATCAGATATTAATGGAGTAAACTTTCATCGGTTCCAAACATTTATTTGGACGGTTGCGATCGGACTATTCTTTATTTTGGAGGTGATTAAAAATCTGGCAATGCCGGAATTTGATGATACACTGCTGACACTACAAGGAATCAGTGCTGCAACATATCTTGGACTTAGAGGGCAAGAACAGCATGGTATGACTAAAGATCCAGAATCTCCATCGAAAGAAGATAAGTTATCTGAACCACCCCTTTTAACCAAACAAGACAATCCACCAGAGAGCGATCCATCGATTCCTCCTAACTAAATCCTAGAGGTTGTTTGAAATGTGATTAGTTGTGATTTTAGGCACTTATTAAAGTTATTCAACCCACGGTGGTGGGTAAAGTTTCGTGTTGCCGCGATTTCTAATCGCCAGGGCTAGTATTAAATTAGACTTTTCAAACAGCCTCTAATAGCTTCAGTTATCTAGCTTAGGTTAAGGAACGTAGAGCCAATTTTTTCAGGTCTTTGTTGGGTTGCGCTTTGGTTCACTCAACCTACAATTTTTCACAAAGCCAAGCATATTACGCTATATTCTGTATTGCTAATAACAAATTTTGCTATTTATTTAGTATTAAAAGTTGTAGATATTCATACTTAGTGTAATCATCAAGCAAGTAAATTATGGAAATTGTATTGAATTTACTAATCAGGATTTGCTTTTCTGATAAAGTTTAGTAAAGATAAATTTTACCTCTTCTTTGTACTACTCCTCTCAAATCGTAATCATACCTAGTTTTTTTAATTAGCTATTAATAAGGAGAAGATATAAAAAATCTTGTAGCAATCATAAAAAAGGTGTAATTAAATACCTTCTCCATTTGCTGTTTTGTGTTGATGCCGCAGTATTTCCCAAATGTTTTCTATGAGAACTGAGGCAGAGAAAATAATATGTTTTTAGACATTTTAGCTAGCCTACAACGGTTATTTGTTGGTTACATTCCAGCCGTTGTATTGGGTAGTTTTGTTGGATATTTCATCGGGATGAATAGCGTGATTTATCAGATGTTTAGACTGATATTTCAGATACCACATAGTATTCCTCCTATAGCTTTGCTACCTATTGCCCTAATAGCATTTCAAGAGAGCGACACGGCTGCTATTATAGTAGTTTTTCTAGGAACTCTCTGGACGATGATCATTAATACAGCAATAGGTATGCGACATTTTCAGAGACAGAATAATAACTTTCGAGTAGCTATTTTTCATATATTTCATGCTTTGAAAGTTAGCATTTGGGTAGCCTGGTTTATAGTTATTGCCACAGAAATGTTAACAGGCCCCAAAGGACTTGGCTTTACTCTTTGGGAAGCTTATAAAGCTGGCAATACTGATTATATAATCCAGGTGATCATCTACATCGGGATTATTGGCTTTTTGCTGGATCAGTTACTAGATTTCGCAGCTTATATTCTCTCGCAAATGGTTTCAGACGGGAAAAAATCTTCTTAAACTTTATCGAGGCTTGCGGATTGTACCTTGCCAGCTAATAGTTTGCTTGGCAGAACGTATTCCCAATGAACGAGTTGCTATAACTTCAATATCAACATTGACACCAGGGCGTAAAGCGTCGTCAGGAATTTTTAGCTTGCCCAAAGCTAAAGTAAAACTATTGTAGTCACGAGTTACAAGTTCGTTGGGAATATCCCCCTCGTATTCAGTTTTGTAACCAGAAAAACCGTGTAAAGTATCCTGGGCGCGGAATTTCACGCGAAACTGAGTATTAATGGCATCAGACTTGGCTGCTAAATCGACTATTTTTAAGTTCAGGTTTTGTCCAGCATCGGCAAATTCTGCCACGGCTAATCGGGTGACATCTTTTTTGGCAATGGCATGGTTAAGGGTAAATGTTGTTAAGTTAGCCTCACTCTTGCTACTACCATCAACCCATAATTCCTCAGAAAAAGTAATTTCTACTTGTTTGTTATCAGTTAAATTTAGTGTTACAGCTTGATTACCAAAGCTGGTGATGGGCTGTCTTTCTTGCCAAACTATTTGAAAAGCCTCTTCTAGACGTTGTTCAAACTCTCGATAATCATCAGCGATCGCAGCACCAGGCGCAAGTAGAGAAGCTGCCCCTATGCGTTGATTCCACTTGTTCTTTGAGAGGTTGAATTGTTTGTTTACCAGTTCCGAAATTGCTAGCTGCACAGTTGGATTATCAGCTGCCAAAGCTTGCTTGCTATTGACAATACTCAAAGTTCCTAAGCGTCCTTGGCTACCATCGCTACCATCACTGCCATCTCGTCCATCGCTACCGTCACCACATCGATAAACCTTCTCAGTACACTTATAATCAGGACTACCAGGGGTTCCCTGGCAGGTTTCCACTTTCCAACTGCGTCTGTGACAGTTACAACCCTCCGTGCCATTGCCACCTCTACCGCCACGCCCACCTTTTCCACCAGTTGCCCGAATGGAAATATTTCGTAAATCTGCCAAATTGCTGTAATACACTGTCAGGGAACCGCCATTTCCCCCATTTCCTCCTTTGCCACCGTTACCGCCATTACCACCATTTGGTGCGCTTATATCGTGGCTGACGCGATCGCGTTGGGAACCACAGTCAGGTTGCTCGCCATGTTCCCCGTCTTCCCCGTCTTCACCATCTTTACCCGACAAGTCAAGATTTACAGGTGAACCATTGACAAAAATGTTTTGGTTTTCACCGCTGCTACCATCTCTACCTGATCGCCCATCGGTTCCTGTACGTCCGTCTCTGCTATGATTTCTGGCTAATTTATAGTATTCGTCAGAGGCAACGGCTGGACATAAAACTGAACCAGAGGCGGGCAACAAGCTAGTAAATAAGCAGAATGTCAGCAGTAGTGGTAGCTTACTCCTAAAATCATTTTGCATCTAGTTACACCTAAAACTTTACTTTAATTATCTACTCCTGACGCTGATTTTCAACAATTTGCTCCCATTTGGAAATAATTTGAGAGATTCAGATCCCCGACTTCTTCAAGAAGTCGGGGATCTTTTTAAGGTGCTGTTGGATCGTCATTAACCTTAACAATCAGCTTGCCAAAATTATCACCTCGAAGTAAACCGATGAATGCAGTAGGAGCCTTTTCTAAACCATCAGCTACATCTTCTCTATACTTGAGTTGACCAGACTGTAACCATCCAGAAACATCATGTAAAAAATCGTTAAATCGATGTTGGTAATCGCCAACTAAAAAACCTTTAATCAAAGCCCGTTTGACTAGCAATGGTCTTAAATTAGGCCCTGGTGGAGTAGATGTAGCATTATACTCCGAAATCAAACCTACTAGTGGAATTCTTGCCCCAAGGTTGATTTGCTGCAACACAGTTTCTAAAATTACACCTGCGGTATTGTCATAGTAAACATCAATGCCATTGGGGGCTGCTTCTTTAAGCGCTGAATCAAGTTCTTGAGTTTTGCGATTAATGCCAACATCAAAACCTAATTCTTTAACTATATAATCCCGCTTATCGTCACTCCCAACAATTCCCACGACTCGCGCACCTTTGATTTTGGCAATTTGACCTACTACCGCACCCACAGCGCCAGAAGCAGCTGAAACCACAACAGTTTCACCTTCTTTCGGTTGACCGATATCAAGTAAAGCAGCATAAGCAGTCAAACCAGGCATACCCAGTACACCTAAACTATAGGATAAAGGTGCTTGAGTAGGATCAAGTTTACGCAGTGTCTCACCTTTAGATACAGCATAAGTTTGCCAACCATTACCACTAAGAACAAAATCCCCTACTTGAAATTGAGGATGATTTGATTTAATTACTTGGCTGACTGTACCACCGACAATAACTGAACCCAATTCTATTGATGCAGCATAAGACTTGCCTGCACTAATTCGACCACGCATATAAGGGTCAAGAGATAGATAAATGGTGCGGCTAAGAATTTCGCCTTCACCCGGTTCGGGAGTTGGTGTTTCTACCAAAGCAAAATCATTCTCTTTCGGTTCGCCAACGGGACGACTTTTAAGAATAATTTGTTTGTTAATTAAATTAGACATCAGTTATTTTCCTCTAAATTAATCTGACCATTTATGAGTATACAGATGTGTACAAGCATTCCGAAAATACTTCTACCTTTAGTGTGAGACTGACAAAAAATCTAGAATTATTATTCTATAGTTTCAAAAAATCTGTACAACTCGAAAACCCTGATTTTCGGAAGCATCCCAAATGTGCAAGTTATATCAAACTCAGATTACAAATTGTCATTGCGATCGCAACGTAGTGGAGTGAAGCAATCCCATATCTTGCGATCGCAACTCTTGGAGACGCACTCGCGTTCACTACGCTGTCGCTTCGTACCCTGCGGGTTCTCCGTTCGCGTAGCGTTCCGTAGGAAAGGAGTACGCAATGACAAACATGTTCTTGCAAAATTGGGATGCTCCCTGATTTTCTCTTCTCCATTTTCGACATAGATAAATAAGCTTAAAAAAGAAATTTATTACATTACAGTTCGTACAAGCCCAAAACACTTGCAGAGACAGCGATTTATCGCGTCTTTAAAACCTAAATTTGTTGCCAGTAGCCCTTAAATGATCCGTTTTTTATTATATTACTCCCTCTTTTGTTACCTTCGGGAAAGAAAAATAGAGAAGAAGACTAACTAGCAATAGAGAAACGAATCGGAGAAGCTCGAAAATCATTCATCAATTCAATCAACTTAAGGAAACAGCGTTTCATCCCAGGAATATTGAATACATCTAACCAAGGTAAGAGCAAATGGTAAAAGATATAAGGTTGAATAATGAGCCTCAAGTTATTAAGAGAACTTTTCCATGTAATGCCAGGTTCCCACTGGCGATGTTGACTAAACTGACTAATTGATGAATCTCTAAGTGAAGAGTAATCAGAGCTAGGATTTGAAAGATTTTGGTTGGCAAATTTCTCAGCCTCTACCTGGAAATAAGTCGCCTGAATGCTTACTAGAAGATAGGCACTAAAAATTATCTCCCACCAGCGTTCAATGCTTTCATAGTCTGTCAGGCGAAAATCAGCCCAACCGAGTTCATTTTTGACTTGTTTAAAGCCATATTCAATCCAGTTTCTTAAACTATAAAGTCGAGCAACGTTGAGTTGAAGGTCAACAGATAAATTAGTCATAACATACCAGCTTTCTTCTCCTGTAGGGTCAGGAACATTACTTTTACTGATTTGGTAATATCTCAAGCGACGGCGTTGACCAAAAATGATTTCTCGAAGATAACGAGTTTCTGTTTTACGGTGTGAAAGCTTTTGCTCATAAGCTTTCCAGGAGTTATAACGTTTCCGGCTTCCCGGCGGCATCAATACACCATGATTCGAGCGGATTGCCACAATAAATTCTAAATTTAGATTTTCTAATACCCGAATAACATCTCCACTCTCTCCATAAAGACTATCTGCCAATACCAACTTGATTTTTAAACCCATCTCTTTTATTTCTTGAATTATTTCCACTGCTATTTGTGGTTTAGTTTTATATTTATCTCCTGCTTGCAGTCTATTTCTAGGTTTAAATATTTGAAATATCAATGGATAAGTAATTCCATCTACTACCCCATAGGCATTTACTGATACTATGCCATTTTCTGTTTTTCCTAAATTCCCAATATATTGACGAGTCACATAATCTGTAGATTTTCCTTTCTTCTGATCTCCTGTTTCATCAATGCATAAAATTATTTCTCGTTCCCCAATAAACATTTTTGTTAACCACAGCCTAATTTCTCTGATTTTTTTGACATCCCACAGCGCATCTCTTAAAAAATGATGTAGTGTTTGGCTATCTTTTAGCCCCGCCGTTTTAGCTATTTCTGGCAGAGATTTTCTCTTAATTTCTGAAAGCATTCCCAAATGTAAAAATTTGAATGCTTCAAAATGTCTCACATCTTCAAACACTGAACAATAGTGTTGACAATAGTTATCTATGAAGGCCACTGTGCTTACTGCTTGTCTGCGCTGCGTAACCATCCCTATTACTTACTGTTTCTGGTTTTCTTCCTGATTATACTTTCCCCGTAGTAACAAAAGAGGGTTACTAATAATCAAAATTAATTAAACAGCTAATTATTAAAAAACCTGCTATTTTCCCACTCACTCCGTAAAATGCTGTAAATATAATCATCCCATAGTTTACCGTCTAACTCATGATGTTCTCTTAAAATTCCATCTCTATGAAAACCGAGCTTTTCAAGTAGTTTAACTGAGCCAATGTTGAAAGCAGCAGTCTGACAATATAATTTGTTGAGTTCTGTTGTTGTCAACAGGTAATCGATAGCAGTAATCAACATTTTTGTGCCTAAACCCTGGTTTCGCAATTTTGGGTTGATGGTATATCCAAATTCTGCCGAACGATTTCGTGGGTTAATATCAAAATATCTGAATCTTCCTACAGGTTCTTCTAATCCATCAATAAGGAAAGCAAAAATTATTGTTTTATCACTTATAGTAATTCTTTGACCATCAATAATAGGACGACATGTTTTTGTTTCTATGCGGTCAAATTTACCCCAGTCCTTAAAGGATATCTGGTGTTTAGCAGTTGCACGTTCAAGCCACATAATTAATTCACCTACGCCAACTGGCAGAAAACCAAGATTTTTTAGACGCTCGCCAGAAGCTTTAAGTGATCGTAGCCACTGGCGTGCGACTTCCAATTATCTTGGTATCTAAGACAATGTTACTGAATGTCTTTCTAATAGTAACTCTTCTGTTTGTAGCTGTTCAAAAGTATTCTTGATAAACTCTGTAATTTCTATACGATTCCCACCGGGATCGCGGAGGAAAAATCGCACGTATCCGGGAAGTGGTCGCTGATCGGGAATAATTTCTACCCCATGTTTTTTTAGATGTTCCTCAAAAGCGTTCAAGTTATCGACTTGAAAACAATAATGTCGTCTAGATGCTTGGTTATTAGCGTTTTTCTCTGTACTAATGTGCAGTTCAATATCTTCCAATTTATACCATGCTCCTGAATCGTTTTTAATTACTTCAGGTCTGGGAATTTCAGTCAATCCCAAAACTTTGCTGTAGAAAAACAGCATTGCATCCTCCACCTCAAGCGGATAGGTTACTTGAATATGATGAACTGTATCAAGTTTCATAAATTTTTCTCCTAGTTTGGGTTAATTTTGGCAACGCTACAATCACTTTTTGTAGTATTACTGGCGTATTTCTCAATTTTTTCTGTTCCAACTCACCGAAAGCCTATGTGACAAGCTTTCCCATACTGATGCGTTCTTCGACGAGATAGCCAAGTTTTGTATAAAACTCAACGACTTCTGCGTTGGAGACACGAACTTGGAGATTGATTTTGAGGCATCCCATCGCTATCAATCCCCTCTCTGCGTGCTGCACTAGCTTGCTACCAATACCCTGCCGTTGATACTGAGGGATGACTGCAACTGTGTATAGCCAACCGCGATGTCCGTCATATCCCGCCATGATCGTACCTACAATTACAGAGTTAATCTCAGCAACGAAAAACAACTCAGGCTGTACAGCAAGCTTCTGACTGATTACCAATTTTGGGCTGCTGTGCGATGGGTTATTAGGAAACACCTCATCCCATAGCGCACTGACTGATTCAGCATCAGATTCTTGGTACGGTCTTATATTCATCTACATCTCAATCAAATGACTTGCCTTTGCACATTGTTTGTGAAATACTACTCTTGAAACTACGGTAAATCGGTATTGTTTAGGTAGTATTGTACAAAACTTACCATAAAACATTTCGTCCTGAAAGCAACTACAGGCTAATCCCTAAGATGACAAACACAGAAATTCGCACCGCTCAAGTTAAAGTCCCTAACGGAGATTTGCAAATTGATGCTTACTTAGCTGAACCAGTCCAAAAGGGAAGCTTCCCTGCTGTGATTGTGATTCAGGAAATTTTTGGGGTAAATATTCACATTCGGGAAGTTGCTGAGAAATTTGCCAAAGAGGGATATGTAGCGATCGCACCGACTTTATTTCAACGCACCGCCCCCGGTTTCGAGGGTGGATATACCCCTGAAGATGTGCAGCAAGGGAGAGGTTATAAGGAGCAAACAACAGCAGAGGAAATATTGAGTGATATTAAAGCTGCGATCGCTTACTTAAGAACCTTACCAAATGTCCAAGGAGATGCGATCGGCTCCATTGGTTTCTGCTTTGGCGGCCACGTCGTTTATCTAGCTGCCACTTTACCAGATATCAAAGTTACAGCTTCTTTCTACGGTGGCGGTATTCCCAACTCAACTCCCGGGGGTGGAGAGCCAACCATCACCCGCACTGCCGATATTAAAGGCCCCATTTACGCCTTCTTTGGCCTTGACGATCAGGGAATCCCCTTAGAACAAACAGAACAGATTGAGGCCGAATTGAAGAAAAATCAGATTCCCCATGCTATCTTCCGCTATTCGGGAGCAGGACATGGCTTTTTCTGCAACCATCGCGCCAGCTACAATGCCGAAGCTGCTGCCGATGCTTGGAAAAACGTTCAAGAACTGTTCCAAAAGAACCTTCAGCTTCAAAAAGTGTCAACTTAACCCGAAACGGGCGGTTAGAAACCGCTTATACACAAACAAAAGCTACCGATCCTGGGTTTCAAACCCTTAATTTGACCTTAGTCCGCGGAGGCGGACAATGCCAGTGTAGCTGCGAATTCTATTCGCCAGGGCTATTCGCTAGAGGCGCACACATGTGCGCCTCTACGATTGAAAATCGGCAAGTATTAACCAAATAATCAAAGCCAAATAACAACAAAGTATCACATCCATGATTACCGCCTTCAAACAGCCAAAAGTTAAGATTTTCCAACGTTTTTCACTGTTCCTATTACCTGGATTATTAACAATCTCAACAACCTTAATTAGTTGCTCAGTCCAAACCCCAAACTCAGAAAATCAAACCACTGGTTTAAAAGCCAAAGTTGTGCGGATGGGATATCAAAGTTCTGGGGATCTTGTCAGACTGAAAGGATTGATTGAAAAACGTCTAAAGCCTTTAGGCGTTTCCGTGGAATGGGCACAATTTGCCGCCGGGCCACAACTAATGGAAGCGATGAATGTTGGTAGGGTTGATATTGGTTCTGTCGGCGAAACTCCCCCAATTTTTGCCCAAGCGGCTGGTACATCTTTAGTCTATGTTGCTAGTAATAAACCCAGCACTGGTAAAGGAAGCGGAATTATCGTCCAAAATAATTCACCAATTCGCACTTTAGCAGACCTCAAAGGTAAAAAAGTAGTTTTTCAAAAGGGTTCTGCTTCACATTACTTATTAATAAAAGCTTTGGAAGAAGCTGGTTTGAAATATAGTGATATTCAAGCCATTAGCCTGCCTCCTTCAGAAGCTCGCGATGCTTTTATTCAAGGAAAAATTGATGCTTGGGTAACTTGGGACCCTTATTTAGCTGTAGCGCAAAAGAAGGCAAATGCTCGCGTTTTGCGAGATGCTAGTGGTATTGCTACTCAGGGCGGATATTACATGGCTGCACGAAAGTTTGCTACAGAAAATCCGAAATTAGTGCGATTAGTTCTTGAGGAAATCGATAACACAGGTAAATGGGGTGAGAAAAATCGCTCAGAAGTTGTAAAACTAACTATTCCTCATCTCAAAATTGATGAAGATATTTTAACAACAGTGGTTGAAAGGCGAACTTATGGGTTAAGGCCAATTACCCCAGAAATCATGGAAAATCAACAGAAGATTGCAGATTTGTTTGCCAAAGAAAAAGTGATTCCTAAACCCATCAATATTAAGGAAGCGATGCTGACTAGCGAACAATATGCAGCCATCACACCAGAAACCATCAGTCAGAAATAGGGACAGGAGATAGGAATATGGAAGTTTTTTGGTATTTGCCGACACAGGGAGATGAACGTTATTTAGGTACTACAATTGGCAGACGAGCAGCCACTTATCCCTATATGCAGCAAATCGCTCAAGCTGTTGATAAATTGGGCTATGGTGGGATGTTGATTGGTACTGGACAAAAACAAGATACTTGGATTGTTGCTACTTCCTTAATTTCAGTTACAGAACGCTTGCGGTTTCTTGTCGCTTTTCGTCCGGCAATTATGTCGCCTTCATTAGCAGTGAGGATGGCTGCTACTTTTGACCAGATTTCTAACGGTCGAATTATTCTGAATGTTGTCACTGGTGGCGACACCAAAGAACTTGCTAAAGATGGAATTTTCTTAGATCACGATCAGCGTTATGAACTCACAGATGAGTTTTTGACAATTTGGCGATCGCTCATGCAAGGTGATGAAGTAACCTTTAATGGTCGTCATCTCAAAGTTAAAGGCGCTAAACTCCAATTTCCTCCCGTACAAAAGCCTTATCCCACCTTATATTTTGGTGGTTCTTCAGATGCGGCGCTCCAAGTTGCTGCCAAACACATTGATGTGTATTTAACTTGGGGTGAACCACCAGATCAAGTTGCTCAAAAAATTGCCAAGGTACGCCAATTAGCAGCCGAACAAGGTAGAACGGTACGTTTTGGAATTCGGATGCACGTTATAGTCCGCGAAACTACCCAACAAGCTTGGGATGCAGCCAATGAACTGATTCAGTATGTTGATGATGAAACCATCGCTGCTGCACATCAGCGGTTTACTCAATCTGAATCAGAAGGACAACGCCGCATGGCTCAACTGCATAAAGGTAATCGCCAAAACCTAGAAATTAGCCCGAACTTATGGGCAGGTGTTGGCTTAGTGCGTGGAGGTGCTGGCACTACCTTAGTTGGAGATCCAGAAACAGTTGCAGCACGAATGCTGGAATATGCCGATTTAGGAATTGATACCTTCGTTTTCTCAGGGTATCCCCATCTCGAAGAAGCTTATCGAGTTGCAGAATTACTATTTCCTCGCTTACCAGTGCAAACGCCAGGCATCGCATTACCGCAGCAAGTTGCAAGTACATTCAGTGAATTTGTTACCAAAACAGATTTACTCAAACCCCAGCCAGTGTAAACAAATAAAATCGGCAAAACTCTGCGTTCCTCTGCGCTTACTTTGCGTGCCTCTGCGTTTAAAAACACTTCTTATCAAACAGAAAAAAGCATGAGTACAAAAAAACCTCAACTTAGACTAGGTGCATTCTTGCCCAGCACTGGCCATCACGTAGCGTCATGGCGACACCCCGAAGCGCAAGCTGACGCTGCGATCGCTTAACTTTATTTAACTTACGTTAGTTCAAACAGACAAAAATAATCTGCAATTGGAATCAAAATCTCTTGGTCACTATAAAAAGAGTTAAAAAGACGTATCTTTTTAACTCCGTTTCCCTATTTGATTTCAGATTTTCTAGCTGAAAATTCTCAAAATATTTCAAAATTTCAGTGACTTTTTACATACCCCAAACTCCCTTTTGAAAGTTGTACTTAACACATCAAATTACCGTGTAATAGCTTGATAATCAAGAGGTAATAAAAAATATCCTACTTTTCCCACCTTTCTTACTTTGCATAATTTTTTCATCCTATTGTTGCAATATTCAATATCGCCATTACCAAAGTTAAGGCTTGATTTCTGGTGGGATTATCGCAGCATATTCTTCAGGTGTGAGAGTCACATCTTTAACATTAATCTTCTTGGTAATGAATTTTTGCTTATAGAACAAGTCAGATATCTCTTGCTGTCCTGCTATGACCCGATCAGTAATTGGCCTCAAGCCAAAACGCCGCCGTTTGACCATTGTTTCCAACGTTGGTAAATCAAGCTTGGCATCACGCCCGATAATTTTGGCTACTTCTCGTGGATTTGCTTCAGACCATTTGCCTAATTTGTATACTTCTTCAAGGACAATTTTTACTAGTTCAGGGTTTTCTTTAACAAAACTACGTGCAGCTAACCAGTAGCCCCCTTGGGTTGAAAGCCCTTTAGCATTGCGGAGAATCCGAACTTTTTCTGTTTTCTGAAATATAGCCAGGTGAGGATCTCCTAATACAGCTGCATCAATACTCTTACGCAATAACGCTGCACGAGTTTCCGGTGCTATAAGGTTGAGATGTTTGACATCTTTTAGTTCTAGTCCTCCTTCCTGCAAAGCTTTAACCACAAAGTACTGACTAGCAGTAGCTCTTTGAAAGGCGATTTGCTTACCTTTTAAATCAGCTATAGTCTTGATCGGAGAGTCTTCTGGTACTACGATCGCCGAACCCTCGCCAGTACCCGGTATAGTATTAGCAAGCAAAACAAAAGGAATACCACTCGCTTGGGCAAAGATCGGTGGAGTTTCACCAACAGCACCAATATCCAAACTGCCCACATTTACTGCTTCTAAAAGCTGTGGCCCGGCGGTAAATTGTGCCCACTCTACCTTAATACCCAATGGATTCAAGCGTTTCTCTAAAACTTGTCTCGATCTAGTTATATCCGCAGCAGTAAAATACCCTATTCGTAACACCTTCGTCTTAATACCACTAGAAGCGGCGACGGCAGCTTTCTCTGGTGTATTCGGTGTCTTACAACTAACTAGAGTCGTGGATAGGGTAAAAACTCCAGCCATTAATAATATTAAAAAGTTGCGTTTTTTAGCTACCATAATGTGATGACAATTTTCTGATGTTTAAGGTTTACTGTAAATGCTTAGGCTTAACTTCCGAAGGGGTAAAAGCAGCACAATATGTGCCCTTTGCACTACTGGCAATTGGTTAGAAACAAATGAAACTTTTAGCTGATAAATTTAATTAAGCAGCTTTGAAAACAGTGCATAATCTCGACCAGATTTTAATCTACGAAAAGTCAATCGAGTTACAGTATTTTACTAATTGCACGGATACTATCATAGACTTCTGGAAGAATCAAGCAGCAAATACAGGCAGACTTGACAGGAGAAATGTCAATACGGTTCGGTTAAGTAAGGTTTTTTGATGAAAATTATAGAGCGCAAAGATCCGATAAATCGCTGTCAAGGGACTGACAAATAAAAAAATATCCAATTAACTCCTGTGGGATGGGCATCTTGCCTGCCATATAAACTAGGCAGGCAAGATGCCCACCCCACAATATTGGATAATTTATTTCTTGGAGTTTCCCAAGACGAAAGACTGATTATTGTAAAGACGACGATTCATTGCGTCTCTTGCCTTAAGCGAACAGTTCTTAAGTAAATCGGCGCAATAAAAGCAAACTGTGTGGAGAAAAGTAAATAAGGCTAAAACCCCTTTTCTCTCTGCCCCCCTGTCTTATCCCAACGATAATTATTTACACCAACCTATTTATCCAAGTTGTGTGGTTAAAAGGCAACAGCTTGGGCTGTACCAGTCAAATGAATTATGGTATAGGTTTGTGTTTGCCCCTGGTTAAATTTAGGGATCACAGAAAAGCGGTTTGTTGTTGTAATTCCCTTAGTTTCAACTGTGGCTGATTGGCTGTTTCCAAGGTTTACACGGGGTACGATCAAAGTAAACGAAGTATTGCCAGTATCTACTGTCTGGCGGATAGTTACGGTTACTAGTGTACCAATTTCTGTTTCTACAGTACGGATCTGCTCATTACCTGTAAAGTTTAATGTCTGTTCCTTATCTTTATAGGTAAAAAGGGGCTTGCCAGTAAAGCTTGTGGTTGAGTAAGTAACGCTGACATTTTTCCCTTGTAACTGATACAAGTCTGGTACTGCTTCTGAGGCTTTAGCTGATAATACAGGTATTGCCGTTAACAGCATACCTAACGTAAACGATCCAATTAAGTTTCTTGTTTGCATATCTCAAAAAGTTATTGCTAGTTTGACAGAGATACCTGCCCTAATGGCGTGACAACAGGTATCAAACTAATGTTAAAAGGGGATATTCGGAAAATCGTGTCAAATGGAATACATTGTAAAGGTTGTTAATATACTTGCAATAATTACTGAATTTCTGTAAAAATTTTATCTATAAATATTATTATCATCAGTATATTTGATGATGTCAATCCAGCTACCATCTCAATTAACTAGATAATTTGCTCAAGCAACTTGTTCAAGGTAGGCAAACTTCCGCCACAGTGTACGAGTAACTTGAGTTAGATTTAGATGTTGAAATACCCTTTGGGGTTTTATTTAAAAATTGGAAATTTTGCATTGCTTATGAAACGGCGCTCATACATGCTTATAGGATTTTTTCTCAGCCTTCTCTTAACTATCGTGCCTTTTTCGGGCAATTTTACTAATGCTGCAACACCAACAGCAGTTACACCTGTATCTGCTCTCTCATTCACCCAAGGGGTACAAAAAACCTTATTGGACAATGGCTTAACAGTATTAACAAAGGAAGTTCATACTGCTCCAGTGGTGAGTGTGCAAGTTTGGTATAAAGTTGGTTCACGCAACGAGGTTAAGGGAGAGAATGGCATTTCTCACCAGCTAGAACATTTGATGTTCAAAGGTACAACTGACCGTCCAGTACAGTTTGGACGGCTGTTTAGTGCTTTGGGTAGCCAGTTCAATGCTTTTACTAGTTACGACGAAACAGTTTACTTTGGCACAGTGCAGCGAGACAAATTGGAAGCACTGCTGACACTGGAAGCTGATCGCATGAAAAATTCCTTAGTTGGGACTGAGCAACTCACCAGTGAAAAGCGGGTGGTGATTTCCGAGTTACAGGGGTACGAAAATTCACCAGGCTATCGTCTAGATCGGGAAGTGATGCGAGCTGCTTTTCCTAATCGAGCCTACGGCTTATCGGTGGGAGGCACAAAAGCTGATGTCGAGAAATTCACGGTAGAGCAGGTGCGGAATTATTACCAAACCTACTACAGCCCAGAAAATGCCACCTTAGTGATTACTGGGGATTTTGCCACAGAACCAGCACTCAAAGTTGTAAAAGAAACTTTTGGCAAGTTATCACAACGAGCAAAAAAGGACACAGTACTTGATAATGCCTCGGCATCTTCTGCCCTCGCCGACGCTTCCCCATCTACACCTGTTGCTAAAAAAGCACCGATTGTCCTCAAGCAACCTGGAAGTGCTGCACTATTGCAAGCAGTGTATCCTCTGCCAGATATTAAACATCCTGATGTCCCAGCAATTGATGTGATGGATGCTATTCTCACAGGTGGGCGTAGTTCTCGGCTTTATCAGGCTTTGGTGGAATCTGGACTTGCCAGTTCAGTGAGTGGTGGTGCTGCCGAACTTATCGAACCAGGTTGGTATCAAATTGATGCTACGGCGGCTCCAGGTCAAGAGTTGGGGAAAATTGCTCAGGTACTCCAGGAATCTTTAGCAAAATTGCAACAACAGCCTGTCACCTCAGAAGAGTTGAACCGAGCAAAGACGCAGCTACAAGCCTCATATATTTTGGGGAACCAAGATATTACTAGTCAAGCTAATCAACTGGGGTATAACCAAACGATCGCAGGAGATTATCGTTTTATTGAAAAATATCTGGCTGCGATCGCAAAAGTCACCCCTGCTCAAGTCCAGAAAGCTGCCAAAACTTACCTCAATCCGGCTCAACAAACTATCGGCTTTTTTGAGCCGACTCAACCAGATGGTAAACCAGGAAGTTCTAGCGCTGGTTCTGGACGCACGGTGGAAAATTTCAGCCCTGGTAAACCTGTAGATCCGGCAGAACTGGCGAAATATCTGCCACCTGCGACATCAGAAACAGATTCAGCTAAACAATCATTACCAGAAGAGTTTACCTTAAAGAATGGTTTGAAGGTTTTGCTGTTAAGCGATCGCAACCTTCCCACCATTAACCTGAGTGGACAAATTAACGCTGGGACTGAATTTGACGGCAATCAAAAAGCTGGATTAGCGAATTTAACTGCAAGCAACTTAATGAATGGGACAAAGACTAAAAATGCTCTGACTCTAGCAAAAACTTTAGAAGACCTGGGAGCCGGTTTGAGCTTCAGTGCTAGCCGTGAGGGAACTAGCGTCAGTGGTGAGGGACTTTCAGCAAATCTGCCAATATTGATTCAAACTCTGGCAGATGTATTAGAAAACGCCACTTTCCCAGCCGATCAGTTAGAACTAAGTCGCCAAAGAGCGTTGACAAGTTTAAAAGTCCAGCTAGATGACCCTAGAGGGTTGGGAAGACAAGTATTCCAGCAGGCAATTTACCCTGAAAACCATCCGTTCCACAGCTTTCCGACAGCCGAGAGTTTAAAGACTATTACTCGTGATGATTTGCTTGGCTTCTACAAGACACACTACCGACCAGATACCACAACGATCGCTTTAGTTGGAGACTTTGAGCCAGCTAAGGTAAAAGCTTTGCTAAATCAGGTGTTTGGCAAATGGCAAGCCACAGGTAAGCCACCTGTTCTCAAAATACAGTCCGTACCATTACCACAAACTTTGACACGTCTCAACAAAGTAATTCCCGGTAAATCTGAGGCTGTGACTTACATCGGCTACAGCGGAATCTCTCGGAAAGATCCACGTTATTATGCGGCGCTGGTACTAAATCAAATTTTGGGTGGTGATACCTTATCGAGCCGCCTGGGTACGGAAGTGCGCGATCGCCAAGGTTTAACTTACGGTATATACAGTGGTTTTGCCGCCGGCATCAATCCCGGCCCATTCTTGATTCAAATGCAAACTGCTCCTGGAGATGCCCAAAAAGCGATCGCCAGTACTCTCGCTTTGCTCAAACAGTTACGCGAACAAGGAGTGACTGAGGCTGAATTTAACACAGCAAAACGCTCAATTACCAATAGCTACCCCGTAGATTTAGCTAATCCTAGTGATGTATCCAGCATCATTTTGGATAATGCTGTCTTGGGACTTTCGCGATCGGAAATCCGAGAGTTTCCTCAACGGATTCAAGCAGTGACTATGGCTGACATCCAAAAGGCAATTGAAGATTTAATTAAGCCAGAAAATCTAGTGATTGTCACCACTGGCCCTGGAGATGCTGTAACAAAGGGCGGCTAATTATCTCAGATAGATAGGAATGCGATTTAATTTTTGACATACTCCCCGGCGTGAACGCACGGAGATTCTGGAGTAATGAGTAATGAGTAAGAATATTTACTTGTTACTCATTACTCCAAAGCCGTGCTAGAAGTACGGGGCTTTAAACCCATTTTTTCGGTAAAAATTGCAATAATTAAGATCCCCGACAACTTTTACGAAGTCGGGGATCTCATTGTTCACGAATGATTTAGAAGTGCAGGTTTAAATTGAATAAGATACTGGGAATGATTTTGCATCCTTTGGCTTCACATACACTCGCTGTTTCGCTTCTAACTCTAGGTCATTAAAGCGATCGCGTGTTAAATGCGCTGTCAATATTTGTCCATCATCGAAAGTTAATTCTACTTGAATTTCCCAACCCAAATGTACTAACCGACTCACTGTCGCGGGTGTCGTGGCATCGTTGGCGCTAGTTTCAAAAATTACATCTTGCGGACGCAAAAACACTTGTGGATGTGGTGCATCAAATCCGCTACTTTTAAAAATCTTTGAACTGCTGGGTAATACGTTCACCGGGCCAATGAAGCTCATCACAAAAGCTGTAGCAGGATCATCGTAAATTTCAGATGGTGTCCCCACCTGTTCCACACGCCCTTTATTCATCACCACAACCTCATCGGAGACTTCCATTGCTTCCTCTTGGTCGTGGGTGACGAAAACTGTGGTAACATGAACCTCATCATGGAGGCGGCGTAACCATGCCCGTAAATCTTTGCGGACTTTCGCATCAAGTGCGCCAAAGGGTTCATCTAGCAACAAGACTTCCGGTTCTACAGCCAGTGCCCTCGCTAATGCTACCCGTTGTCTTTGACCACCAGAAAGTTGTGATGGATAGCGATCGCCTAATCCAGTCAATTGCACCAATTCGAGTAATTGTTCTACCCGCCCTTTAATTCTCTTTGGTTGTGCCTTCCGAATTTCTAAGCCAAAGGCAATATTTTGCTTGACAGTTAGATGCTTGAATAGCGCATAGTGCTGAAACACAAACCCAATATTTCGCTCTTGCACGCTTTGGTATGTAGCGTCCTTACCAGTAAGCAAGATTTTACCGCTATCTGGCATTTCTAAACCGGAAATCAACCGTAATAGCGTAGATTTACCTGAACCCGATGGCCCGAGTAACGCAACTAGCGAACCACTCTTAATTTCCAGGCTGACTTCATCAACTGCCTTGAAACTCCCGAATTGTTTGGAGACGTTCTCAACTACTATGCCCACTGCCGCTGTACCTCTACAACTAAATCTACAGCTCCTTGGTAGGATTACTGTGTCTTACATATACCATACATAATTATTTATAGATGAACAAGATTTAGCTACCACAGCTACCGCAATCGAGGAAGCTACAATCAGCACCACTGCAATCTAGAGAACTGCAATCAGCAGCACCACAATCTAGGGAACCACAATCAGGAATCACGGTAGCCATTTCAGCACAATTGCAGCCCAAATCGGCACAATCAAGACAGTTAGTATTGCTATTGTTAATAAATGAGGATTTTTGAGCAACTTTACCAGATGCTTGTCGTTGCGGCGTGTCTGTTTCTTCCTCTGGGGATTCTTCTGAGTTATCGGTTTGCGCTCGCAAAATTTGGTTAGCTTGCTTGCAAGCTTGAAATCGTTCACGGGAATTGATAAAAGCTGCTTTTAACCCTTCCTTAGCAATTACCCGCTTGATGTATTGAGAACAAGATTCGCCGCCATATAGTATTCTGTGGGCACAAGCAAAACCTTTGTGTGGGGAAATGTGCTTTTGATATCCAGTAATTGCGGCAGTACCAACTTGTCTAGTAAAAGAATCGAATAAGGAAATCTGCATATTGGGGACTGGGGATTGGGGATTAGGTAAGCGATATTAATATTCTTCATTCTTCCCAATACCTAATACTCAATATCTAATCCCAAATCCCAATCACAAATCCCCAGTCCCCAGTCCCCAATACCCAGTCCAATTCGTATCGAAACATTAAGGAATATTGCATTTGTGCAGAAACCTGAAGGTAAACCGCCAAATCACTAGAAAGACCGTGGTAGTATGCTCTCGGTAAATGTGAAGATTGGGAGAAAGACCTTTGACACTACGGGTTGCTGTTATTGGGTCAGGCCCTGCTGGTTCATCTGCCGCTGAAACACTGGCAGCCTCTGGGATTGAAACCTACCTGTTTGAGCGGAAGCTAGACAATGCAAAGCCTTGTGGGGGTGCAATTCCCCTGTGTATGGTGAGTGAATTTGACTTACCACCAGAGATAATCGATCGCCGGGTACGGAAGATGAAAATGATTTCGCCTTCCAACCGCGAGGTTGATATCAATTTGGTAAATGAAGATGAATATATAGGAATGTGCCGCCGGGAAGTGCTGGATGGCTTTTTGCGCGATCGCGCGGCCAAACTAGGCGCAAATTTAATTAATGCCACTGTTCATAAACTCGATATACCAGGAAACAATACTGACCCCTATACCATCCATTACATTGACCATACAGAAGGCATATCACAGGGGATTGCTAAAACCCTGAAGGTGGATTTAGTAATTGGGGCAGACGGGGCTAATTCTCGCGTTGCTAAAGAAATGGACGCTGGGGATTACAATTATGCGATCGCTTTCCAAGAGCGAATTCGCTTACCCGAAGACAAAATGGCATACTATAACGACCTCGCCGAAATGTATGTCGGTGATGACGTTTCTACCGATTTCTACGCTTGGGTTTTCCCCAAATATGACCACGTAGCTGTCGGTACTGGCACGATGCATATTAATAAAGCCAGCATCAAACAGTTACAAGCTGGTATCCGCGCCCGTGCTTCCGAAAAGCTAGCAGGCGGTAAAATCATCAAAGTCGAAGCCCACCCCATTCCTGAACATCCCCGTCCCCGTCGTGTTGTCGGTCGCATCGCTTTGGTGGGAGATGCTGCTGGTTACGTTACCAAGTCTTCTGGCGAAGGTATTTATTTTGCCGCTAAATCTGGGCGGATGTGTGCCGAAACCATTGTGGAAACATCTAATGGTGGTAGCCGCATTCCTACAGAAGGCGACCTTAAGGTTTACCTGAAGCGTTGGGATAAAAGATACGGACTCACCTACAAGGTGCTGGACATTCTACAAACCGTGTTCTATCGTTCTGACGCCACCCGCGAAGCCTTTGTGGAAATGTGTGATGACCTCGATGTACAACGGCTAACATTCGATAGCTATCTGTATAAGACGGTCGTCCCAGCTAATCCCATCACCCAATTGAAGATTACTGCCAAAACTATTGGTAGTCTAATTCGGGGTAATGCCCTTGCACCTTAATTGAGGGCAAAGGACTGGGAATTCCAACAAGTACATTACTCAATTTTGTGGGGTGGATATCTTGCACGCTGATTAATCAGGGCGGGCAAGATGCCCACCCCACAATATATATTTTTATCATTTGATAGTAATGGTTAGTGAGGAAGGCTAATCATGCAACTAAATCGATTCGACAACATTCAGGAATTCTGGCACTGCACTCAGGCTTACTTACTCCAGCATCAGGTAGAAAATAATGTTTTGCTCAGTATTTTGCATACCTTGTTGCATAACCCAGAACGTTATCTGAGTAAGCCTTATTTAGCAATTGTCCAAACAAGTGGCGAAATTCTGGCTGTTGCCATCCGCACCCCACCTCAAAAATTGATCCTATCCAAAGCCCAGAATATGGATGCTTTGCAGTTGATTGCTCAAGATTTGCGTCAAGAGCAACTGCCAGGAAGCATGGGACTGGCAACTGAAGCAGAAATATTCTCGCAGACTTGGCAAAGGCTGACAGGACAATTCTATCAACGGTCGGTGGTAATGAAAATTTACCAATTAACGGCAGTGCAAAGAGTCTCAACGGCCAGGGGATATCTCAGATTGGCAACAGAAAGCGATCGCTCTCTTTTGATTGAGTGGCTTTCTGCATTTTTATCTGAGATAGATCAGGCGGTGAGCGAAGATGTCGAACACCAAGTAGATAATCGGTTGAAAGAGCAGAATACTTATTTTTGGGTTGATAGCACTCCAGTTTCAGTTGCGTCTAGCAAACAATTGTTAGCTACAATTGGTCGGATCAATTTAGCTTATACGCCACCAGAGTATCGTCGCCAAGGATATGCCACTGCCTGTGTCGCAGCGTTAAGCCAAAAACTGCTAGATCAGGGATGCCGCCATTGTTTCCTCATAGCAAATTTAGCCAATCCCACAGCTAATCATATTTATCAAGCAATTGGGTATTGCCCCATTTGCGATTGGCACGGATACTCATTCACCTCAAACGAGTAAGGATAATAAAGCGATCGCTCCAGACTGTTAAAGTCAGAGTTTTGGCAAACCTCCTCTAACTTGTCATGCTTGGGTGGAGGTTAGGTATGCTGTATTCTTAACTTCAGCGATAAATTGCTTTTTGAATAAATGCTTAATTTTATTTCCTATTTGTTTTTGGCTCAAGCTTCGCCTTCTCCAGCACCGCAGGAAATTTTCATTCCCCAACAAACAAGACCTTTAACAGGTCATCTTGACGAAGTACCAGTATTTAACAGTAATAACCCAGAAGTAGTTCAGAGTGAAGGAATTCTGCTCTCTACATTTCCTCCTCAAGGCAAAAAAGTGCCTAGCGCCCACCTGAACTTTCCATTTCAGGGACGGTTTGATTTATTTTCTCACCATATTGCTAGAGCAATTGAGACTCCAAATGATTTGCGGACTCTTTATTTGGGAGTGATTGTTTACAATCCCAGCGATCGCCCTGCAACTGTCAACATTTTGCAAGCAGCTAGTTATGTTAGTCAACCTGATGCACCTTTTGTCAAGCTGCCTCCCATGCAGGACAATAATTCGGGAGACGTTTTTGCTGGGCCAGGCGATCGCGCGATGAATGATGTGCTGCGAGTCAAACGGCAAGGATGGCCAGCCCAGTTGGTAATTCCACCAAAACAAAGCCGGATGTTAATGAATCATCCCATTCCAGTGCGAACTTTAACGCCGCCATTGAATGGACGTTCTACTTTGTTACGTTTGTATAGCGATAATCCAGTTTATCTGGCCAACCTGGCCATGTTTGCCAAACCCAATCCCGATGGTAGTGAACGAGCGCCAACTTTAGAAGAATGGGAGAATTTGTTAGAAAATGGTGATTTTGCAGGGCCTCGTGAACCTGCTCCCAGTCCTCCAGATCGCCTTGAAGGGGCAACAGAAATTTATGGACGAGTAGCAGGGGTAGCTATTGGCTCTCGTTGGCAAGCACAAGTTACCGACTCTAATAGTTCATACCTGACAATTCCCAAATCAGGACAAGCTTTTTCTTACGGTTTAAGTACCCTTTTAGCAGGCAAAATGGGTACTGGACAAAACCAAACTGCTAAACTCGTAGCGCGTTATCCTGGTAGTGCTTACGAAGCTCACGGCAACTACGGCATTGAATACAACATCTCTCTACCATTATTCAACAATACGGATAAGCCACAAACTATAAATGTGCTTTTCCAAACGCCTATTAAAGAAGATGAGTTAAGTAAACCAGGGCTACGCTTTTTTTCACCACCTGAACCATCTGTCTTTTTCCGTGGCACTGTTCGTATTCGCTACAATGACGATAATGGCTTACCCAGAACCCAATACTGGCACTTAGTTCAACAACGGGGACAGATGGGAGAACCGCTTGCTCAATTAAAAATATCTCCTGGTCAGCGGCGACTGGTAAAAGTGGATTTTCTCTACCCGCCTGATGCTACGCCCCCTCAAATGCTGACAATTCAAACTGTAGACCAGACATAAGGCAGAGGGCAACATTTCTCAATCTCAGGGAATATACGTCTTTACTTTAGTGCAATTTCTGATAAAACAGATGTTGTTCTGAGTTTGCTGGGGCAAAATAGAAAACATGACGATTGAATCCAATTCTTCTAATCTACCAACCCCAGAACCAGACCCCGAAAACGATTCGCAACCAAATGACTTTGACGGTAGTGCAACTGAGAAGAACCTTAATTCAGAAGTACTAGCGACACAACAAGCACTAGCGGCGATCGCGTCTTTAAATTCTCCCCAATATACAACTGCACTACAACAAGCTCGTTCGGAAGTCAAGCACCCCACTACCAAACAATTCACAGTTAAGCCCAGGGCATTGCTGATTACTCTAATCGCGATCGCCATCACCTTTATTGGAATTATCCTTAATAACTGGATCGTTGGCATTATCGGCACACTGATGGCTTTGGTGTTATCCCTGGCGATATTATTACCTTGGTTCCAAGAAGTTTTAGACGAGTGGTTTTCACCCCAAGAACGCACGCTGTTTGTAGCCTTTTTGGGACTATTAGTAGCCATCATCGGCTTGATCAGATTCACAGGTGTAGGCGATCGCTTGCTTGTTTTAGGACGCCAAATTAATTGGGATATTGCTGGAACCCTAGCAGATTGGTTTGGCGCATTGGGGCAAATTCTCATCGCCATCATTGCCGTTTACGTAGCATGGCGACAATATGTCATTTCTAAAGACTTGACAATTCAGCAAAACCTGCTGACAGTTCAGCAAAATATTATCACCCAGCAACAGACCATTGATTCCTATTTCCAAGGCGTTTCCGACTTAGTATTAGATGAAGAAGGATTATTAGAAGATTGGCCGCAAGAAAGAGCGATCGCTGAAGGACGTACAGCGGCAATTTTAAGTAGTGTCGATGGTAGTGGGAAAGCGAAAATTCTCCGCTTTCTCTCACGTTCCAAGTTGTTATCACCTCTAAAACGCGATCGCCTATTAGGTAGAGCCATTCTCGACGGGACTGGCGGATATGCAGAAGACCGCCTCGAAGGTGTGCGTGTCATCGACTTAGGTGTAATGCTAGCCGCAGCCGACCTTTCTGGTACTGATTTACGTTGGACTGATTTGAGCGAGGCTAATCTTGTCCGTGCTAATCTGTCCGGTTGTGACTTAGTAAAAGCCAACCTCTCCCGCACAATTTTATATAACGCTAATCTTAGTGGTGCTGACATCAACGGGATTCGTCTATTTTATGGCGTAGTAGATAAAGCATCACCCCGCAGTCGCACCGAACCACCAGATTATGAAACCGGCGAACAAACTGGCGCTGTCGTAGAAAATATCGATTTGACGAATGTGCAGCGGATGTCTGAGTCTACACGTTGTTATTGTTGCACTTGGGGTGGTGAAAAAACCAGAGGTACTATTCCTGGTGGTTGTGAAGGTATTCCCAATAAGTTGGGAAGATAGTTATACCAAGTTTAAATACTTCTCTGCAAAGAGTGCTACGTGTTCCCCAATCTCTAACTCTAGCGACCCGCAACAAATATCTGTTCTGCGGTCAAATTCAGGTCTGGAAATGTTTGGGAGATGAGGCGTTCTGTTCCTCTAAACTGTTGTCCTTGATAAGTTCCATCGATTAACTGATAAATAGTGATTACAGGTTGCTTGGATAAGCCGATGTAGCGTTTACCTCCTAGCCCTAGATAATCTGCGATCCAATACTCCCCAATACCTAAAGTTTCGTAGTCTTCCACTTTCCGGGCATAGTCATTCTGCCAATTGGTACTGACAACTTCTATGACTAATTTAACAGATTTACCTAGTGTAATTAATAGTGGCTGAAACCATCAAGATTTGTCCTTCCAGGTTCAGAATTAGAGCAGCAATACTGCTCTTAATTATTCTAACTACCTTTAATTAGGCAAAAGTCAATTGACTAATACGCTTCAAAATTTGGAGTACATTATATAACTCATTGCCACGGTTACGGACATCAAAAATATCCGAAGTGGTATAGCGAGGAGGATAACCTTTGAGCAGTTTAATGAACATAAAACTGCCACCAGAAGTAATCATACCAAATACTACATCTTGTGACTGGGGAGCAGCCAGCATATATGCCAGAATTTGGTCAAGTCCTGCTTCTACCGAATAAGCAACCTGTTTAGACTCAATAACTGTTACCCAGAATTTTTGATTTAGAAGTAAAAAGTCAATTCGTCCTTTGATGATAGTTTGTTTGTCTTGTGTTTCAATCTCGATAGATTTCTCTAATTTGAGGTGAAAAGGAGGTAAATAAAACTTGCCAATGAATAGTAGTGGTGATAAAACAATCGTGTTAACTGTATTTTCTAATAAAGGCGGATAGTTTCGCAAATTTATGTAACCTGCCTTTATTTGATCCAATAGCTGCTTTTCTAAACTTGTCAGTTCAGGTAGGTCATCTTGCCACTCTCGAAAGAATTCTTCCGAATCAACTAACTCTAATCCATAGAGCAATATTAGTTGCTCAAGTGTGACGTTTTCCGCAGCAAGAGTTTGAACCATAATGTTAATCAAGCAGTAGAAAAATCTACCAGTTTAGTAATTCTCACCTTCAGGTAGGGTGAGGATTTCAACGCCATCTTCAGTTACAGCTAAGGTATGCTCACATTGAGCAGAAAGCTTGCGATCGCGCGTTACCGCAGTCCACTTATCACTGAGAACTTCGACTTCGTAAGTACCTTCGTTAATCATTGGCTCAATGGTAAAAACCATCCCTGGTCTGAGGCGCTTGCCCTTACCGCGTGTACCATAGTGGGGAACATCTGGCGCAGTATGGAAAATGTTACTGATGCCGTGTCCAACGAAATCTCGTACCACAGAAAAGCCTTGTGCTTCAGCATACTCTTGAATAGCTGCACCAATGTCGCCAATACGTGCCCCTGGCTTAACTTCAGCAATACCCAGGCGGAGACATTCTTCTGTCACCTCTACCAACTTTCTCGTTTTTGGAGAAGGAGTACCAACAAAAAATGTCTTGGATGTATCGCCGTGATAACCTTCAACAATCGGCGTAACATCAATATTAATGATGTCACCTTCTTTCAGAATTTGCTTGGCATTGGGAATGCCGTGACAAATTACCTCATTTACACTAGTGCAAATCGATTTCGGATAACCTTTATAACCAAGGGGTGCGCTTTTTGCTCCATGCGCTTGTGTCCAACGTTCGGCTTCATCATTTAGTTCAAGAGTGCTAACCCCTGGCTTCACAAATGGTTCGAGATGCTGGAGAAGTTTAGCAGCTAAACGTCCAGCTTGACGCATTTTCTCTATTTCTCGTTGGGATAAAATAACAATTAGTTCGGTTTTCATTAACTTTTATCTAGAAATCTTTCATAAACATAGTTAACCCTGTCTGTGCGGCTCTTTGGGCAGCATCAGCAACCTTTAGGGTATATAAGCTCTCCTCTGGGGTAACGTACAAAGGAGTGCCATCAAAAAGATGGTCTAATACCATACTCGTATCTTTAGCGAACAAACCCCGTCGAGGACCAACCTCTATAGATGTTGTTTCTCCTGGCTGGATGAAAATTCCGGTGTCACCATCAAAAATTAAACCACCTTTTTCGCCGTGAACTTCAAACTTGCGTTCTGATTGCCAAAGACTTTCACCTTTACCGTACACTACTTGGGCTAAAAGTCCACTGTTAAAGCACAGTTCACTAGTGCAGAAACAGGTTTGGTAATATTCCGGTTCTATTTCCCAATATCGCTGGTGACAGTTAACTGTAAATACTTTACCAAATAAATCGATGAGGCGATGTAGGCGAGACAGGGCCCCAATTAAGGGAAAGCCGAACAAATCGTGGTTATAAGTCCATTTGCGGGGTGCAGGATTTTGAGGATTGATGGTGCTGTAGCGAACATAAAACACTTCACCAATTTTGGCTAAGTTTTGCTTCAAGGCTTGATGCAAACCACCCAAAAGTTCCAGGTGTTCTATATGCAGAAGTTTTTGTTTTGCTTTGGCTAAAGCAATCAATTCCTCTGCTTCGACTACATCCAACGAAAGAGGATACTCTACAATCACATGTTTGTCGTTGGTTAGCGCTGCACGCGCGATCGCCCCATGATCTCGATTAATCGTAGATATCGCCACTAGGTCTATATCTTCACGTTCTACTAGCTCTTGCCAAGAACTCAATGTTTCAATCTGGTACTCTTTAGCAAAGGCTTCGGTTTTTTCGCTTGTATGACCAACAACTGCGACTAGGTGCGATCGCTCATCGTGGAGCAATGCTTCAGCCCGAAACTTTGCCGCATATCCAGTACCGATCAAACCTACACGCACTTTTGCTTTTTCCGAAGCAGCTTTTGAATTATACATGATCCTCACTAGTTCTGTTTTTGATCGTCTCACGCTTCTAGTGGTCAGATTCTCTCTTCATTGGGTTCACCAGTCTAGACTCTACAACATTCGTCAGAACCCCTCAAGCACGTATGAGACTTTATTTTCAAAAGAAAGCCCCCTTTTTGAAAGCAGAGCTAACGTGCTGCACAATACACAAAATTTGTCAAATAATGAACAGAAAAATTTTGGAAAAAGTTACCGCATCAGCTTGCTTTCGTCGGGGTATGCGATCGCAATCTAAGGGACTGACAAATAACAAAATATCCAATTAACTCTTGTGGGGTGGGCAACAAGAGCGCCCTAATGATACAAGTTAAATGTGTAACAGCTTAACATTAATATTGCTCATATTTTTTATATATAAAATAAATTTTTCTTATTGCAACCTAACTAAGCGAGAAAATAACATAAATAAAACTTATCGGGATTAAGTAACTAAATTTCATTACTAATCGGGTTCGATTTCCAGTCACATCGTTTAATTTTTCTCGTAGTATCAGAATTGAAGCAAATTTAAACCAACGGCTAATCCCACAGAACAGCCGTGACCTTTGCCTTAAGATAACTTATACTGCCGTTTACAAAAGAGAGGATTACTCAATGCCAAGTTATAAAGTGACACTAATCAACGAGTCTGAAGGACTAAATACAACACTTGACGTTGATGATGATGTCTATATTCTAGACGCGGCTGAAGAAGCTGGTCTTGACTTGCCCTACTCTTGCCGCGCTGGTGCTTGCTCGACCTGTGCAGGTAAAATCGTCAAGGGTACTGTCGATCAAGGCGATCAGTCATTCTTAGACGATGAGCAAATCGAAAAAGGATACGTACTGACTTGTGTCGCTTACCCAACCTCTGACGTAACAATCGAAACTCACAAAGAAGAAGACCTTTACTAAGAACTAAGCAACTCAACCATAAACCTCTTGCAAGAGTTACCAATGTTGAAAAAATACAAGTATGGCATCTAGGGCCAACACACTTGCAATGCTGTGTGTATCTCTAAAAGCGACTTTGATAAAAAGCCTAGTTCAGTGTTGGGCAGGAACACAGTAAATGTTGTGTTCCTGCTTAATTTTTTACTTGAAAATCAGTATACTATGGAATTCTCTCGTACATAGTACATAAGCTCAGTGCGGATAGTTCACAGCTTAATTTCTTTACTGAGAATTTTAATCTGAGTACCAGGATAGTAGAATTGGAGAATTTTTGGACTTGACCAACCTAGTTTTGCTAAATTTTGAGCGCCAGTTTGACTCAAGCCGACTCCATGCCCTAATCCACCACCAATAAAAGCATATCCCCAAAGTTCTGTCTTGCCTTTGTTTAGGGGTTCTATGTAAAAAAGCGTACTTACGGGAGCAGCAAAGGCGCTGCGAACTTCATCTTTATGCAGAACAAAGGTGCTGTGATCGGTTTTAACCGCAAGTTCAAGAATACGTCCACTCTGGCTTCGCTTCACGACTGCCATAGCCTGAATTGTCTTAAATTTGGCATGGGGACTGTTTTTCACCTGCAAAAATTTCTGCAAGTCCTTGATAATATCCTGTAAAGGGGTTTCTTTATGCCAACGAAACATATCCCACTTGCTTTCATTAAATCCTTGTTGTATGTTAATAAATTTTTTGAAGTTCTTTTCATCTGCTAAACTCTGCTTAGATAAGTCCCAAAAATTAGTCGGAGCATCCAGTACAGGGTGGAGATAGGGACGATCGTCACCATTCCAGATATCGCGGAAGGAGGCGGTGACACCACCAGTAGTAGAAGAATACAAGGCGTCTACTAGTTCATTTTTATAAGTTAATACTTTACCCCTGGTTGAGGCGATCGCTTGGTCTGTTTTGGCAGCGGCTCCCTTCAGCCCATAATAAACTTGGCAGTGAGTATCAGCACACAACTGATAATTATCTGCGGCAAACCTGCGTAAATTTCTCAAGGCATAAGTCCGGGCGAGAATTGCTTGGGCTTCCAGCGCCGCTGTTGGTGCTTCTGTACCTATTTCGTAAGGCACAACCCCACGCAAATAAGTTTCTAAGGGTACTTGATTAACTAGAGTGTATGTGCCATAAGCATTTGGCTGCAAATTCAATTGGCCAGCATAAAGACGAGCGTTCTCTTGTTTGTCGCTTTTATTCACCCGAATCAAGTTTTGCTCTGTGCTAATTTCCAAGCCATTTGGGCTATAGCGATTACCATCCACTACCCAACTCACTCGTGGCACTTGTTTCAAAACTCTAGTATCAAGATATACTTTCTCTTTGGTAGAAGCTTGGATGTTTTGCAATAACAAGCGTCGCAATAAAGGAGTGCTGTAAACATCTCGTTTCGCCCAAACCTGCCAGCGTTCTGGCTGGGCTATTTCCACTTCCATTCCCAGAGAACGCCATTTATTAGCACTGTCTTCCGCAGTTTCAAAAGTGCGGTATGTGCCTAAAACTACCACTTCTTCGACTGCTGACTGGGGCAAAGCTTCCATGACTGTTTCCAGCTTTACAGGGTTCTTAGTAAACAGGATTTGCTGCTTGTTGCCCACTTGAAATTTTAGCTTTAAGCGATCGCCTTTTATGGGTTCTAGTTGCAGCTTGGCTGTGGCTTCGGCGCCAAATCGCTGCACAATCCCAATTTTCAGTTCTATATCCTGGATATTGCTCTCTGGCCCTGATGCCGCAGTCAGTCCCAATAGACAAAATGTTGTCAGCACAGTGTAGGGAAAACACCAAAATGAAAATTTCATGACCACCTGATAGCGTTCGCGCAGCGTCTCCAAAAGTTGCGATCGCGAGTAATCGTTCGCGTTGGCGGAGCCTCTCGTAGAGAGTGTCTTCTGCCCCTTAATGTGTCGTTGGAGCTTATTTTCCAATTGCTTTGTAGCGCGGTTTTTTTGTCGCATGAATGCTCCAATGATACCATTACCAATTTTGCCCCAGATACTAGTTGCAAAACGAAGTCATAATGACTATGATTTATTTAGAGACAAAAAACAGAACTAGTTGCATAAACTCTTTATGGTTAAAGTCCAAGAAATTCCATTAAATCAGATAAAACGGCCATTGCCCCGTACAAACGATCCAAATAAAGTGCAAGCCTTAATGGAATCGATTGCGGAGATTGGGCAGCAAGAACCTATTGATGTCCTAGAAGTAGATGGACAATATTATGGCTTTTCTGGTTGCCACCGGTATGAAGCTTGCCAGCGTTTAGGCAAAGAAACCGTTTTAGCCAGAGTTCGTAAAGCACCCCGTAGCGTTTTGAAGATGCACTTAGCATAGACAATGGGGAATGGGGGCTAGGAATCAAGGGCTTAATTTTCTTGCCAATCCCCAATGCCCAATTCCCAATCCCCAATTACATATAACCTAATTAGGAGAAAATTATGTCATCGAAAGTAACAGTTAAAAATGTAAATATCGGCATTGACGAGGCGAGTAGGGCTAAAATTGCTGACGGTTTATCTCATCTGTTGGCTGATACTTATACACTGTATCTGAAAACTCATAATTTTCATTGGAATGTAACAGGGCCGATGTTTCAAACGTTGCATCTAATGTTTGAGACTCAGTATACAGAATTAGCCTTAGCAGTGGATTTAATAGCCGAGAGAATTAGAGCGCTTGGCTATCCTGCACCAGGAACCTACAGCGAATACGCCAAACTAAGTTCGATTCCAGAAACTCCTGGAGTTCCTAAAGCTGTGGAAATGATCCGCTTGCTAGTGGAAGGACAAGAAGCCGTAGTCAGAACTGCACGGTCTATTTTCCCTGTGCTAGAGGAAGTTAACGACGAACCTACCGCCGATTTATTGACTCAGCGGATGCAGGTACACGAAAAGACAGCTTGGATGTTGAGAAGTTTGCTGGAAGAATAGGAATTAGGGACTAGGGACTGGGTACTAACAAATAAAGACTTAATTTTTTTGCCAATCCCCAATCCCCAATCCCCAGTCACCAATCCTCAATCCCCAATGCCCCACACCCAAAAGTTGCAAGATTTAATGCAACAGGTAGGTATTTCTAGTTTTAAAGCGCTGAGTCGTGCTGCTGGTGTCTCAGAGCGTCAAATTTTGCGATTACGTCAGGGAAAGCTAGAGCAGATGCGGGTAGATGTGCTGCTTAAGCTGTCGTCAGTGCTACAGATTTCATTAAGTGAATTAATCGCAACTTTTTCAACCGTAGAGTTATTACAAGAGAAAACAGCACCTACCCAGGAATTGTTACAAGAAATTACAGATTTAAGAAGAGAGTACGATCGCTCGCAACTTCAATTAGAACAACAGCGAGAAATATTACTACAAGAACTCCAGCAGTCAACCTTGCAACTGCTGGAGTCTTTATTATTGCAATGGCCAACAGCAGCACAGAAAGCGCAGGAGAATCAACAGCTAGCAGCAGTTAAAATAGTCCCATTGGTACAGAAACCCCTGGAAAAGCTTTTGCAAGCGTGGGGAGTAGAAGCGATCGCACCTGTGGGAGCAGAATTACCTTATGATCCCCAACTTCACCAATTGATGGAGGGAACTGCACAGCCTGGAGGAACAGTCAAAGTGCGTTACACTGGCTACCTTCAAGGTAAGAAGTTGCTTTACAGAGCGAAAGTAAATCCTGTTTGAGGTAGTTAGAGACGCGATTAAATCACGTCTGTACAGGATTTGTGTTATGTGTTGAGAAATATATAGATATTGGGAATACTAAAAATAGCAGGGGCGATCGCCTTAGAGAACTTCTGTTAGATAGTTGGTGTAGATTCAAGCTTGCTTGGCACTGTTGAAACCAAAGTTTTCGGCTCTAGAAGGGTAATCCAGAGGTAAATTATTTCAATAATGTAAGTAATTGGACATAAATAAACGTAGATCCTAGTTACTATCATAAATACTCAGTAGTCAAGAAAGGATTATATCTACTAATGATTATGATGTGAAACCTCGATAGTTGAGTATTTTTGCTTATAGTTTGAATTGGGCGATAGGACTGGGAAAATTTTGTGGGTGATGCAGACCCGCTTAACCACGCAAAGGAACGTTGCTGCTAGACTCGGTTTAATTGCGCGTAGGCGTAGCCAAACTAGGTATTGCTCCGACTCATTGAATTTTGAATTGTTTAATGATGGCTATCAGCATGAGATTTATTGGAAAATTTTACTTTTGGCAAAAATATTTGGTAAACAATCTGAAAAGCGGCAACCTCAGCTTGTAGATACAGTATATATTTACATCCATGATATACAGGTAAGTTGGTGTTAAAAATTAACATAGTATGCCGAAAAATAAAATCAGCGAACAGCTTATAAATCTGTCGTTCAAACCGTTATACAAAACTAAACATACATGAGTTTTACTATGCTGACTTACTTATATAGTCTATTCTCAACTGGTATATTCCTAGTAAAAAAGCGATATTGAATGTAAGACAATATGGTTTTTCGTATTACAAAAAAGTAGATTAAAATACTTATAATTGATCTTTATCTATCCTGATTAGTTATCAATGGTTACTCAATATGTAATCTTATATTTTATTTTACAAGCATTTTTAAATGTTCTATAATGGCGAAATGAGAGAATTATTTACACAAATCAGAGTGACATAATTATGAGAGAACAAGTAAAAGTTATTAAGCTCAGTGGTAATTTGAACGCCACAACTTCACAAGAATTTCGACAAAATATCACTGATATTCTAGAGAAGGGTGCGAAAATCGTGTTAGTTGATTTTAAAGATGTAACCTTTATGGATAGTTCCGGTTTGGGAGCTTTAGTATTAGCTTTTAAAACCTTGCGTGCAGCAGATACTAAACTTGTTCTCTGCTCAATTAATGAGCAAGTCAGGATATTATTTGAACTGACTAATATGGATAAAGTATTTGAAATATTCCCTAGTCAAGATGCATTTAATCAAGTTTTAGTTTCCAATACTTAATTAATCAAACTTCATTTGCAAAATAGATAAATCATCATCAAAAGCATCTTTGGAGTTCAGAGCAATTAAATAACTCAGTACGCGATCGAGTTGGCTATCAACTGGATCTTGTAAACTAACTAATAGCTGAATAAAAGCATCCAAACTCCAAAGTGTGCCATCTGATTTAGTGATTTCATAAGCACCATCACTAAAAATATAAAGGGTACTAAATTTTTCAATATTGCAAGATGCATCAACATATTTTGCCTCTGGAAACATCCCAACTGGCATACCGGGGGTTTTCAGGAGTTTAACTTCAGATTTCCTTGGAGATGTGCCGGTTACTAAAACTGCTGGTGGATGACCTGCACTAGCATAAATTAACTGGCGGTTGATTCGATTGTAAACTCCATACCAAATCGTAAAGTATTTATCATTTTGATAATTCATTTGAAAAGTATCATTCAAAGCCTTCAATACATCACTAGGTTGATAGTAATTCAGACCTTTGAGCGCACGTGAACGCAGCAAATTCAGCACTGAAACAGAGGGAAGAGTAGCTTTCAATCCATGTCCGGCGGTATCGAGTAAGTAAATTGCCAGATAATCATCATCGAGCCAATAGTAATCGAAACAGTCACCGCCGAGTTGTCGCGAGGGAATGAACCGGAAATTTATCTTGAAGGGTTCGGTCATGGAAAAAGGTAGTAGCGATCGCACATAGTCTGCGGCTTCTGACATTTCTGATTCTAAAAGCAACTTTTGATCCTGCAAATCTCTACTCAACTGATGCAGGCGCAATCCCGCTCTTACCCGTGCTTGTAATTCATTATGCTCAATAGGTTTGGAGATAAAATCATCAGCACCAGCATCTAGACCTTTGACGCAATCAGCAACAGAATCCAAGGATGTTAATAAAATAAAGAATGTGGTGGAAAATTTGGGGTCTGCCTTAATGCGGTGACAAACTTCCAGTCCAGTCAAACCCGGCATGATCCAATCACAAATAATTAGAGCTGGACGATAAGCTAGTGCTTTTTCTATTCCTTCATCGCCGCTACTGGCAGTCACTACCTCATAACCTTGTTTTTCCAAAATCCTTTTTAGGAGTATTTTTATTGAATAGTCGTCATCAATTATTAGTATTTGAAACATATAAAGTTGCAGGAAACACTTATTAATAATTTGCTGTCAAAATAAAAAATAAAAATATGCTATGAGCTAATAAGGTACTAGGATCAATACAGGGATGCTAATATGGTACTACTTATTGTTTGTATACAATAGACTTTAACCTCACTTCCATTCCTCTCTCTTAAAAGCATAGAGGCTTTGAATTTTACTCCCCAACCCTAGTAAGGAGTTGGGGTTAGGTTTCTATTAGACTCAACCCAGAAGCATTAGAAATCGTTTTTATTTACCTATAGAATTTATGACTGTCAAACAGTCATAAATTCTATGGTGCTGCTAAAGGATTTAGCCATAAGAGGATGTTGCTTTTTAGCTGGTTTAAGTCGCGGTATGCTTCTTGCTTAAACCATTGTCCTAAAGCGTCAAAAGGGGTGAAAGAGGTTCCAGTTTGCCATTTAATATCTTGACCTAGAGGTGTTGTATGAGTTCCTGGTAACGTTTGTGCTGTCACCATCTCATCAAAACGTTCTTGTAAGATTTTGGTTAATGCTGCCGATTGATCAATGTTGTCATTACTAAATTTTATTAATAAATTGCGTCGGACATTGTAACGCTCTTGGACAAGCTTGTTAGTTTCCACAGGTGAGGGAGTAAACTCGATGGAAAAAGTAGAATTGAATTGTTCTACTAGAGGGATAGCTTCTTTAGCGGCGTAGTTGTTGAAGGATATTAAAATGTTGCCTGCACGTTCTACTTTAAAGAGGCTACCAATCAGCAAGTGAAGTTTACAGCCCATGCTATGTCCAACGCCGTAAATAGGGAAGTAGAGCTTGCGTAATGCCCCAGAATCCTGTAAGCGTTCGAGGGTGCGGTCAAAGTTTAACAGTACGGATTTGGCGATCGCAGTATGATCCAATGTATTAACGAAAGGCGTAGCAATTACAACATAACCTTTACTTGCCAGTTGTTCGAGTAACCAGCGATAAGTAATGTGTGGTGCAGTGGCGACAAATGCACCGCCTAAAAAATGAACGATACCTATGGGATTTCGGGGAATAATTACCCAGTTCCCTCTAATTTCTTTCCAGTCCATGTGGATAAGCGATCGCTTTATGAATATTCTTTATGTTAGATCGGTGATTGCAACCCTGGGAAGGATTCTGGTAAAAGCCATTAATAATGTCTGTGAGCAGGTTAGAAACCAACCCACCTGAGTGCTTTCTAAATTCCCATTACAAAACCTAATTGCGTTAGCGAGTATTCGTACCCCTACGGGGAAGTAAGCTACGCCCAGCATCTCTTAGAGACATTACGAATTACGAACTACGAATTACGTTAGCGTAGCGGTAGCGAGGAACGAGCGTCATTACGAATTATCTTAACGCTGAGTCTGTAATCTTTTCATTTCGTGTTGTACATCTAATGCAATTTGTAATGCTTCATTGAGTAACCTTCCATGTTCAGTAGCTTGTTCAGTTACTTGCATAGCTGTTAAAGTTGCTAAATTGTTGACGAATAGTTCTGTATTACTCAGAATAAAGTTCTTATTTTCCCTCAAAATTCTTTCTGTCTTCAAAGCGCGAACTAAATCAGCTTTGGTGAGTTTAAGCGCTTCAATCACACCTTCTCTTTCTTTTATAACCACTTCTGGATTACCAGCTTCTTCGATTTGGTCATTGATATCTATTACTCTAATAACAGTATTATATCTATTAACCTCATTTAACAGGATGTGAAGAGATTTTGTCATATTGTTTTTGACAACTTTACTTCTACTTTTCCAGATTAAATATAAGATAGTTTGTGTAAATCCGCCAACCCAAAGACCTAAGATAATTAATAATACCCAAGATGGAATTGTTATCCACGTAACAAAAATTTTAACAATTAAATCAAATAAAATATATACAAAAACAAATGTAGAAAATCCGATGAAAACTACAGTTGCCCCTTCAGAGCTTTTCAGCTTTTGTATATATATCCTTGCAAATCTATTTAGAGTATTTGTAATGATTAAAAGTTCCTCATTAACAGGTAAATTAGTCAGTTTTTGTAAATCATCTTGACTAATTTCCAAGCCCTTTAAATCATCCTGCACAGCTTTTTAACCTTTGCCAGAATAGTTATTTAGTCTAATATAGCAATCAAATTTCTAGAATGCTGGCATTTTGTCCTAACTTTTTCAGGCGAGTTAATGCTGGTAGGCAATATCAAGATTTTTTGTACAATATGATACTCTTTTGCTAAGACAACCATCTTCAACTTGGAATTAGGTTTGGGGAAAAGGTTAAAGGGTAAAGGTTAAAGGTTAAAGGTTTTTTCTTTCCCCTTGACCTTTCCGCTTTTCCCCAAAACCAGACAAGTATTGAGACAACCATTTATACCATAGTAATCTTGAATCATTTGTGATAAACAAGATCCCCAACTTCTTTAAGAAGTCGGGGATCTGCAAGTTGCAATTCTGACAATTCAAATAGTATTACTATGTAATAGTAAGGAGGAAAATTTATTTAGTGATAAATAACTGTGCCTCACTTGTTACACTAACTTTGCTTGGAAGAAGATTGTTTCTGTTTTGAAACACCACGCTGAGGATTTAAAAATGGGGGGATGGGACAGTCTAAAGTCATAGCGATCGCTCTGAGTAAATCTGCCTCTGAAGGAGTAACTTTATTATCTAATAGTACCGTGTGGGCGCAAGCATCAACAATAGCTTGCTTGAGTTTGGGAGTGGCAAGACGCAGACGCTCAATACTTTTTTTGAGTTCAGTGAAATTACAACTTAGTGGTTTTTCTGGTTTTTCTTGCTCTCCGGCTTTGGGAAGTCGAAAAACTCCAGAACGAAAAGCATAGGCGATGTCTTCAGTGGAGGCATCGGGTTGGGAGTGTCCGACGCGAGCAATTACGGATAGTACTAATAGACTATCTGGCCAAATCTGTTCGATGGAAGTGAATTCTATCGTTGTCGTAGATGCGGGATTGATACTAGGTTCGAGACGATGCCAGAGTATTAATTGCAACACAAAATGCCACAGTGATAAACTTCCGGTGGCTACAACTAAACCGTGGACGCATTTGCACAGCCTTTGGCATTCTTTGGCAGAATTTTGGCGTAATATAGGCACTGCCAAATCCACAAGTGGCAAACGAATTCTGGAGTCTAACTGGCTAATTTCGTTACTTAATTCCAGGGTTTTCTCTACCAAATCAGCGGGTTGCACCTCGCGTAACCAAGTAATTTGACGTTCTTGGATTTGGAGATTTTCTGTATCTAAGGCTAACGCAAAAGCGATCGCCATTGCACTTTGTTGCTCCCGCGCACCCAAGCGCAGGGATTCTGGTAACTGCGATAACAGCGCTTGAGCATGGGCAAAATGCTCTGGTGTAACGCTTCCCACTTGGTTTACAACCTGTCCTGGCATGGTGCTAGAACCACCAGCAAAGCCCATTGTTAGGGATTCCTGGGAGGGGGAACCCACTTGATTGCGAGATGGCATTGCTGCTAAATTACGGACGTTTAAACCCCCAACGCGGCGGATACGTTCTGCTAAGGGTGGGTGGGTAGAAAACATATTTTCCCAGAAAGAGGGGTTGAGGGCATTGCCAAAAAACATGTGGCTAGCGGCTTCTGCACCTGGCGAAATCAACCGCGAATCCATTTGTTGGAGTTTTTGAAAGACTCCGGTAAGTCCATTGGGGTTGCGAGTGAACTGTACCGCCGAAGCATCAGCGAGAAATTCGCGTTGGCGAGAGACTGCGGCTTTAATCAAGCGTCCGCAAAGTAATCCGATACCGCCAATTGCCATCAATACTAAGCCAAAAGCCCAGATAGGTAAACCCTTATCTCCTTTTTCTAAGCGGAAAGTATCACGAATTCGCCACAGAAATTCCCCAGTTAAATAAATGAACAAAATCCCGTGCAGTAGTCCCATTAAACGCAAATTTAGCCGCATATCTCCATTGAGAATATGACTGAATTCGTGGCCGATGACTCCTTGTAGTTCATCCCGGTTAAGGTGTTGCAAAGTGCCACGGGTAACTCCAATTACAGCATCATTGGGCGTAAATCCGGCAGCAAAGGCATTAATGCTGGTTTCTCTGTCGAGGAGATAAACTTGTGGGACGGAAATACCAGAAGCGATCGCCATTTCCTCGACAATATTTAATAGTTGTTGCCCTTGTTCATCAGTCATTTCTGGTAGCAGGAGTCTTCCCCCTAACTGTTGAGCAATTACGCTTCCACCCTCCCGGAGACAGGCAATTTTGTATAAACTTCCGACTGCAATCGCAATTATTGTAATCCCAGCGACGTAAAGAAATAACCCTGGATGCCACCAAACACGAGGAGCCATGCGAAACAGAAATAAAGTGGCAATATAAATCGCCATAATCATAACTGCGATCGATAGGGAAAATAACCCAATTAATTGTTGCGTATTTTGGCGTGCCCGATCCTGATGTTCAAAGAAATTCATAGACACCTAAAAAGACACACGTGGAGCATTTCTGATTTCTGGATTAGCTTCGGCGAGCAATTCTGCAACAGTAAAATTAAAGGTATTTGCCACAAGGTTGCTAGGGAAAGATTCGCTCTTGGTGTTGTAGAGTGTCACCGCATCATTAAAAGCTTGACGTGCAAAAGCAATCCGGTTTTCAGTAGAAGATAATTCTTCCATTACCTGAGTCATGGCGCGATCGGCTTTCAATTCTGGATAAGATTCTGAAAGTACCATCAAGCGACTTAAGGCACCTGTTAACGCTCCTTCAGCATTGCCCAACTGTTGCATCGCTTGAGGATCACCGGGATTTTGCGCGGCACGACTGCTAGCATTAATTGCAGAATTACGAGCAGCAATAACTGCTTCTAAGGTTTCTCGCTCATGTTTCATATACCCTTTAGCAGTTTCCACTAAATTGGGAATTAAATCATAGCGACGCTGTAATTGCACATCGATTTGAGAGTAAGCATTTTTGTAACGATTCCGATACTTGACTAAATCGTTGTAGCTATTAATGATAATTACAGCAACAATGGCAACTAAAGCAACCGAAAATATTAAAAGCCCCATATTTTTAGATTATTTCCATCAGATACTTACTTTTTTGCAGATTTACCAATCACGGTAATCCTTATATCCAGAAAACTTTGTGTGGATATAAAGATGAGTCTACTTGTAGCAAGTTGCCTTCGTCGTCTGTAAAATTAGTTACGCAAATTTACTTATACTGCACGAACGAGAGCCCCGACTTATTAAAGAAGTCAGGGATCTAAGCCTGGCGATTTTCACGAATTAGATAAAATTGCTATATATCATCAGATATTTCACCGATGAATCTGAATAAATAGGGAATAACCGCTAACAGCAAAAATAAAAAGGATAGCGGCAGGAAATATTATTACATCTCTAACAATAAATAAAATCCAATCTTTTCTTAGTTCTTGTTTAAACTTGAGTTCTCGCAGTTTTCGCTCCAGTTCTACTTCTTCTTGTGATTGTAAGTTTACATCTGGTAGAATTAATGAATTGTCGCCTTTGTTAGCAATTATTTTTGATAAATCTGTTATGTCTGTCATGCTCTTTAGATACCAATAATTTCAGTTTCAAGGTTTTGGTTATCATTTGCAATCCAGAGATACCTGCCCTTTTACTTTGATTCTACAGCTACTTTTAGAAATGTATAAGCGTAGCCTTTAATAGCACCTTAGCTTATCTCCACTAAGATGTTGTGCAAGATTGTTTATTTTCTCATTTGGTTAAGACAAGAGACGCGATGAATAGTCTTTTGTAGAGACGGCGATTTATCGCGTCTTTGAAATCTATAATTTTCATCCAAAACCTTAACCAAACTGTATTGACAGTCATTTATCTTTTATCTTAAACAAAAATTAAGGGTGAGCAATGCCCACCCCAAATTATTATCCAATCACCTCAGCAGTCTTTTTCTTATCCAGCTTGAGAATCAACACACCCAAAGGTGGCAAACACAAATCCAGTGAATAAGGACGACTGTGCAAAGACCAATCATCCGTCCATTTACCACCTAAGTTGCCCATATTGCTGCCGCCATACTGACGCGCATCACTATTGAACAACTCAGTATAAAATCCCTTTTGCGGTACACCAATGCGGTAATGAGAATGGGGTTGTGGTGTAAAATTGCAAACGACGATCGCAAAATCATCAGAATCCTTGTCGCGACGAATAAAGGAAACCACACTATGGCGATTGTCGCTACAGTCAATCCATTCAAACCCCGGTTCAGCAAAATCCTGGGTATACAACACTGGCTCAGAACGGTAGAGATGGTTCAATTCCCTGAAAAACGTTTTTAATTGTTGGTGTGGTTCATGCTGCAATAAATGCCACTCCAAATCAGCCCAAGCATTCCACTCACTCCACTGCCCAAACTCCATACTCATAAACATGGTTTTCTTGCCTGGATGAGCAAACATATAGCTAAATAAACAACGGATATTAGCTAACTTCTGCCATGTATCCCCCGGCATTTTACCAATGATATTGCTCTTACCATGCACCACTTCATCGTGGGATAGAGCCAGCATGAAGTTCTCGCTGTGGTTATACCACATACTAAAGGTAATATTGTTTTGGTGGAACTGACGGAACCAAGGGTCCATGCTGAAATAATCCAGCATATCGTGCATCCAGCCCATATTCCACTTCAAGTTAAAGCCCAGTCCGCCTGTGTAGGTCGGCCAAGATACCATTGGCCAGGAAGTGGATTCTTCCGCAATTGAAAGAATACCGGGGAAATAGCTAAAGATAATGTGATTTACCTGACGCAGAAAATCTGCTGCTTCTAGGTTTTCTCTGCCACCGTACTGGTTGGGCAGCCATTCTCCTGGTTTGCGACAATAATCGTTATAAAGCATCGAGGCAACAGCATCGACACGAATCCCGTCAATGTGGTACTTATCAAACCAGAAGAGGGCATTTGCTGCCAGAAAATTACTAACTTCATGGCGACCGTAGTTGAACACCAAAGTACCCCATTCTTTGTGTTCACCTTTACGGGGGTCGGCGTGTTCGTATAGGTGGCTGCCATCAAAGAAAGCTAGACCATGCCCATCTTTAGGGAAGTGACCGGGAACCCAATCTACAATTACCCCTATATCATTTTGGTGACATTTGTCAACAAAATACATGAAATCTTCGGGGCTGCCAAAACGGGAGGTAGGGGCATAGTAACCAGTTACTTGATAACCCCAAGAACCATCAAAGGGATGCTCCGCGATAGGCAGCAATTCTAAATGGGTGTATCCTAATTCTTTGATGTATGGAATGATTCGGTCAGCAAGTTCTCGGTAGGTAAGAAAGCGTGCGCCGGGTTTAAGTTCCGAAACGATAACTACAGGTTCAGTTTCACCATTGGGGAGTTTTGCTGGTTCTGCACTCGAAGCGTGTAACCAAGAGCCTAAATGCACTTCGTAGACTGAGACAGGCTGGGTAAGAGGGTCAGCGCGACGCCGCTTTTCCATCCAGCTTTCGTCATTCCAACTGTAAGCATCTAAATCAGTGACAATGGATGCCGTTTTCGGGCGGGGTTCCTGCTGGAAACCGTAAGGATCGGATTTTTCGTAAATGTGTCCTTCAAAATTTTTGATTTCATATTTATAATGCTCTCCCACACCGATTTCAGGAATAAACAATTCCCAAACTCCGGTAGGGCCTTTACGCATCTGGTGTTTGCGTCCATCCCAGAGGTTGAAATCTCCCAACAATGAGACATTCCGAGCGTTAGGTGCCCAAACGGCAAAATAAACGCCTTTAACGCCGTCTATTACCGTGGGATGCGCTCCCAGTTTTTCATATATCCGGTGATGGTTGCCTTCACTAAATAAATGCAGGTCAAAGTCTGTCAAGTTGGGAGAACGGAAAGCGTAAGGGTCATAAGTGACACGCTCATGCTCCCCTTCTTTAATGCGTAACTGGTAGTTTGCCAGTTCTGCGGTTTCAATGGTGCATTCAAAAAAGTGGGGATGATGCACCGTTTGCATTGGGTATTCCTTCCGTTGTTCAGGAAGAACAACCCATGCTGCACTTGCATTTGGTAAGTAGGCCCGCACAGCCCAGACAGTTTTACCGTCTTGTTCTATGGGATGAGAACCTAATATTTCAAAGGGATCGTTATGCTGATTCCAAACGATGCTGTTAACCTGTTCAGGGGCGATCGTGGTCATGGACATGAAGCTACCTAAGTGAAATAACGTGATTGACTAAATCTACTTTTTTAAACTATCTATATATATTCTTTACATTTATTTGCAATTTTGTCGCCACCGTTATCCTACATCAGAATGGGACATAGGGCATGGGGCATTAAACAGAGGATGAATTACAAATGACTAATGACTAATTTATTAAAAATTTAAAAATGGGAAGAACTGAAGCAAGGTTTTACGTAAGCGAAGCAAGTAAATCTGTTCTCGAATTTTGGGGTCTAGTTTTGGTGGCGGAACTTCTTGCAGCTGGGCTTGCAACTGGATGTATTCGGCAGCTGTGAGGAATTTTCCATCAATAGGCGATCGCGCTTCTATGATAATTTGTGTCCGTAATATTTCTTCTGGTGTATCCTCTGGTGGCGGTAATGCGATTACAGATGACCCCCAATCGCTACTTAAGATAAGCAAAGTTGCACTAATCACAATTAAACTCAGTAATTTTATCGCCTTTCTCGCTCTAACTCTCCCCATATTCTAAACTGCGTTTACAACGCAGGATGAAAATCTATTTTTCCCATACCCCATACCTCAATACGCTTGGGATAAGCTTTTTTCTCCTCCCCCTGCATCCTCTGCTCAAGAACTGCCTGGCTCAACGGATAAATTTATTAACCCAAGCGTATTGCCCCATACCTAAATTTTTGCAATAAAAATCTGGCAATATCAAGTAACATTACCAGGTCTTTCCTGATACAGGAAAGACTACGGGGAATGCTCAAGAGCAATTGCCAGTTAGCGATCGCAATAAATTAAATTATTTTGCCCTCTCAAAACTCAGTAGTCTCAGTAATTCAAACATACCAAAAGAGGGAAGTGTCTTGCGTACAAAATGGCTGAGATTTACATAACTCAACTCACTTAGATTAGAAACAAGGTTTTATCAAGCGGGAATTTCAGGCGGACACTTGGTTGAGGAAGGAACCCTCTTTACCAGTGTCCTCTACTTCTTGCCCTACTTAGCTGATATTTGAGCCAACATAAAACATGCAGGTTTTTACGCGAACCTAATTAATTTAAGCTATGTAATCAGGAACGCTGTCACTAAGCAGTTCTGGGCGTGATTTAAACTAAAGTTTAAGATGCCTTATTTAGGAGTAGCAGCGGGAGTCGCAGCAGGAGTAGCAGCAGGAGTAGCAGCGGGAGTCGTTGCAGGTGCTACGGGAGTCGTTGCAGGAGTAGAACCAGGAGCAGGTGCATCAGTTGGTTCACCTGTAGCAGCGGGAGTCGCAGTACCAGTACCACCACCACCACCTTCACAGGCTCCGAGAATTGCAGCCAGACTTAACATTAGAGCAAAACCAAAGATTTTTGTTTTCATAACTCCTCTTTCACCAATTGTGGCTAGAACAATTTTTCGCCTGTTGAATACGATACCGTATTTATTGCTTTTTTTTAATTCTGCGAGATTACATACTTAAAAAAAACAATCCTTCGGGGTATTCTTTTTGGGATTACGCATCCTGATGAGTTTCTCTTCAACTCAAGAGCAAAACGAAAATTACCAAATTCTCTAGCAAACCGAGCTATGATAGCAAAAAATTTTATTTTTTTCATAGAGTATTGCACCTTGCTACCCGACGTTGCCATACTTTAGGTGCGATACCTAAAGGTTAAGCTGTCCAATTTTTAATCGCTGATTACAAACATTGGATATCTAAGGGATGCAAACACTGGTACAGCTACCTATCATCAAAATTAAAAGGGTGTAGCCTGTTATGTGTGCTTGTTGTATAGAAGGTGATTTTAACCTCCTCAAAAACAGACAATAAAGACAATCAATCTAAAGTACAGTATTTTCCATCTAAAAAAATTATGGTAGTTGCTCGTAAATCTACTGTTTCTGCAAAGGCTAATTGGTTCTGGCGAGATTCCATCCTTTCTTTAGGGAGGCGACGCCCTGCACGCCTGGAGTCAGCAGCACGGAGCGTTTCTCCACCAGTATCCTCTCAAAGACAACAGCGTTCCTCGAAAAATTTAGCGGTTTCTCCCACAAATGAGCCAGTTGTAGCTAAATCAGTAAAAGATTTGGGTAGACGACAAGTTCCAAATCTCAATGAGCAGTCGAGTCCGAATCAGAAGAGTAAGGGGATAGGTTTTTTTGGCCTTCCGACAATGCCTAATTCTGGAGCGACACCTTTGTGGTTGCTGCGCTTGTATACCTTTCATCGTTATTCGTCAGTTTTGGCGTTTTTGTTAGTAACATCAACACTTGCTGTGTATGGTTGGACGGTATATTCACAAGAGCTTTGGGGTCAGTCATATCGCAGACTGCAAAACCTCCAACGTCATGAGCGCCTGCTAACTACAACCACCGCGACGCTGAAAAATAAAATGGCTAATGAAGCAGAACAACCAACAGCAGGTTTGGTATTGCCAACTCCTGAAGGGATGATTTTCTTGCCTCCAGTATCTCAAAGTCCTAAGCAAGCATCGTCTAACACAACGCCAAATTCTGAAACGCAACCGCAAACACTCTCGCCACTGGGATACTAATCCCTAAGAGTCATTTGTCATTTGTCATTAGTCATTAGGACTGAGACTTCTGGTTAATCACAAAAGGCAACAGACAAAGGACAAAGGACAAACCCAATGCAGAAGTCACCAAGCAAAACAAAATTCAGAAAGTTTCGGAATTCAAAATTTACAGGGCGACACAAGGACAAGGGTGATAAACGAGGGCTTTTGGGAAAATTAGCCTCTAGTATCCAAAACCAAACATCCACCACTAAGTCCCGACTGTTCATTGTCTGGGGCGTATTAATGGCATCAGGGTTGGGGTTGGCTATTAACTTGTATAACTTACAAATTGTCAAGGGACCAAAGTTAACTGAGCAGGCACGCAATCAGCAAATGGTGAATTTGCGACCTTTTATGCCCCGTCGCCCAGTGGTAGATCGCAATAGTAATCTGCTGGCGATTGACCGTCCTGTATATACTTTGTACGCTCATCCCAAGCTGTTTGATAAGTCCAATGAGGATATGGCAGAGCGACTTGCCCCAATATTGGCAAAAGATTCTGCTGAATTGGTGAAAACTTTTGAAAGCAAAAGAAGCGGAATTATACTTGCGCCAGCCTTACCAGAAGAAATTATCGATCGCGTCATCTCTTTGCGCTTAAATGGTCTGGAGTGGGCTCAAAAATACTCCCGATATTATCCACCAGACGATTTGGTTTCTGACGTGGTAGGCTACGTGAATGTTGACCGTCGTGGTCAAGCAGGTGTGGAATATTCTCAAGAGAAGTTGTTAGAACGTCCTGTACAAACGGTGCGACTTAGTCGTTCTGGGAATGGGTCCCTGATGCCGGATCATGCACCTGAAGGTTTTTTGCATTTTGATGATTTGCGACTGCAACTTACTATTGATAGTCGTTTGCAACGAATTGCTCGAATTGCGCTCAAACAACAAATGGAGAAGTTTGACGCCAAACGTGGGGCAGTAATTGTCATGGATGCCTTGGATGGTTCCTTACTCGCCCTCGTTTCTCAGCCTACTTATAATCCTAATGAATACGCTAAAGCTAATATTTCACTATTCAAAAACTGGACGGTGGCGGATCTTTATGAACCGGGATCGACTTTTAAGCCTTTGAATGTAGCGATCGCTCTCGAAAATGGTGTCATCAAACCAGATGATATGTTTAATGACTCCGGTTCTATTCGAGTCGCTAATTACACCATCAAAAATGCCATGAATAATGGTAATGGGCGAATCAGCATCGCTCAGATTTTGCAATATTCCAGCAACATTGGGATGGTGCAAATTATCCAACGCTTAAAACCTTCAATTTACTACAACTGGCTAGAACGCTTGGGGCTAGGACAAAAAGTGGATACAGATTTACCTTTTGAAGTCGGCGGACGGCTCAAAAGTCAAGAAGAATTTATCGCTTCGCCAATTGAACCAGCTACTACTTCCTTTGGACAAGGCTTTTCCATGACACCATTACAGCTAGTGCAAATGCACGGTGCTTTAGCTAATGGCGGTAAGTTGGTTACACCCCATGTAGTTCGCGGGCTGATTGATAGCAAAGGGCAAATGCATGATTCACCAAATCGCACCACCCCCCGCCAAATTTTCTCAGCCGCAACAGCCCAAAAGGTTTTGGAAATGATGGAAACTGTTGTTACTCAAGGCAGCGGCAAGGCAGCACAAATTCCGGGATATCGCATTGCTGGTAAAACTGGTACAGCCCAAAAAGCTAGTGCGAATGGCGGATATATCAAGGGTGCGAGAATGACCAGCTTCGTAGCTATTTTACCAGTGGAATCTCCTCGCTATGTAGTATTTGCATTGGTGGATGAACCAAAAGGAGAAAGTGCTTATGGTTCTACTGTCGCCGCCCCAATTGTCAAATCAGTAATCGAAGCGCTGATTCCTCTTGAGCAGATTCCCCCCAGTAAGGTGATTGAGCAGCAGAAAGTGCCGTAGATAGGGGGAGCGGGGAGCAGAATTTTCCCCTCCGCCCCCCGCCCCTCTGCCTCTTCTCAATGCCCAATACCCAGTAAATTTTTTAAATTTTGAATATTCAATCTAAAATTTGGTGGCAGCGAAAGCCGTATCTGGGTAATCACTAAATACACCATCAACACCTAAGTTGAAAAATAGTTCATATTCACCTTGGGGATTTCCTTGAAAGTCCAGGGGTAAAAAGTAGTCTTCATTGCGGAAAGTCCAGACATGAACCAGCAAACCTGCGGCATGAGCATCTGTGACTAAAGATGTAGGCGATGTCTGGCGACAAGCCGCTCCGCGTCTACGCAATCTACCATTGCTATCTCTCGGAACCAGTAAATTTTTATGAATTCCAATCGCTTTTGCATATTTAGCAATTTCTTCTAAGCCTGATGCTGTAACTAAATCTGCATAAGTGCTTTCACAACCACTAACGACAAAATCATAAGGTTTACCACTGTCATTCAGCAATTGCACCAAAGGTAAATCTGTCTTTGTAGATAAATCTTGTAAATTACTCACTTCAAAAGACTGAATGAAAATAGGTGCGTTAGCTCCCTGATAACCGTTGGCTGTTAAAGTTGCAAGTAGGGGTGCTTCTAGGGCTAATCCAATAGATTGAAAGTAAGTTGGGTGCTTAATTTCTGGGTAAATGCCAATCTCCCGATTAATTTCGCTACTTTTAACCTTGACTAAATCGATGATTTCTTGCAGCGTCGGAATTTCTAAGAGTCCATCATAGACGGTATTTTGAAAGCGCAGTTGGGGGATTCGCTCTTTAGCTCGTAGTGTTTTCAGTTCTCTGAGGGTAAAGTCTTCAGTAAACCAGCCAGTTTTGGTTTCACCATCAATTATTTTGGTAGTTTGCAGGTGAGCAAATTCTGCATGGCTTGCAACATCGGTGGTTTCAGAAATCTCATTTTCATGACGAGCAATTAAAACGCCGTCTTTGGTGGAAACTAAATCAGGTTCAATATAATCAGCGCTCAGTATCGCTAACTCATAAGCAGCTAAAGTATGTTCGGGACGGTAGCCGCTAGCGCCTCGGTGTGCAATGATAATTGGAGATACATCTTGCAAAGTTCTACTCATTACTTTCTCCGCCTCAAAAACTGGTATATAAAACAATACGCTTGGGTTAAGGGTTATTGATGTAGATAATTGGTCTAGAGAAGACGCGATAAATCGCGTCTCTACATCAAGGTTTTGTTGCTCTATCTGAACTGTATTGGTATATAAAAGACAAGGATATTAGCACATAACGGCAAACATCAAGCTAGCATCTGAAAATACACAAAAATGTGGGTGCTTTCCCCTTCGCTTGACTTGTTGTACTAGTACAACACGGTGTAAATAAACTGCCCATTCCAAATCTACGAAAATCGGCTATCTCTCCCATCCCAACAAGAGGGGTGTCCGGGATAGCTACCCGCCGATTTAGTCATTAGTCATTAGTTCATTGGGGCGCTAATGACTAATGACTCAAAATCCCTCAGCTTGAAGCCGGGGGATGAGTTAATGAAACACTTACGCTGTATTCATTGTTAATTTTTAATTTTTAATTCCGCCTTGCGGCACTAGTAACCACTGACATCAACCAATCGATATCCTTCACCAACCAGTTTGTCAAAAGTCGCTTGATACTGGGCTGAGGTCAATCCATGTCGCGCCTCCCAAGCAGGACTGTCTGACTTCTCCCAAATAGCCGCGTATCGGTCTTTTCCATTGACACTGTAACCACTAACGTGAACTAATCGATATCCTTCACCAATCAGTTTGTCAAAAGTTGCTTGATACTGGGCTGAGGTCAATCCATGTCGCGCTTGCCAAGCTGGTCCACCAGACTTCACCCAAATAGCTGCGTATCGGTCTTGTCCGTTCACGCCATAACCACTGACATCAACCAATCGATATCCTTCACCAACCAGTTTGTCAAAAGTCGCTTGATACTGGGCTGAGGTCAATCCATGTCGCGCCTCCCAAGCAGGACTGTCTGACTTCTCCCAAATAGCCGCGTATCGGTCTTTTCCGTTGACACTGTAACCACTAACGTGAACTAATCGATATCCCTCACTAACAAGTTTGTCAAAAGTTGCTTGATACTGGGCTAAGGTTAATCCATGTCGCGCCTCCCAAGCAGGACCGCCAGACTTCACCCAAATAGCTGCGTATCGGTCTTGTCCGTTCACACCATAACCACTGATATCAACCAACCGATATCCTTGACCAACCAGTTTGTCAAAAGTTGCTTGATACTGGGCCGAGGTCAATCCATGTCGCGCTTGCCAAGCGGAACCACCAGATTTTACCCAAATAGCCGCATATCGGTCTTGTCCGTTAGCTATTGCTTGTATTGTGCCATGAGGAATTTTCTTTAACTGGATAACATTTTGAGCAAGTACCTTTGTGTTTGTCTCAGTCTTGTTAACACTACTAGCAAAGTTGTTGGGAGCGGCAAAAGCGGAACTGACTAAAGTTGAAAGTAACACTGCACTAGAGGCAGTAAATGTTAAAGAGCGTATGAACATATTAGTAAAATAAATCTGTAATAATGTATTGGGTTTTGGGCTGCACTAACTAAATAGGTTGGTATTTGTTTTTTTATGCAATACCAGGGAGCAGTGCCGACAATTATAGATATTCTTGATTTACAGACGATTCCAGAATTCAGAATACTGGTATTTTATTTAGATGCTTTAGGTATAATTATGCTACTTTGACTTGAATCTACACTACTTAGTATCTTAGAATTACTTATATTAGAAAAAATTATTTTGAGGTTTTCAACAGGGAATGATTTATAAGAAGAATTCAGAACTCAGGAGTAAGAATGGGCTAAACGCCCCGCTACCGCTAACAGTATGAATGGAAGCGCTGTACGTAAAATGTTAGGTCTAGCGATGGATGCGACGATTGGTATTAAATTAATTAACCTAGAAAAATAGTAGTGTTTGCTCAAAGTACCTCTGTTAATAGCAAGCTGATTAGCCAAACCAATTTTTATGGGAAGTACCTTGACTCGGTGACGGTCAGTCGCGGCTATCTAAACAAAGCCTGTATAAGCAGGTTTGCTCATTTTTAAATTGTATTCGTCTAGATATTTTGTAATAATCCTGATGACACAGATTAAGCCGGAAGTAAAGCGCACAGAAGAATTGCGCCAGTTATTGCAACAAGCTAGCTATGCTTATTACGTCCTAGATGCTCCCATTATGGAGGATGCAGTCTATGACCAGTTATATCGAGAATTACAACAATTGGAAACTCAATATCCAGAGTTGACAGCACCCGATAGTCCGACTCAGCGCGTGGGTGAGAGACCAGCAACGCAGTTTACCTCGGTGCGGCATAATATCCCTTTGTACAGTCTGGAGAATGCCTTCAATATTGATGAGTTGCAAGGCTGGGATCAACGTTGGCGGCGACAAATACCAAAAATAGATTCAGTGGAATATGTCAGTGAACTGAAAATTGATGGTTCTGCTTTGGCTCTTACTTACCAAGATGGCATTCTAGTTAGAGGGACAACTAGGGGTGATGGGGTGACGGGTGAAGATATCACCCAAAACGTGCGGACAATTCGCTCAATTCCCTTACGTTTGAATTTTGAAGGGTTAGAAATTCTCGAAAGGGTGGAAGTGCGAGGTGAGGCGTTTTTGCCATTGGAAGTGTTTAAACAAATTAACGAGGAAAGGCAAAAAGCAGGTGAGCAATTATTTGCTAATCCCCGTAATGCCGCAGCTGGTACACTCAGGCAACTAGACTCGCGCATTGTCGCTAAACGGCGGTTAGATTTCTTTGGCTACACCTTGCACATTCCTGGTAGAGATGACACCAGTATTGCCAATACGCAATGGGAAGCGTTGGAGTTGCTAGAAAAGATGGGTTTTCGAGTCAACCCTAACCACAAACTCTGTGCTTCGATCGCAGAAGTGGCAAAATATTATGAATACTGGGATACGGAACGACTGAATTTACCCTACATGACTGATGGGGTAGTAGTGAAGCTGAGTTCTTTTAAACTTCAGGAACAGCTAGGGTTTACGCAGAAATTCCCCCGTTGGGCAGTAGCCTTAAAATACCCAGCCGAAGAAGCACCTACCCGTGTGGAAAATATTGCTGTAAATGTTGGGAGAACGGGGGCTTTAACACCGTTAGCTGAAATGCGCCCGGTGCAATTGGCGGGAACAACAGTTTCCCGTGCAACTTTACATAATAGCGATCGCATTGTTCAATTAGACATCCGCATTGGTGATACTGTCATTGTCCGCAAAGCTGGAGAAATTATTCCAGAAGTGGTGAGGGTAATCAAAGAACTCCGTCCGGCTGATACTGACCCCTTCGTGATGCCTACCCATTGCCCAGTCTGTGGCCAACCTGTGGTGCGAGAATCAGGTGAGGCGGTGACTCGGTGCGTCAATGCTTCCTGTGCGGCGATTCTTAAAGGTTCCATTGAACATTGGGTAAGTCGTGATGCCTTAGATATTAAAGGTTTAGGCGAAAAGTTGGTATATCAACTCGTTGATAAAGGTTTGGTGCATTCCGTTGCCGATTTATATGAGTTGACAGCAGAGAAATTATCTGCATTAGAAAGAATGGGGAAAAAGTCGGCAGAGAAGTTAGTGGATGCGATCGCTCAATCAAAAAATCAACCTTGGTCAAGGGTATTATATGGTTTAGGCATCCGTCACGTTGGCAGCGTAAATGCCCAATTGTTGACTCAGAAATATTTCACTGTAGACCAGTTAGCCACAGCAAAGCAATCAGATATTGAAGGCATTTACGGTATTGGTGCTGAAATTGCCCAATCGGTGTATCAGTGGTTTCGGATTGATGCCAACCAAAAATTGATAGAACGCCTGCAAGCAGAAGGATTGCAATTAACTGCCACCGAGGAAACAAAAACAGTTGGCGATGGGAATCAAAAGTTCGCAGGTAAAACTTTTGTAATTACGGGTATATTGCCAACCTTAAAGCGTGATGAAGCAAAGGCTTTGATTCAAAAAGCTGGGGGGAAAGTGACTGATTCAGTGAGTAAAAAAACAGATTATTTATTATTAGGAGAAGATGCCGGTTCTAAGTTAGAAAAAGCGGTTTCCCTGGGAATTACGCAGTTAAGCGAGGTGCAATTGTTGGAGATGATTAAAGATTGAATTAGGGACTGGGGATTGGGGATTGGGAAGAATAAATTTCCCAAATATTATTAAGTATAAGTTACTGGATACGGACATGCAAACGATGAAGTTGCGATCGCATATTGGGGCAGATGTCAATACTACTCGATTTTTGCATTTTGAACTCAGAATTTGGGTTGGGGAAAAAGTTAAAGGGGAAGGGTTAAAGGTTTTTTCTTTCCCTTTTCCCCCGCCCCTTATCCCCAGAGGAGGGAATGCAACAACTGCGGCAAGAAGTAGCATTGGATAAAACCTCAATCCGCTCCATGATTGAAGAAGGGCAAAGATTTTAATGCAGTTTGTTTGGGATTGTTCTGCATCTTTAGACCGCAGAGTGTCAATTACACTACTTGTTTTAGCTGTGATTTTGCTAAATGATGAGGCGCGATCGCTCCATTCTCTGTAATGATGGCTGTAATCAACTCTGCCGGAGTCACATCAAAAGCTGGATTGTAAAAATCTACACCCGCAGGTGTGAGAATGGTATCGCCAACTTGATAGATTTCTGTTGGTTCGCGTTCTTCAATGGGAATTTTGCTACCATCAGCTAATTCAAAATCAACGGTGGAAAGGGGTGCAGCAACAAAGAAGGGGATATTATGGGCTTTAGCTGCGATCGCAACACTATATGTACCAATTTTATTAGCAGTGTCGCCATTAGCCGCAATTCGGTCAGCACCCACAACTACAGCATGAATCAAACCCTGTTTCATACAATGGGCTGCCATATTATCAGTAATTAATGTTACTGGAATACCTTCTTGCACACATTCCCAAGTAGTGAGTTTTGCGCCTTGTAAGCGAGGACGAGTTTCGTCGGCAAATAAACGTTCTAAACGTCCTTCCCTCCAAGCGGAACGCACAACACCCAAGGCTGTGCCGTAACCAGCCGTAGCTAGTGCCCCAGCATTACAGTGAGTAAGTAAAGTCAGCTTTTGTGGGGTAGTGGGCAACACTGCCAAACTATGATCGCCGATCGCTTGACAGGTTTGCAAATCTTCAATATTAATTGCTTGGGCTGTTTGCAAAAGTGTTTGCTTAATCTCTTCTACTGTTCCCAGGGTTTCGTATGCGGCTTTCAGCATCCGGCTAATTGCCCAAAATAAATTTACTGCTGTTGGACGAGTAGAACACAACAACTGGGCTACTCGATCTAAGTGTTGCAAAAATTCGGTGCGATCGCTAGTCTCAATTTCCCTCGCGCCAAGATACATTCCATACCCCGCAGCCACACCAATTGCCGGCGCACCTCGAACAATCATCGTTTTAATTGCCCGCGCCATATCTTCACTGCGGTGAATTTCCACAAATGTATATTCGTTGGGTAGGCGTGTTTGGTCAATTAGTGACACCGAATCGTTGTGCCAAATAACGGGATAAACCTGGTTTGTGGAAAGTGTCACGTTGCTTTGCTCCGAATTAAAAATTAAAAATTAAAAATTAATTATCCCTATAAATAAATTTAGGGGCAAGTAAACAGACTTCGTATTTTGAGCCATACGTCTTAAAATACAGCGTCCTTGTTAAATTCCCCTTTGGCTGACGCTTACGGAACGCCTAAATTCTAAATTTATTTATAGGGATTTCTCCTGCCTCCTTAAGCAACCTGTTTGAGTTGTACCTTTAGCCCGTTTTCTGGGCGTAAGGTAATTGAAGGCTGTGGCACGATTGGGTATCCTGGTACTAAATCCATTTGGAAACTTTGAGCGATAGTTGCCAATAATAAAGCTGCTTCCATCTGAGCAAAACCTTTACCAATACAAATTCTTGGCCCATCTCCAAAGGGAAAATATACTCCTTTCGGTAGTTGCTTTTCAAATTCCTGTGTCCATCTTTCTGGTTGAAAAGCTTCAGGATTCTCAAAATACTTGGGATGACGGTGCATTACCCATTGGCTAATCATGATTGCCATGCCTTGGGGAATTTCATAATCACCAATCTGCGTATCTACTGCTGCTTCTCGCCCCATGAGAGGTACTGGAGGATATAACCGCATTGATTCTTTGATAATTTGCTGTGTATAAACTAACTGTCCAAGATTTTCCAGTGTTGGTAATTTTCCTTGCAGGACTTGATTTAACTCTGATTGTAATTTTTCACGCACTTCGGGATTTTGCGCCAAGAGCAACCACGTCCAGGATAAAGTATTTGCAGTAGTTTCATGCCCTGCCAACATTAAGGTAGCTACTTCATCTCGCAGCAATTTATCATCCATCTGCTGAAGAGTTTGTTCGTCTTTTGCTTCCATTAACATTGTCAACAAATCATTGCTTTTTTCTGCACTATTACGACGTTCTTGAATCAGTTTATAAATAGCTTCATCCATTTGGGCAATAGCGTTACGATAACGGATATTTTCAGGTCGGGGAAACCACTCCAATACCAGAAAATTCTGCCGCCGCTTACTTTCAAACCACTGCATTGCTACATCTAGTGCATTGGCAACAACTTTGGCTTCTCCTGCATCTACGTCTGAGCTAAATATACACTTCATAACTATTTGCAGCGTTAGGTGCATCATATCTTGATGAACATCATGAGTTTCACCATCGTGCCAACTTTGAAGCATTTGGTTGGTGTAATCTACCATTATTTGACTATAGGCATTAATCCGTTTTTGGTGAAATACTGGTTGGGCAAGACGACGCTGCCAAAACCAGGATTCTCCTTCTGCGCTTAACAACCCTTCTCCTAATAAGGTTTTTAAAGCCCGTAAGCCTCGACTTTTAATAAAATCGTTGCGATTTTTGAGAACTTCTTCTATATATTCAGGATTAGTTATTAAACAACTAGATGTTAACCCTAACTGTAAGGGAACAAGATCACCATAATCGCGACAACTGGTCAGAAATCCTAATGGATCTTGTCCAAGTTCAAGTAGATGTCCAACTATTGAGTTAGCGGACGGTGCTGGTAACTCGAATACATCAGCAGCCATAGCAAAAAACCTCTATTCTTGTGTATATTTAATGACATTGATTCAACGTTAATATTGAATTCTTCCTCCAAGAGAGGTGTTAGGCAAACTGCCTAGAAAATTTGGAGGGTTCTCAGTATCTTCATGAAAATAACCCCAGAACTTGGGGTTATTTTCATAAAACTATTCTGACTTAGAATTAGCTAAACCACAGCAGATACTTGCTGCTTAAAGAAAGCTTGCAAAACTCTCTCTGCTATTTGATGGCTAGTTAAACCTAGTTCTGTTTTAGATTCATTGGGTTCTGCATGATCTACCAATACATCTGGTACACCAAATCGCTTGACAGGAACGAGAATATCTGCATCTAGTAAAGCTTCAGCGATCGCACTACCAAAGCCACCCATCACACAGCCTTCTTCTAAGGTGACAACGCGGCCAATTTTCTTAGCTAAAGGCAAAATCAACTCGGTATCCAAAGGCTTAACGAAACGGGCATTAATTACAGTTGCTTCAATACCATGTTCGCTAAGAATTTCAGCGGCTTGCATTCCTGGATAGACCATTGTGCCATAAGCAACAATTAACACGTCATCGCCTGTACGCAGAATTTCGCCTTTGCCGATTTCCAAAGGTTCCCAACCTTCCTCCATCAAGGGAACGCCGTAACCATTGCCACGCGGATAACGCATCGCAATTGGCCCACTGGTATGGTTAACACCAGTTACTACCATGCTTTGCAGTTCTGCTTCGTCTTTGGGGGCCATGATTACCATATTGGGAATGCAACGCAGATAGGCAATGTCATACATACCTTGGTGGGTGGGGCCATCCGATCCTACGATTCCTGCCCGATCCAAGCAGAAGAATACTGGCAGGTTTTGGATGCAGACATCATGAATGATTTGGTCGTAGGCGCGTTGTAGGAAGGTGGAATAAATAGCCGCAACGGGTCGCATACCTTCGGTTGCAAGTCCTGCTGCTAGAGTAATTGCGTGTTGTTCCGCAATGCCGACATCAATATATTGATTGGGCAGTTTTGCCTGAAGTTTATCTAAGCCTGTCCCCGTTGCCATCGCCGCAGTAATGCCGACGATTTTCGGGTTTTGTTCGGCAAGTTTCACAAGAGTGTGAGAAAAGACTTTGGCATAAGCCGGGGGTTTGGGTTTATTAGAAGGAATGGCTTTGCCTGTTGCTACGTTGAAGGGGCTTTGGGCGTGGTAGCCAACTTGATCTAGTTCGGCAATTTCATAACCTTTGCCTTTGACTGTTGCGACGTGTACCAAAACTGGGCCTGGTATCTGATGTGCCTGTTGGAAGGTGGTAATCAATTCTTCGAGATTATGTCCATCCACCGGCCCAATGTAGGTAAAGCCGAGTTCTTCAAAAACTGCACCTACCTTGGGAACAGCCAAACGTTTCATACCTTCTTTGATGCGTCCGAGTTCAGGAGACAAGGATTCACCCACGAAGGGAATTTGCTTAAACTGTTCTTCAAGATTATCTTTAATAAATTGCACCGGTTGGCTGAGGCGCATTTTGTTGAGATAGCGGGGAATCGCGCCGACGTTGCGAGATATGGACATGTCGTTGTCGTTGAGAACAACTAACAGGTTAGTTTTCGGCATGTGTCCGGCATGGTTGATGGCTTCTAAAGCCATACCGCCAGTTAGCGCCCCATCGCCGATCACAGCAACGGCTTTAAATTTTTCCCCTTTCAAGTCTCGCGCTAAAGCCATGCCCAATGCTGCGGAAATACTTGTAGAAGCGTGTCCAGCCCCAAAGTGGTCAAACTTGTTTTCACCGCGTTTGAGATAACCTGCAACTCCGTCCTTTTGTCTGAGGGTGTGGAAGCGATCGTAACGTCCGGTAAGCAGTTTGTGGGGATAAGCTTGATGTCCTACATCCCAAATCACTTTATCCCGATCTAAGTCTAGTGTCTGATAAAGTCCTAGTGTCAATTCGACAACACCCAACCCTGGCCCCAAGTGTCCACCATTAACTGCTACTGTTTGGAGATGCTTATCTCGAATCTGACGGGCAATCTGTTGTAGTTGGCGAACAGATAAACCGTGCAACTGATTAGGATGGGTGATTTCGCTCAGATGCATATTATAAGGTTTTCCTCTCTAAACTTCGAGTTTCGGTATTTTGATTTTCCCACGGTCGGGTTGTTCACAGAATCAAACTCTTACATTGTTACTAAGTTGTAGTGGAAAGTATAACTTCGTAATTGATAATGGTGAAAAATTTGTTAACCATTAACAATTCGTCAAATTAAATTGCAATCAGTTAAAGTTATAACACATTTGTCAATAAGTAATGCTACTTAAAAGTTGTTTGTAACCCGTATAGAAAAACAAGTTTTTTAGAAGTAATTTGCGGAAGTTCCCTGCGAGGATTACTCAGTTTCACCTTTTTAAGTTAGTAAAAAAGAAAGTTAAATATTTTATTTCTAACTATATATCTAGCATATTTGCTGGTAAATATTTCACTATTGTTGCTTCTGTTCTGCGGTGACAGGAGCTAATTTTATCAGCGATCGCTAGTTTAGCTAAACTCAATAGACATGTATCTAAAAGTACTTATTTATTCTGGTGGGATTCAGTATTTACTATGTCAGTCCCGGTAATCTCAATAGGGTTCGGTGAAGGTTTGACGCGGTAAATCATCACAAAGACGCGATAAATCGCCGTCTCTACAATAATCATTTATCGCGGCTCTTGGCGTAACCGAAGAGTATTGCCAGTAACTTAATATTTTTCTGAATCACTCGTGAAAAACAAGATCCCCGACAACTTTGACGAAGTCGGGGATCTGCGGATTGCTGCTATATTTATTCTTTATTTACCAAAAGCATCTTTAATGTTTTCGACGGTGCGTTCAACAGCATTTTTTGTTTTATCTACTGCTTCTTTAGTCCGAGATGCATCTTCATTTGCTCTTCTTTGAATTGTCGCTGCATCTTTCTTGGCTTTGCGTTCAGCAAAACTACCATTATCTGTTGCTTGGTCAACTTTACTGGCATTGCTCTTGGCAGCATCCTTAACTTTATCTGCCGCATCATCAATGAAATTTTTGGTTCGTCCAGCATCTCTACTGGCTTTTTCTTGAGCGCGATCGCCTGCGTCTGAGGATGCAATCAAGGTTGCAGCAGGATCAGCCATTGCTGAGGTGTTTGAGAAAAATGCACCTTGCCAAACAAAAGCGATCGCTAACATCCCAAGCAATGCTGTAGCCATCCAGCGTTTTACTGTGGAAAGCTGTTTTGTAACATAATTCTGTTTCATACAAGACAATCTCATGTGATTTACTATACTAAATCTACTTTATTTAGCTGATTAGCCATATCGATCCCTAGATAGAAGTTCTAGCGTCAATAGTTATGAAATGAATTCACTATTTTGATAGATTGAATTTTGAGTAAAGATTATTTCTTGGTAATTAGGGAACTCCAAGAAATAAATTATCCAATATTGTGGGGTGGGCGACACGAGAGTTAATTGAATATTTTTTTATTTGTCAGTCCCTTAAAGTTTGAATTAAACATTAGACCTCTTGCAAAAAGCACTTTTGCAAGAGGGGAAAAGGGTAAAGGTTAAAGGGGAAGGGGACAATACAGAACTTTTTCTCCTTTTCCCGACTTATGCAAGAAGTCTATTAACTTGCGATCGCTTCCAGGCGGTGGTTACGCTATCGCAACTGACTTTTTACGGTTGGGACGCTTGCGTTCTGATTTTTTCTTCAGTCCGACTGCTTGGGCTTGATCGCTATCTGAGCCATATTGGCCGCGAATCACTTCTTTCATGGCTAATACAGCATTGTGAAATTCCCATTCTGCTAATCGCGCCGCGTCAGCAGCAGCACGGTATAAAGTTAGTTTTTCAGTTTCGGCTTGTTGCTGCGCCAGCATCGTCTGATAAGCTTGCTGTAAGTTTGCTACAGACGCATCAGTACGGGTTGTGTTGTATGTGCTGATGGTTTGCAAGCCGTGTAATGAGTTTATATCTTGACTAATTGATTGAGAAGGCAGACGGCGGGTTTGATCTTGGGCGGGCATATAAGCATACTGGTATAGGTTATACATTTAATGTGCCCATTAGAACAAAAAAACTAACGATAAGGTGAAATTTTTAGATTGAACAAGGTTAAAAAAAGTCTGAGTTAATTTTTGCATGGCAAAACAATGGCATTGTTAGTCGAAACAATGGCATTGTTAGCCGAAACAATGCCATTGTCAGCCGAAACAATCGCATTATCAGTTGAAACAATCCCATTGTCAGCCGAAACAATGGCATTGTCAGCCGAAACAATGGCATTGTTAGCCGAAACAATGGCATTGTTAGTTGAAACAATGCCATTGCAGAACGTTGCATTAGATAGCGTAGCGATCGCAATTACAGTAGTTTTGGGAATCATTAAAACTATGACTTACGCACGAGTTAGAAATAACGAACCGCAGAGGCGCAGAGAACACGGAAAAATCAGAGTTTGAGAGATATTTTGCGTAAGTCCTAAAAACAATACAATGCTATACATATTTGGAGTTTTGATGAATCCTCATAAGCTGTTACCTACTTTGTCTTCCATCACAACATCTGATGATTGGTACACCTACTACAAAGCCAATGCTAAGTTTCAATTAGAAATCCCTTGGAAGCGGGGTGCAGAAATCACAAAGGATGAACAGAATGCCATAGCAGATTCTTTAGCAGCTTGGCAGTTGGGTGAGACATCAGATGGGTTGCACTTATTAGCTACTGCTCAAAACTATGCACAGCGCATCAAAGATCCTAAATATGTTGATGTAATTGAACTATTCATCAAAGAAGAACAACGTCACGGAAGCGACTTAGGAAAGTTTCTCGATCTTGCCCAAATTCCTCGGTTGCAGCGTAACTGGGGCGATACGTTGTTTCGGAAAATACGCTATGCAATTCCAATGATGGAGATTTGGACAACTCCTGTGATTATGGTTGAAACTTTAGCATTGGTCTATTACAAAGCAATTCAAAACGCAACAAATTCCCCTGTTTTAAAGCAGTTGTGTCAACAAATATTGAGAGACGAAGTAAAGCATATTCGTTTTCAGTACGAGCGTCTGGCAGTTCTACACCGAAACCGCCCTATATGGTTACGGAAGCTCACTTATCTTATGCAGCATTTTCTTTACTATGTACCAGTGATTCTAGTTTGGATTGGTCATCATCGCGCACTCAAAGCCGGAGGACATAGTTTTACAAGTTACTGGCGGGATGCTTGGGTAAAAATGAATTTTGCTTGGGAGCGAATGAAACCAGAAAGATACCAGTGGTAGCATATCGATGTGTGGACTTCCTCTACATACAACACTCAGAAAGCATCAAGCTGACATCAATTGCTGGATGCGCTGCGGTTCCTCTCCCAGCCAATCTGGATTTTGGGCAGTGCTGTCAAATATTGATGAGGTTTTGAACGGCTCAAACTCGCCGCGTGATGCTGCTTCTGCCGTTTTTGCTAAGAGCGATCGCACTTGCTCGTCATTCATTGGCTGGAACGTCCGCACTGCTTCAAAAGCTTGCTCTAGAATTTCCATACTGTCAATTCCGGTAATCACAACCGATGTCGGCAGATTCAAAGCATAGTGTAAACACTCAATTGGCGTTACTGTCTTTGACCGTAAAAGAATACCATTTGCCAAGCTTTTCATCCCCAAAACGCCGATGTTTTGTTTCACAAGTTCTGGTACAACTAGTTTTGCAAAGCTTCGGTAGTGGGCATCCATCACATTTAGCGGCATCTGCACTGTATCAAATTTAAACCCGTGAGCAGCTGCAACTTCTAGCGTATGTAGATGAATATGGGGATCTTTGTGTCCAGTGAAGCCGATGTATCGGAGTTTTCCAGCTTCTCGCGCCTCAATGAAGGCAGCATTTGCCCCTTCTGGATCAAAAATTCGATGGGGATCTTCGTATCGAATCATTTCGTGATGCTGAACCAGATCGATACAATCAACTTGCAAGCGTTTGAGTGATTCGTCTAACTGTTTTGCAGCTTCTTTTTTAGAACGACCATCGATTTTCGTCATCAGAAACACTTTATCTCGATAGCGATCGCGCAGTGCTTTTCCCATACGAATTTCGCTGACTCCACCGTTGTAATCCCAACTGTTATCCATAAAAGTGATGCCGCGATCGATGGCTGTTCTCACAATACGGATAGCCAATTGCTCATCAACGTGCTTCAAGGCGATGTGCCAACCGCCCAACCCAATGGCGGAAACTTTCTCTCCTGTGCTACCGAGTACTCGATATTGCATTTCTGAATTTGACGTAGTTTCTGACATGTGTTCTCCAAGGCTTTCAGCTATTACTCAAGTACATATAGCCACCTGCCAATTCAAACACAAGGCAAAGTTGACAATATCTTGCTGTAGATACACTTTTCAGCGCGATCGGGAAAAGATTCAAGAAGCCAAAATATCGATGGCAATTTCGGATATTTGAGGTAAAGAATTGAGATTATTGTAGAGACGGCGATTCATCGCGTCTCTTGCTTTAACCGAACAGTGTTAAGGGCACAGCATTACTGTGCCCCTACAACATATTTGGTTCAAATAAATGAAAACTGTTGTAAAACATTAACAATTATTTACCGCTATAGAAAAAGGCAATTTCTTTTTCTTTTAGGGGTGCGAAATCAGCATCTACAAGTAATTGGTCTAGTTCTGCTTGGGGAATGTGCTTTGCGCCAATTCGCACAATGCGCGATCGCATCGTATTAGATACACCACTGCGCTGTCTATTGCCTTCTAGCGCCATAACTTTACCATAAAGTTCTAACTTGGCAGGCGGAATAGGAGAACCATCAAAATCAATTCCCTGTGCGATCGCTTCATCAATCGCATCAGCCCCAGTAGTAGTTTGATTCCCTGAGTTAGTTTCGGTAGGCATGGTGATTTTCTCTTCTTAGCTATGGGTAGATTTTACCAGCCTTGCTGACACCAAAGCCGCCAAAGGTTAACTAATCACGAGCTTGTCGCGTCACCACACCACCAACAAACGCCCCTAAGATAGTGCCTGTCCAAAGTCCTGTTGTGCTACCTTGCCACATTGCCCCTGGCGTCATCCAAGCATTGCACATCTCCTTTAAACCCCAAGGTTGGTTTTGGCACTTTTGGCTATGGAGCATCATGGTGATTTGCCCACTGGTGTAAGCGCCAAAAAAACCTGATGACAAAGCCAAAAAAGTACAAATTAAAATTTTATTTTTTGTCATTAGTCATTAGTCATCTAAAACTGGTTCCCAGCCTCCAGGCTGGGAACCCATTCTGAGAGGCTCCGCCTCCTCTTTCTTGACCAGAGGCAGAGCCTCTGGGAATACATTCCCAGCCTCCAGGCTGGGAACGAGGCTATGCCCCATGCCCAATTCCCAATCAACCCGTATTTCTCATCCCAGCAGCAATGCCATTAATAGTTAACAATGCTCCTCGCAGTAACTCGCCTTTGCTGTAACGAGAATGAATTACTCCAGAAGTCGCAGTGGTATTTAGGGACTGCCGTAAACGCTTGAGTAGTGAAACTTGGATAAATCCCAAAGGTACAATTGTGCCATTGCGTAACTGTACAGATCGTTGCAACACAGGATCGCCATCTAACAGTCGATTGTGATCGGTGATTTTTAACACCAAATCCCTTGTCAGATAAAACTCGCTAGCAATTTGGTCAAAAACCTTGGCAAAACGAAGTTTATCTTCTGGCTTGGACAATTCTTGAACGTAGTGATGTGCCATTTGCATATCTACTTTTGCCAAAGTCATCTCAGCCTTAGAAATCACCATCTTGAAAAAGGGCCACTTAATGTAAAAGTAGCGCAGCAATTTCAAGTGTTCTTCTGGTTCTTCGTTCAAGAATTCTTGTAAAGCTGTGCCAACGCCATACCAAGAAGGAAGTAAAAAGCGGGTTTGTGTCCAGCTAAATACCCAAGGAATCGCTCGCAGACTGCTTAAATCTTTCTTACCAGATGGACGACGTGCGGGACGAGAGCTAATTTGCAGCTGGCTAATTTCTTCAATGGGGGTTACTTGGTGGAAGAAGTCAACAAAATCAGGTTGTTCGTAGATTAAGGCACGATAATGTTGACGCGATCGCGCTGCTAATTCTTCCATAATCTCATTCCAGGGTTCAATATCATCAAACCCTGTTCGCAGCAGGCTAGCTTGAATCACTGCTGTGGTGATGGTTTCCATGTGATACAAAGCCAAGTCTAACAACGAGTATTTAGAAGCCAAAACTTCTCCTTGTTCGGTAATCTTGATTCGCCCATTGATACTATGACCTGGTTGAGCCAAAATCGCCTCGTAAGCAGGGCCGCCACCACGTCCCACAGAACCACCGCGTCCGTGGAAAATCCGCAAATTTATATCGTAGTTTTCTGCTATTTGTTGCAGTGATTTTTGAGCTTTATGAATTTCCCAGTTGCTACTTAAAAAACCAGAGTCTTTGTTGCTGTCAGAATACCCCAGCATTACTTCTTGTAAGTTTGTGGGGAGGGGGGAGGAGGTGGGAGAGGCAGGGGAGCAGGGGAGCAGGGGAGCAGGGGGGGCAAAGGAGGCAGGGGAGGATGAGTTTTTTTCATCCACAATACTCTCTGCTTTTGTTTGTTCGTAACCGCCGGCTAACAAAGCGCGATATAAGGGGAGTTCAAACAGTTTCCGCATGACGCTTCGGGAGCGTTGTAAGTCTTCTACTGTTTCAAAGAGGGGGACAACTTGAATGGTTCCCACAGCTATGGCGGGGTCAAAAAGTCTGGCTTCTTTGGCTAACAGTAGTACTTCCAGCACATCGCTTACGTCGCGGCACATGCTGATAATGTAAGTTTGGCAGATATTTAGACCAAATTCTTGTTGGAGCGATCGCACGACGCGAAAGGTTTCAATGACATCGTTGGTTTTTTCAGAAAATGGCAATTCTGCCGGAATCAATGGCCGACGGGTTTGCAATTCTCCTGTCAGCCAAGCGACTCTTTGCTCCTCCGAGAGGTCGTTGTAAGGTTGGGGTAATAGTTGTAGATATTCCAGTATCTCATTGAGCGCATCGGCGTGGCGGGATGATTCTTGACGAATATCTAGCTGTGTCAAATTAAAACCAAAAATTTCTACCTGACAGATGAGATTTTCTAATTCTCGACAACTTAAGCCTGTTTCTGTCAAGTTGCGCTGAATCATCCGCAGTTCTGCTAAAAAATCGGCTCCTGAACGATACAGAGGACTATCCTGATTTGTTGGCGTTTCCCGATTGTACAAAGCTAGATTGCGATCGCGAGTATTTTCCAGTCGCTTCAATACATAAGCCAGTTTCAGCCGATAAGGTTCTTGTCGATAACGTAGCGCCAGTGCGTCGTAGACTTCACTCAACTGGGACTGATCCGCTTCTAAAGATTCCAGCAAGTCTGGTAAGACATCACTCCAGTGCATCGACACACTCAACAACTCAATCAGATTTTTTACTGACTGAATATATCTCCCTAGCACCATTTTGCGCTGATAGCAAGCTGTCTGCCAGGTAATTTCGGGTGTAACTGATGGGTTCCCATCTCTATCTGAGCCTACCCAGGAGCCGAATGAGCAAAAGTTTTTACTCGGTGGTTCTAGCCAAGGAAAGGTATTAGATAGGGTATGTTTGAAGCGTTTATAAAGTTGGGGAATGCCATCAAATAAAACTTCTTGGAAGTAGTGTAGAGCATAATCTACTTCATCTAGCACCGTGGGTTTAAACTGATGAAGTTCGTCTGTGCGCCACCAGAGGCGAATTTCTTCGAGCAATTGTTCGCGGACATCTGCTGCTTCCCAAGGATATGCTCCTGGTGTATTCCCAGAATGGTTTTCTAAGGCATCCAACTTTTGCAAAAGTTGTACCACTTGTCGCTGCTTATCTCGGATGGTATGACGAACAATTTCCGTCGGGTGCGCTGTGAAAACTAAGCGGACATCCAGATGTGCAATTAGACGTTGAATTTGCTGGGGTGGTACATTCATTTTGAATAAATAGGGAAATAAGGCAGCAAAAGTACCTTTGGGTTTGACTTGCGCCTTTTCGAGATAATTCTTTCTCAGGAAGTCTGCTGCTATTCCCTTACTAACAGGCGTGTCATCTTCTCTTTGATTAGAGGAATAGTTGACATTGGCTGGTGTTTCTGGCTCGATTTCCTCTGTCTCTGCCTCATAGCGACTCAATTGCTGCCGTTGTTCGTATTCCTGCTCTATGATGTTAATCAACTGAAAATATAGAGCGAAAGCACGAGCCGCGCGAATTGCTTCGTTGATATTTAGTTGTTCAATTAATTTGACGGCTGAGGATGCTTGGTCATTTGTTGCTTGTCCTTCTGGCGAACATAAATCGCGCAACTGCCGCAACAAATCTACCATATTTTGACCACATTCTTGCCGGAGAACTGACTCCCACAATTCTTCCACTACCTGGAGACGATGGCGCAAAAATAATTCCGACACCGGGTATATATCCGCAGTTTGAGACGAAGAGTATAAAAGGGAACCCATATTCTCTATTCTTGTAAAGCTATCTTTGTGTTTACGGTTCTAGGTTTTGCACTTAATGCTCACTGGGTTGTTCCTGAGCAAATAATTATTTGGTGTATATCTTCTCATCTTGATTGATTTCGTGTTCATCTGGGAAATCTAGGTTGGGTAGGCGATCGCCTCGAAATAATTCTTCACTGGCTTCCCCTAAAGCTTCTAGTGCTTTTACTGTAGTTTTTCCAGTAATCAGCAGCAGTAATATAGACGCTGTACCAATTTGTAAAAGGAACGACGGAGGAATGGCAAATAAATCCAGATTGGATGCGGGTTTAGCTGAAGATTGTTGGTTGACAGGAGGCATTGCTAATTCTGGGTTATGGGAATTATTGTAGAGACGCGATTAATCGCGTCTGTCAGGAGTCAGGAAAGACACGATTAATCGCGTCTGTAGAAGTAGTTAAGGTAATTCCAACGATCGAGCGATGGAGTTGAAATGGGATAAGCTTGTTGTCTGTTTCGCCCATCAAGGGTTTACGCAAATCCGGCTTTAAAGGACAAGTCATCAGCCAGTCATATAAAATTATTCTGACCTCTAACTGCTAACTTCTGAATTTTGACTCCCTATTAGTAAAATAAACGCAAAACTCAACATTAGTCAGACTTGCAACCCGTACAAGACTATCTTGGCCGATTTTATGAGTTACGAAGGTAACAAAATTGTTAAAAAAAAACGTCAGAGTGTGATAAACCTATGGTTCTAGTTTACAAGTGCAGGCACTATCCCCCAATAATCGCTGACTGTAAAGTTAACTGAGCATGAAAACAGTATTACCAGATCGCCAGCAGTCCTTAGCGCAATGGGTAAGCCAGGCAACAGGGATCAACACTTTCGGGGTGAAAGTCCGGTTGCGGGGAAATGACCTTCATATTCTTTGTGAAGGTACTGAATGTCCTCAGCGTTGGCGTACTTTGTCTGACTTGCTGCAAGCACTACAGCAAACAAATTTAGATATCCTCACAAGCAGCGAACAAACCTCAATATATCAAGTATTTGTCTATGGCCGCAGAAAAGGGGAACAGCGCCCCTCATGGTGCCATCGAGTTCACTTGAATCAGATAGATAAGCATTTGGATGAGGTGCAGCAAGCGCTACTAGCAGACTCGGAAAAATCAAAACAATCGGGCGGGGCACTAATTGTCTCTAACGAAAGTTTGGCACGCCAAGGCAACCCAGAGGCGATCGCTCGATATCTCAGTGAAACTCTGAGTACGTTAGGTGTATCAGTACAGGCAAAAATTAAGCCATATCAGCCCAAGAATTCTCAGCCAGAAGAAAATCGCCTGTGGATCTTTTGCCAATCGAGCTATAGCCCCGATGCATCATTGCTTGCTGAACCAATAGCACAAAAGCTGCGTTATCTTAAGCTTTCCGGCTACCAAGATGCTGTAATTGTTTCTCAAGTTAGCGGCGAAACTGCTCCTGATTGGCTGCTGCGGATAGATTTGACGCCACCAGAGGTAATGCTCAAAGAGTGGGCGCGTTGGGGAGATGTCCAAGCGATCGCTCGATTATTAACTGAGGTACTATCAGGGTTAAAAGTTGGTGTCCAAGTTTCTTTAAAAGAATCAACGCTACATATCTTTTGTATCCCAGCTTTTGATCTCTTAGGAACTGCCCCTATCCCAGACAAGGCAGTGTGCTTAGAGGCAATTTTACCGCAACTAGAAGCGATCGCACCTCAAGGAATTCTCGCCGCCACCGTCTACGGACAAAAAGCAGGCGATATGCAGCCGACTTGGATTGATTGGCTAACTTTACCCGCAGCCAACAATCCCATCTTTGCCACATCACCGCTAGATTTAGCCAATACTGGCGATGAACCTGCGATCGTATTTTTACTGGAGCGTTTACTCAATCCTGATTTGGATTGGCGGCTATTAACAGGTGGAATTCGCGTACTTCTACTGAACAAAAATGATTTATTACACATCATGTGTGATGCACCAGTTTGTCCAGCGCGACAACAAGTAGCAAGTAAAATTACGCAGTTTATCCGCCAGTTAAAAATTCCCGGTATCATGGGAGTACGTGTCTACGGTCGCCGGGCTGGAAATAAAGAACCTTTTTGGCATTATGGCGTCGATCTTGAACATCGCCAACGTTTAGTACCAGAGGCAACCCCAGAATTTGCTGCTACTTCTAAATACGTTAACGATTTAGTAACCTCTGAGACTAGTGAGCCAATTTTGCGCCCCGACTTAACCACAGAAGAAGTTCAAAGTTTTGTAACCGAAGTAGCGCGAGATTGGCTGACAACGGCAAGTGCAACAGCGAAAAAACTCCTGTTGAACAGCCAGCTATTTACCGAAAGTAACCAATCAGGAGAACATAACCCTGATATTCAAGGAATTAAGATTGCTCTAGTTTGGGGAACACTGGGATTATTGCTCACCCTCCAAACTGATTGGGTACTGGGTCAAATTATTGCACGTACTATACCAAGTTCGTCAAAAGTCGCTAGCGTCTCCCTCCCATCATCTTCTGAACGCCAGGCATCTTTGACATCTGGGAAAAATCAGAGTGAGAAAACAACATTTTTTACCAGCACTTCCAAAACGAAATCTCCTCCAAATCAGAATTCTGTATTTAACGCTTCGGAATTTACCCAAAGCGATGATACTCCGAAAAATAATTTGGCAGCTGCACCACTGAAGGAAAAAGCTACCGCAACAGCTATTCTTTTAGCAGCGCGATCGCAACTGCCAAGTTTCAACGTCAGACAATTAGACGAGCAACTAGCACTGTATAAACAGCGTCTAGCTAGAACTGGTACTCCGCCAGACGTGTTGATTATTGGCTCCTCCCGCGCCCTCAGAGGAGTAGATCCCGCAGCACTTTCTAAAGCTTTAGCGACTCAGGGCTACCCAAATCTTGACGTGTTTAACTTTGGAATCAACGGTGCTACTGCACAAGTTGTAGACTTTGTGATTCGCCACGTACTGGAACCATCAGAACTACCCAAAATAATTATCTGGGCAGATGGCGCTCGTGCTTTCAACGGTGGACGCGAGGATATTACCTTTAAATCCCTTGCTGCATCAGCTGGTTATAAACAAGCATTCCAAAAAACAGCAAACCCTGCAAATAGTAATGATTTACCAGAAAATATCGTAAATTCAGGAGAAAAAAAGACAACCGAAGAAAAACCGGAGATCAGTACTTATGAAGCTGTCAATCAGTCCTTAAATCAGGCTTTAGCATCTGTTTCTGCTAGTTATAAAAACCGTGACCAAATAAAAGGTTTACTGCAAAAACAATTCCTCGCAGTTGGTCATAATCAGACAGTTACATCAGAAAAACAGCTAACAGACGATACTTCAGATGAGAGTATATCTCAGCAAGCAGTTGACTTTGATGGCTTTCTACCCCTGTCTATTCGCTTTAATCCCGCGAGATACTATCAAAAACATTCTAGAGTTCCTGGAAATTATGACAACGACTATAAATCTTTCCAGGTAGAAGGACAGCAAGATACTGCTTTGAAAGAAGTGCTTCAGTTTACCCAGGCTCAGAAAATTTCCTTAGTGTTTGTCAACATGCCTCTGACGGCAGATTATTTAGATCCAGTGCGTAGACAATATGAGCAACAATTTCAACAATATATGTTGCGTTTGGCTACTAATCCCAACTTTATTTATCGTGATTTGAGCCAACAGTGGCCAAAAGCAAATGACTACTTTTCTGATCCTAGTCACCTCAACCGCTTTGGCGCATACGAAGTCTCGAAAAAGTTAGCTAACGATCCGATGATTCCTTGGCCAGTGAAGTAGGGGAATGGGGATAAGGGAGCAGGGGAGGCAGGGGAAGGGGAAGGGGAAGAAGAATTATCGATTATTAATGCTCAACACCCAATTCCCAATGACTAATGACTAATGACTAATGACTAATGACTAAAAAATGAACTTTATATCAATTTTCTATGGACTATTCTTGTTGAGTGTATTAGGAATTTACTGGTCTTTAGCACAACAGAAATTTCGATTATGGACGTTGCTAATTGCCAGTCTAGTTTTCTATGCATCTTTGCACATTCAATACATACCATTACTCTTAGCTTTGACATTTATTAATTTCCGTATAGGACTGGAAATTGGTAAAAATACATCACCAGGAAAACATTCTCTTGACTGGCAAATCTCTAACGAAGAGTGGCAATTTGCTCAAGTTGATTGGAATCGTCGCCGTCTCAAAGTTTTGTGGGTGGGTATCACTCTAAATGTTTTACTGCTGTTAGCTTTTAAATATTTAACCCCCTTATTCAAGTTTGTTTTTAATATACAAACCAACTCACCAGATAGCTCTTTTAAATTGATTGCACCCTTGGGAATTTCATTTTTTACCTTTGAATGCATTGCCTATTTAATAGATGTCTATCGCGGTGCCCCTGCTACTGATAATTTTCTCAAATTTGCTACATACAAATTATTTTTCGCCAAACTGATTTCAGGCCCGATTACGCGTTACCACAACTTAGCAAATCAATTCAATACACTAGATTTACCTACTGCTGATAGAGTCGCTGAGGCGCTGTGGTTGATTGCTAGGGGCGCAGTCAAAAAAGGAATTTTTGCAGACCACTTGGGAATTTTCGTCGATTTATGTTTTGGTAATTTGCAACGGGCAGGTAGTACCGATCTTTGGTTAGCTACATTTGCATACGGCTTGCAGTTATACCTAGATTTCAATGGTTATGTAGACATCGCTCGTGGGAGTGCTTTGCTTTTCGGTTTGGTTTTACCTGAGAATTTTGACTTTCCCTATTTCAGCACCAATATCTCAGAATTTTGGCGGCGCTGGCATATCACTCTAGGAGATTGGCTGCGTAACTATGTCTACTTTCCTTTGGGTGGTTCTCGTCGAGGTTTAGTCCGTACCTGCTGGAATTTATTTCTTGTAATGCTAATTGCTGGTATCTGGCACGGTGCTGCTTTGGGTTATGTCGTTTGGGGCATATTCCACGGATTAGCCTTGGTGGTTCATCGACTTACAGATTCTATAAGCGATCGCGTTGAAAATCTAGAACAATTCTGGCAAAATCCTCTAGGTATTTTTGTCGCTTGGTTATTAACCCAACTGATGGTTTTTACCTCTTGGATTTGGTTCCGCCTACCTAATCTCCAAGACTCTTCTTTGGTAATTCGGCATCTTTGGGGTTATCCGGCTGACGCGCAGTTTGCCGAAAAGGTCTATGTGGAAGCCCTAAATATAAGCCAATCCCAACTCACTTGGGTACTTCTAGCTTTAGCTGCCCTGATGGCTGTAGTCTACACCTTCAACCGAATGCTGAAGTTAGAGTTTAACTGGCCAATTAAACTTGTATTCGTTCCCATCTGTTTCTACGCTGTTTGGTTATTAGCCCCTGAAGGCAGTTTGCCCTACATATACTTTGATTTTTAGCTGAAACATCAGAGAATATAGAGCTTATTATTTCGTTACAAATCCACAATACTTAAAATGTTTCTCATCAGCTAATTGTAAAGAAGTGTAAAGGTAAATAAATAGGCGATCGCATCCTCGAAAGTAATAGCAAGTTAGGTGTTGAAATGCCTTCTAAAGCGTCAATCCATGACTTAATTTAATAGTAGAAAAACTTTACAGTTCGACTAGCTTGTTAAAGAATTTGGTTACAGAATATTAAGTCACAGATTGTATCCAAGTAAATTCATGTAGACTATATTTCAGCAGGCGAAATTCATTTCGTTTGTTCCATATTTAACAACCCATAGCACTTATAAAACAATGACCACAACCTTACAACGGCGCTCTGGCGCTAGCGTATGGGATCGCTTCTGCGAGTGGATCACCAGCACCGAAAACCGTATATACATCGGTTGGTTCGGCGTTTTGATGATTCCTACCCTGCTAGCTGCAACCACCTGCTTCGTAATTGCTTTCATCGCTGCTCCTCCTGTGGACATTGATGGTATTCGCGAACCAGTTGCAGGTTCTTTGATCTACGGAAACAACATCATCTCTGGTGCAGTTGTTCCTTCTTCAAATGCGATCGGCTTGCACTTCTACCCAATCTGGGAAGCAGCTTCCTTAGATGAGTGGTTGTACAACGGCGGCCCCTACCAATTAGTAGTTTTCCACTTCTTGATCGGTTGTGCTGCCTACCTTGGTCGTCAGTGGGAACTTTCCTTCCGCTTAGGTATGCGTCCTTGGATTTGCGTAGCTTACAGCGCACCTTTGGCTTCCGCTACCGCAGTATTCTTGATCTACCCAATCGGTCAAGGTTCTTTCTCTGATGGTATGCCTTTGGGTATCTCTGGAACCTTCAACTTCATGATTGTGTTCCAAGCAGAACATAACATCTTGATGCACCCCTTCCACATGTTAGGTGTGGCTGGTGTATTTGGCGGTTCATTGTTCTCAGCAATGCACGGTTCTCTAGTAACTTCTTCCTTGGTGCGTGAAACCACCGAAACCGAATCACAAAATTACGGTTACAAGTTCGGTCAAGAAGAAGAAACCTACAACATCGTTGCAGCCCACGGCTACTTCGGTCGTTTGATCTTCCAATACGCTTCCTTCAACAACAGCCGTTCACTGCACTTCTTCCTAGCAGCTTGGCCTGTCGTCGGTATCTGGTTCACCGCTTTGGGTATCAGCACGATGGCATTCAACCTGAACGGTTTCAACTTCAACCAATCAATTATTGACTCCCAAGGTCGCGTTATCAGCACTTGGGCAGATGTAATCAACCGCGCTAACTTGGGTATGGAAGTAATGCACGAGCGTAACGCTCACAACTTCCCCTTAGATTTAGCTGCTGGTGAAGTTACTCCTGTAGCAATGACTGCTCCTGCTATCAACGGTTAATACTCCAGTATTAGCTAAATAAAAAGCGCCCTCCAGAAATGGGGGCGCTTTTTAATTGAAGAAAAATTCAGCATCAAAGCAGATGGCGAGATGCCATTGGTGTCAATTTCAGATGAAACTCCTTTAAAACCTCGTTTCCAGTCTCCTACTGGAAATGCAACTCAAAAGCGGCTCTGCCGCCAGCAAGGGAGGCGGAGCCTCAAGATGGTTCCCAGTCGGAGACTGGGAACAAGATAATATCTAACACCAATGGCAAGATGCCCACCCCACAATAAATAGATAGTTGGATGTTTTTTGATTTAGGAGTTTCTTACTTCCCGTGTGTGTCGCTCTGGATCAACAAAATAACTTTTAAAATAAAATATCCAGACAATATCAAAACAAGTTATAACTATAAAAAACGAGATAATTTTATCACTCTTGCAAGAAGAACTAATAACACCACCAAAAGAAATAATTTTTAATCCCTCTTATACCCAGCAGAATGGAGCCGCATATTTAGGTGATAGCCTTAAACTTATTAAATTCATTGACGATAATAGTATCAATTTAATTATTACATCACCACCATTTGCTCTTACACGAAAAAAAGAATACGGTAACGAAAGTGCGGAAAAATATATTGAGTGGTTCTTACCTTTTGCATCCGAATTTAAAAGAGTGCTGGCAGAGAATGGCTCATTCGTACTAGATTTAGGTGGTGCTTACTTACCTGGTAATCCCGTTCGGAGTATTTACCAATACGAACTTTTAGTTAGATTATGCAAGGAAGTAGGTTTTTTTCTTGCTCAAGAATTTTACCACTATAATCCGTCGCGACTGCCAACCCCTGCTGAGTGGGTGACAATCAGACGGATTCGTGTGAAAGATTCTGTAAATACAGTTTGGTGGTTATCTAAAACACCAAATCCTAAAGCAGATAATAGAAAAGTTTTGAAGCCTTATAGCCAAAGTATGAAACAGTTACTCAAAAATGGCTATAAAGCAAAAATACGTCCTAGTGGACATGATATTTCTGATAAATTTCAAAAGGATAACCAGGGTGCAATTCCACCAAATTTACTAGAAATTGCTAATACTGAATCTAATAGTGCCTATTTACGACGCTGTAAAACAGCAGAAATTAGACCCCATCCAGCACGTTTTCCTCAAGGATTCGCCGAGTTTTTCATCAAATTCTTAACTGATGAAGGTGATATAGTATTAGATCCATTTGCAGGTTCTAATACAACTGGCTTTGTTTCTGAGAATCTACAACGCCGCTGGATATCTTTTGAAATTAATGAAAATTACGTAATGGGAAGTCGTTATCGATTTGGCCAATAACTAAATTAAGTGAAGAGTCAAGAGTCAGAAGTTAAAATTTATAATTTATAACTCGTAACTTATAACTCATAACTGCTTACTTAAATTTCTCCATTTACCTGCATTTGATGAACTTGATCTGCTAACTCTTGACGACCTTGATCATCTAGTTTGTCAATAGCTAACATCCCCATAAGAATAACTTCTTTCAGGGTCAAACGTGTAGAATGTGCCTGTTTTTGCACAATCTCTTTAATAATGGGACTAACACCAATCGCTGTACTAGCTCTAGCCACGTAAAAAAAAGGAAACACTAATGATTCAGCCTAAATCTTAGCACTTCTAATGAAGTTATTCTCTAGAGTTAAAACTTAATTTAAATGTGTTTCAACTCATACTTCAATGAGTAAACATAAATTTCAAATGAAGTATATAGGAATCCGATTTGATTACGGAATTTATTTGTGTAGGGAAGAACAAGGAACCGAGAGGAAGGTAATAGGTGTGTACTGAGTTTTTTCAAAAATCAAATATGAGTTTTATAGTAAGTTCTCAAATTCTCAGTATGGCAAACTTAATACTTGCTTATTGATGACACACCATCGTATGATATCAATATTATCGATGATTACACTTACAACCTATTACTCTTTGATAACTGATGCATTTGCACTGCTCAATTTCACATCACAAAGTGAAAAGTATGGTAATTTGATCAAAAGCAAAAACCTCTCTCCTGAGATGCTCACAAATCACTCACTAATCACCGAGTTTACCAACACTTAATTTGTGGCAACTGAGTGTAAAAAATGTAGTCCGACTAAATCAGTGCTTTCAGTAGAACCATTCTCATAAATAATACTTCTATACTACTGATAAAACCCTACTTTAAAGAGATCGTAAATTGTCAAATATAATCTCGTGAATACGCTTTACAGAACTATACAGTGTAAATAAGAATAGTAGATTAACCGAAGTAAAATTTTCCTGAATACAGACAACGAATGCTGTGATATGGAAAAGCAGTGAGTAGAGGAGAGAAAGCGATGAGGGACCCTTATCTGTTGGCAGCAGGCTTGTTAACAGGATTAGCAATACCAGCATCGGCTCTTCCACATCTGTCCATTGTCCTGCCAGAAAATTCTAGATTCCTGTGGGATTTAAAACAGGGTTCGCAGGCAATAGTCAGTACAAAAATTATCAAGAATGTCGATCTCTCCTTACCAGAACTGAGCGGCCAAGCGTTCCAACCCTTAAAAAGTTCGCAGCTATCAGTAGGTGAGAAAAACATCCCTAGCGTACCAGAATTCGGCAGTCCGGGATTACCAACCCCAACAGAGTCATCACTTAACCCCAGCACCCAAGCAACTACCCTCTTATTGACATCTGGGAATCAACTTTACTACCAAAGATTGGCGGCTCTGAAAACAGGTCAGATTTATACACGCGTAGATAGTGATAATTTGCAATCATTGTGGGAGTCGATCAAGAAACGTCAACTAACTTATGACGACTGGAAAAGTTTACTAGCTTTAGAAGCGAGAGCGATCGCTCAAGGTCAAGGCCCAAATCATCTAAGTATCTTAGTTGGTGATTCTTTGAGCATGTGGTTTCCGAGAGAAAAACTGCCTGCTGGTAAATTGTGGCTGAATCAAGGCATATCTGGAGATACCTCTAGTGGCGTTTTAAAAAGATTGGGGGCATTTTCGGCAACACGACCAGATGTAATTTACATCATGGCTGGGATTAACGACTTACGAAAAGGTGCTAGTGATGAAACAATTTTGCGTAATTATCGCCGGATTGTCAGGCATTTACGACAGGCTCACCCCCAAGCTCAAATTATTGTCCAATCAATTTTACCTACTCGTCTACCAAAAATTTCCAATAGCCGCATTCGTCACATCAACATCCAACTAACCGTGATTGCCAAACAAGAAGGCGCTAATTATCTAAATATTTATAGCTCGTTTACAGATATGGAAGGCAATTTGCGCCCAGAGTTGACCACAGATGGGTTGCACTTGTCTCAAGAGGGATATGACGTGTGGCGAACGGCACTACAGCAGATAGAATACAAGCTCACTCAGCGTCAGAATTGAGCGATCGCTTTGCCGATATTGGAGCGATATCTACGACGGACTGCGCCTACGCAATTTTTAAATTTATGGAAGTTACTGATACCGATGCTATCAACATACGTTCTGTAATTGAATACCAATTGGCAGCTTTTAAAAAAGATGACGCTCAAGGCGCTTTTACCTTCGCTAGTCCGGCAATTCAGACGCAATTCGGAACCCCAGAAAATTTTATGCTTATGGTAAAAACAAGCTACCCAGCAGTATATCGCCCTCGTTCTGTCTTTTTTGAGAAAATAACAACCATCCACGGAAGCATAACTCAACCAGTGCTGCTACTTGCTCCTGATGGAGTTCCCTTAAGGGCTTTATATTTTATGGAAAAACAGCTCGATCGTATCTGGAGGATTAACGGTTGCTTTCTAGTTTCTCTAGAAGGTAAATAAATTCTATTTTTATACAACCAAAATTTTATACTTTAACGCCCAAGGCTTCCCGATTTAAAACCTGATTCAACTTACCGCTACGATAACCTTCTAAATCTAAGGTTACATAGATAAACCCAAAATCTTGAAATGCCGAAACTAATGTTTGTAAATCGTTAGTTAACACAAACTCTTTAATTTGTTCGGGTGGTAATTCAATACGTGCTGTATCTCCTTCCGATCGCACGCGCAAATTCTGCCAACCTAGTTTTCGGAGATAAATTTCTCCTCTACCGACTCGTTGCAACTTAGCGACAGTGATCTCTTCACCGTAAGGAAACCGGGAACTGAGGCAAGGTTGAGCAGGTTTATCCCACCAAGGTAAACCGAGTTGTTGCGAAAGTTGGCGAACTTCTAATTTCGTGACACCAATTTCTGCTAAAGGCGATCGCGCCCCTCTTTCCTTAGCCGCCTGAATTCCTGGACGATAATCATGCAAATCATCGGCATTTACCCCATCCACGACATAAGGATAACCCAACTCTAAAGCTAAAGGTTTGAGAGTGTCGTGCAACTCACTTTTGCAAAAATAACAGCGATTAACAGGGTTAGAAGTGTAATTGGGATTTTCCATCTCGTGAGTCTGGACGATTTTATGAGGAATCCCAATTGTTGCAGCTTGAATTTTCGCGTCTTCCAACTCTTCTGGTAATAGTGAAGGAGAAACAGCCGTGACAGCCAAAGCGCGATCGCCCAACACATCATAGGCAATTTTGGCAACCAAAGTGCTATCAACACCCCCAGAGTAGGCAATCAACGCCTGCTCCATTTCTGTAAATAAGGCTCTTAATTGCTCAAATTTTTCTGTCAGCATCATTTCCCAATCCTGCCAAAACCCTATAGCACCCAACAATTTCTATTGTAGTCATTAGTTATGGGGCATGGGGCTGGGGCATTGGGCATTGGGCGGAGGCAGGAGAAGGTAAAAGTTCTTTAATTTTGAATTTTGAATTTTGAATTCTTAATCCCTACTCCCCACCCAGCGAAGTTGGTGCTTTGCTGTACTTGGCTACCAGACTGGCTAAAAGTGGTAAATCAATCGGTTTAGAAATATAGTCATTTACTCCAGCGGCTAGACAAGTTTCGCGATCGCCTTTCATCGCCATTGCTGTTTGAACAATTACCGGAATCGTCCGATATTGCGGATGTTCTCGCAGTTGTTGTACCAAGTTAAGACCATTTGCATCTGTTAGACAAACATCCATTAAAATCACCGCTGGCTCTAACACAGTTAGAGTTTCCCACATCTCAGCAGCATTCTTAACCCAAGTCACCTGATATCCCAATTTACGTAGATAAATTTGCATCAAATCAGCATTTGGTAAATCATTTTCTACCAACAAAATCTCTACAGAGGAACTAGGTGTAAAATGCAGAGGAAATGAAGAAAATTTTGTTTCCTCATCCGCCTCATCTCCCCGCGCTCCTATTTCTTGCTTAAAGGGAAGTACCAGGGTAAAACGCGAGCCGCGATTTACTTCAGATTCCACTTTCACAGAACCACCGTGAATTTTGGCAAGTTTCTGAGTCACTGCTAAACCCAAACCAGTACCTTCAACACCACCTGCTACAGCCTTGGCAATTTGGAAATAGGGTTCAAACAGTTGAACTTGGTCTTCTTGGGAAATGCCACTGCCAGTATCCCACACAGTAAAATGCACAAATACACCTTTAGGAGCAACTCGTAAGCCAACACTTCCTTCACTGGTAAACTTTAGAGCGTTGAAGATTAAATTCAACAGCATTTGCTTGAGTCGTAAGGGGTCGGCTACTAAGGTTGTAATATCGGGTTCAAGTTCTAAGCACAGTTTCAAACCCTTATTAGCGGCTTTCTCTTTCACTAGTGCCAAAACATTGCTACACAGCAGTGGCACATCTATTATTTCCCACTGTACTTCTAGCTGATTTGCTTCAATTTTAGAGAGATCCAAAATATCATTGATCAGAGCTAGCAAGTGCTTGCCGCTAGACTGAATGATATTTAAATACTCTTGCTGGCGTTCTTTAGTTGGTTCGTACCCTGGTGCTAAAAGCAGGTGGGTAAACCCAATAATAGAACTAAGTGGTGTGCGAATTTCGTGGCTGGTGTTTGCCAAAAACTGATTTTTGAGTTGATTAGTGCGCTCCAATTCTTGATTAGAGTTGCTTAACTGTTGATACCGTTGCGACCAAGACAGGATATGTCTAAGTTGTACCAAAGCTGTAGTACAGTATTTGGCAGACCTTGCCATCAATTGCGATCTGAGTTGAGCTTGTGATTTGATCGGCGATTCACGATCAGAGCTTAGGGAAGCTGTGGCGATAATCAGCCAGCCCATGACGTTACCAGAATCATCAGCTAACCGCCAAGCGCTCTGTGGTTGTTGATGCTCAAGCTGTTGCAAATCTTCAAGTTTTATGACTTCTTGCAATCTCAACAGCAGCTTTTTTTCTGCTGTCAGCACTTCTACAAATAAAGGTTGTGAGTTTGGGGATGGAGAACGAGAAACATAGCAAACTGTGGCAACGGTTTCTTGTGGTTGAAACAACGCGATGCCTACGGCACAATCTGTAAGTGCCAAATTACTGCTGTGAACAGCACTGTTAATTTCGTTAACCACAGCTTGGAAAATTTCTGCTTGTGCGGCTCCTGCCTGTGGGACAGTGTTACAAGCAGAAAGCAGGCAATCATTAAGGCGACTTTGCAACTGGTTTAAGCTGCTCTCCAACCACAGTTGTGCGCGAAGTTGCTCAATTGTTGTCAAAAGTTTTGGCGTTGCATCTATCAGTGAGTTCTGGTCTGGTAAGCTTGAGTACTGCTGCATGGTCAACTAGACCGCTGAACAAATTTAGCTTTGCATAAAAATCCGAATAGGATTTTATGCATATTAGCCGAGAATTCTTTTTTATTTATAAACCATAACTTATGTTGTTATAAACCATAGCTTATGATGCCGAATTTAGCAGCTAGACAAAAAAATTATTTTATGAACCATTAACCTAAAATTTTTTAAAAGCAACTTGAGACTTATGGATACACAATTCGCCCAACTAATGGTTAATGGGATTGCGGTGGGGAGCATTATTGCGCTAGCCGCAGTCGGACTGACTCTTACTTATGGAATTTTACGACTATCAAATTTTGCTCACGGTGACTTTCTCACTTTAGGAGCATATCTCACCTGGCTGATAAACACCATTGGAGTTAATATTTGGCTGTCGATGATTTTGGCAGCAGCGGGAACAGTTGCAGCAATGCTGTTATCGGAAAAGTTACTGTGGTCAAGGATGCGCGCTATCCGTGCTACTTCCACGACGCTGATTATTATTTCTATCGGACTTGCCTTATTTCTTCGCAATGGGATTATTTTGATTTGGGGTGGCAAGAACCAAAATTATGATTTACCTGTGACGCCAGCTTTAGATATTTTGGGTTTAAAGGTGCCGCAAAATCAATTATTGGTATTGGGGTTGGCGGTGCTAGCAATCTTGGCGCTACATTACCTGCTGCAAAATACCAAAATTGGTAAAGCGATGCGAGCAGTTGCCGACGATCTGGACTTAGCCAGAGTTTCAGGTATTAATGTTGACCGAGTAATTTTTTGGACTTGGGTAATTACTGGCACGCTTACGTCATTGGGTGGCAGTATGTATGGGTTAATTACAGCCGTGCGTCCAAATATGGGATGGTTCCTAATCTTACCATTGTTTGCCTCAGTAATACTTGGTGGCATTGGTAACCCTTACGGTGCGATCGCAGCAGCTTTTATCATTGGCATCGTCCAGGAAATTAGCACTCCTTGGCTGGGTTCACAGTACAAACAGGGCGTAGCCCTGTTGATTATGATTTTGGTGCTGCTCATTCGCCCCAAAGGTTTATTCAAAGGAACGATTTGAGCAGCACCATTCCACTTCTAATTACTCAATAATGTGGAAATAGTAGGCTGCTACCAGGAAATTGATAGCTAACAAGAACAGTGCCCAGCCTGTGCGATAAGCGTAGGGAGGTTTAGCTCCACTGTCGGCAACTGGGGAAATCTTAGTTTTAGCAGTCATAATTCAATTCTCCTAATGTCAGGACTTTTTAAGAAATACCAAACTGGCGTACCAAATACTCAAATTCTTTAAGAATATTTGTGTGAAGTTGGGAATTGGGAAGAGGCAGAGGGGCAGGGAGCAGGGAGAAGAGGGGAAAGAGGGGAAAGAGGTAATTATTTTATTCTCCCCCTTAACCCCTGCCCCCTGCCCCCTGCTCCCCTGCTTCCCCTGCTCCCTCTTCTCCAGCATGATAGGAACTGCGAACCAGAGGCCCAGAACGAACATGGTTGAATCCCATTTCCCATGCTAATCTGCCGAGTTGATCGAATTCCTCTGGAGTCCAATATTTTTGGACTGGCAAATGTTCTAGGGAAGGACGCATATACTGACCAATAGTCAAGCGATCGCACCCGACAGCCCTTAAATCAGTCATTGCTTCAATGACTTCATCAAGTGTTTCTCCGTGTCCCAGCATCAAACCTGATTTGGTGGGAATGGTCGAATCAATTTCTTTGACCATAGCCAGCACTAACAGGGAGCGATCGTACTTGGCTCCCCGGCGCACTGGCCCTGTTAACCGCCGCACTGTCTCAATATTGTGATTGAAACAAGCTGGTTTGGCTTTCACAATCATCTCTATCCGCTGACGTTGACCTGATTCCCCAATACCAGCACCACCCCAAAAATCTGGGGTCAGCACTTCAATTTGAGTCTCTGGGTTCAATTGGCGGATAGTCGCGATCGTCTTCACAAAATGCCCTGCACCCTGATCGGGCAAGTCATCACGGGCTACAGAAGTCAGCACCACATAACGCAATCCCAAAAGCTGCACCGCCTGGGCGACCTTTTCAGGTTCCTCTAAATCAAGAGGCATTGGTGCATGACCTTTATCTACTTGACAGAAAGCACAAGAGCGTGTGCAGGTAGGCCCCATTAGCAAGAAAGTTGCAGTTTTTTGGGCGTAGCACTCTCCACGGTTAGGGCAGCGTCCTTCTTCACAAATCGTGTGAATTTGGCGCTGCTTAATAATGCGTTGTACGGTAGAGATTTCACTGGCTTTGCCAATCGAGCGACGTAACCAGCTAGGCATTGCCGTAATTTCAGACTTTAGTTCGGCTTGTTGTGACGCAATCATAGACATCTAAGCAAGATGCGGATATAGATGTAGTGGTCTATCGGTTAAATATCACCATGACACAAATTGAAAAGAGCGCGAGCAAAAGTTTTGCAAAACACCCCTCACAATGTCATTTATACCGAAATATACTATCCCCCAATTGCTAGAAATTTTGTATATAGTGGGAGGATTCTCAAGGGCAATCGGCAAAGCCGCTATTTACACTTATAGTTTCTGTTAGAGCAAACAGTCGTGGCAAGCAACAAGATTTTAGTTATCGATGACACTACAGTTGTCAGGGTAAAAGTACGAGAAATGTTGCCTCCGGGCAATTTTGAGGTACTGGAAGCAAAAGACGGTGTGGAAGGATTAAATTTCATTCTTCAGGAAAAACTCAGCCTAATTATGCTGGATTTCCTGTTGCCTAAAATGAGTGGTTGGGAGGTTTTTCAGAAAGTTCAAGCCGATCCGGAGTTAAGGAAAATTCCTTTGGTGATCATGTCTGGTCGCAAGGAAGAGGTGACTGAAAAAATCACAGAACCCTTTGAATACTTTGAATTTCTGGGCAAACCTTTTGATCAAAAGCAACTAATTAGCGCAATTAAGTTAGCTATGACCAAGGCGAAACAGCCACGCCCAGAACTAGTAGCAGTGGGAGCAGCTGCGGCCGTTAAAAATGGCACAGTTGCAACACTAGAGGTTGCAACTGCTACAGTAGCAGCCCCTAGCATCGCCAATGTTGCAGTAGTAACCCCTAGTTCTGGAGGAGTCTCCGACGTAGAAATTAATGCGTTGAACGAGAAAATTGCCAAAATGCAGGCAGAAATTGATGGTTTGAAAAAACAGCTAACTCAGGTTGTGACTTTTATTAAACAAAAAATCAAGTAGTATTTGCGCTCGTTATTATTATCGCAGCTAAAAATACACCGTCTCTAATAACAGGTGTCCGATTCAAAGCGGGTAAAAATAGTTAGTTCAAAAATACTTATGTTGATGTTGATAAGTCATAATTATCTACTGAGATCCAGTTTAACCTCACCCCGATAAAGCTATGCTTTATCTCCCCTTTGCTCACAAAGAGGGATTGGGGTGAGATTTTTATATGTATTTAACTCAATACAGTTCAGAATGAGCAACAAAACACTTGTAGAGACGGCGATTTATCGCGTCTCGAAAGCCCAAAATTGTTGCCAGTAGCCCTTAACCCAAGCGTATTGGTATTTAAATAGATAAGGAAACGCTTTTAAGATTTAAATATTTAGTAAAAAATTATATTTCCTAATACAAATTAAACAAAAAAATCCTATTTCATGATGAGGATAGTCTTCGCACGGGAATAATAAGCCATAGAAACAATAATTATGTGCATAGTCCGCAATGTTAGTACTATTAGATACATTATATTCCTTTCCTGGCTATCGAATTACCGAGCAAATCTACTCAGGCAGTAAAACCTTAGTTTATCGGGGCATCAGAGAAGAAGATAAAAAATCAGTCGTTCTCAAATTGATGCGGAATGAATATCCTACCTTTGCGGAAATCGCCCAATTCCGAAATCAATATATCATCACCAAAAACCTTGATATTCCTGGCATAGTCAAAACCTATAGTTTAGAAAACTACCGTAACAGCTACGTCTTAGTGATGGAAGATTTTGGCGGCATTCCCCTCCAAGACTGGCGACTGGAGGACAAGGGGAAGAAGGAAAACTGGCTTTCTCTCAACGAGTTTTTCCCCATTGCGATTAAAATTGCTTCTACCCTTGAAAGACTACATCGCGATCGCATTATTCACAAAGACATCAAGCCTGCCAACATCCTCATAAACCCTACCACAGATGAAATAAAACTCATCGACTTTAGTATTGCCACCCTCCTACCAAGAGAAGTTCAATTTCTCACCAATACCAACATCTTAGAAGGCACTCTGGCTTATATTTCCCCAGAACAAACCGGCAGAATGAACAGAGGTATCGACTACCGTACTGATTTTTATTCCCTTGGTGTCACCTTCTTTCAACTCCTCACCGGACAGTTACCCTTCACCAGCAAAGATCCAACGGAGTTAGTTTACTCTCACATTGCCAAACAACCCCTAAAAGCCAGTCGGGTTAACTCTAATATTCCGCCAATTTTGTCTGAGATCATCAGCAAGCTGATGGCAAAAAATGCCGAAGACCGCTATCAGAGTGCTTTGGGATTAAAGCATGACTTAGAGGTGTGCCAAAGCCAGTGGCAAGAAACAGGAAATATTGCACCCTTTGAACTAGGCGTGAGAGACATCTCAGATCGTTTCGTAATCCCCGAAAAACTCTACGGTCGCCAAAGTGAAGTTGAAACCCTACTTGCGGCTTTTAAGCGCGTAACAACTGGGGCTACAGAAATGATATTAGTTGCGGGTTTCTCTGGCATTGGCAAAACTGCTGTGGTCAATGAAGTCCATAAACCTATTGTGCGGCAGCGTAGTTACTTCATCAAAGGAAAATTTGACCAGTTTCAACGCGATATTCCCTTATCAGGATTGGTACAAGCTTTTCGGGACTTAATCGAGCAACTCCTCTCAGAAAGTGATACCCAAATTCAACAATGGAAAGCCAAAATTCTGCGAGAATTGGGTACACAAACTCAGGTGATTATTGATGTAATTCCTGAACTTGAACAGATTATTGGCAAGCAGCCTCCAGTTAGAGAACTCTCTGGCAGTGCTACTCAAAATCGATTCAATTTATTGTTTCAAAAATTCATCCAAATCTTCACAGGGAAAGAACGCCCTCTAGTTATCTTTCTCGATGACTTGCAATGGGCAGATACAGCTTCTCTAAAATTAATCCAGTTATTAATGTGTGGAAGTACGTTGTCTTCTCTATCGGAAGAGACAGAACAATTGGATGAAAATCAGGGTGGTTTATTGTTAATTGGTTCCTATCGAGACAATGAAGTTTCCAAGGCACATCCGCTTTATTTAACATTACAGGAGATTGAACAAGCAGCAGTAAATATTAATACAATTACCCTAGCACCTTTAAATCAGGGTGATTTAAATCATCTCATTGCTGATACCCTTCATTGTCCTGAAGTCGCTGCGGTTCCTCTCACCCAGATGGTGTTTGCCAAAACTAAAGGTAACCCCTTCTTTTCTGTTCAATTTCTCAAAGCTTTACAGGATGATGGGCTAATTTTCTTAAATCTTGATGTTAGTCATTGGCAGTATGATATTTTAAAAGTCAAAGAATTAGCTCTCACAGGTGATGTCGTAGAATTTATCGCTCTGCAAATAGAAAAATTGCCAATACAGACCCAAAAAGTTCTAAAATTTGCTGCCTGTATTGGTAATCAATTTGACTTAAAAACTCTAGCGATCGTCAATGAAAAATCTGTAGTAGATACAGCATCAGACTTGTGGCAAGCATTACTTGATGGATTAGTTTTACCACAGACTGAAAATTACAACATATTTTCAAAAGATGATGCTAATGAATTTATTACTCATGGAATAGAATCTACACAATTTTCAATTTCTAATTTACAGCTACCTAAATATAAATTCGTACATGACCGGGTGCAGCAAGCTGCTTATTCTTTAATTCCTGAAGAACAAAAAAAGCCAATTCACTTAAAAATTGGACTACTGTTATTGAACAATATTCCAGTTACCGAAAAGGAAGAAAAGATTTTTGAGCTTGTCAATCAGTTTAATATTGCAGTGGAATTTATCTCCCCTCAAGCTAAACGAGATGAACTAGCCCAGATGAATCTGATTGCTGGACGTAAAGCCTTAGCATCAACAGCTTATCCCGCTGCTGTTAAGTATTTAACTACTGGTATTCAATTGCTAGCAGATAATAGTTGGGAGATGAAATATGAGCTAATCCTAGCTTTGTATGAGACAGCGGCAGAGGCCGCGTACTTGGACGGCGACTTTGAGCAAACCGAGCAATTAGCAGAGATAGTGTTGCTACAAGGGAAAACTCTTGTAGATAAAGTTAAAGCTTACGAGGTAAAAATTAAAGCATCTGGGGCACAGAACCAAGCACTCAAAGGAATTAATACTGCACTAGCCTTTTTGCAGCTTTTGGGAGTAGAGTTTCCTGAACATCCAAGCCAATCTGATGTTCAACTAGTAATGGCAGAAATAGCATCAAATCTGGCTGGTAGGGATATTGAAGATTTAATTAACCTGCCAGAAATGACAGAAGCTAAAACACTAGCAGTTATGAATATTTTATCGAGTATTCATAGTTTGACCTATCAAGCTATTCCTGAATTATTCCCACTGATTATTGTTAAACAAATCAACTTATCTCTACAATATGGTAACGCACCATTGTCTGCCTTTGCCTATGTTAATTATGGAATAATACTGTGTGCGCTAGTGGGAGATATTGAGTCCGGTTATAAATTTGGTAAACTAGCTGTAAATCTTTTATCTAGGTTACAAATTAAAGAAATTAGCGCGAAAGTTCTTGGATCTTTTCTTTCACTTCTTAGACCTTGTAAGGAACACGCCAAGGAAATATTAAAACCTTTGTTGCAAGCTTATTCTATCGGTATTGAAACAGGAGATTTAGAGTATGCAGCTTATTCTCTACACATTTATTCTTACTGCTCATATTTTATCGGTAGAGAACTTTCAGAGTTAGAACAAGAAATGGCAAATTATAATAATGCCATCAGACAACTCAAGCAAAAAACAGTATTCCAATGGAGTAATATTTATCGGCAGAGCGTATTGAATCTACTAGGGTGTGCAGAAAATTCCTATTATTTAATTGGTGAGGTTTATAACGAAGATAAAATGCTGCCGATCCATTTGGAAACTAAAGATGGACTTGGACTCCTATATCTCTATGTCAAAAAACTTCATCTCTGTTATCTATTTCAAGAATTTCATCAGGCAGTTGAAAATGCCACACTAGCGAAAAAGTATTTAGATACTGCAATAGGACATCTAGTTGTTCCAGTTTTCCATTTTTATGATTCTTTAGCAGGTTTAGCTGTGTATTTTGAGGTATCCGAATCTGAGCAAAAATCTATTCTCGATCGGGTTCAAGCCAATCAAGAAAAAATGGATCATTGGGCACATCATGCCCCAATGAATTATTTACACAAATATTATCTTGTAGAGGCTGAACGCTATCGGATTGGTGGTCAATATCTTGAAGCAATGGAATTTTACGATCGCGCCATCTTCCTTGCCAAAGAAAATGAGTATGTTAATGAAGAAGCCCTCGCTCAAGAACTTACCGCCAAGTTTTATTTAGAATGGGGTAAACATAAGATTGCCCAAACCTATCTAACAGATGCTTACTATAGCTATGTTCGCTGGGGAGCGTTAGCCAAAGTTGACGATTTGGCAAAACGCTATCCCCAATTACTGGCTCCTATATTTCAGCAAGAAAAACTGAGTATCCATTCCAGCGAGGAAAGCACTTCTTTCTACAACACATCCATATCATCTTTATCTACCCTGAGTAATCAACAAACTGTTATTGCCTCGAAGACAAGTATTTCTGATTCTCTGGATTTAGCCGCATTCATTAAAGCATCTCAAGCACTCTCTAGCGAAATCGAGCTTGAGCGACTACTTTCGACTTTGATGGAAGTTGTGATGGAGAATGCAGGAGCTTCTAAATGCGCTTTAATTTTAAGTGAAGGTGATAACTTAGCATTAACTGTTACAACGGTTTGTTCAAGTTCAAATTTTGACCATACCTACACAGAGTTTCCATCAATTTCTTTGGAGTCAAGTTATGATGTTCCCATTACTTTGATTAACTACGTTAAACGCTCCAGAGAAATTTTGGTGATTGATGATGCAACGACTGTTTCCTTTTTAGCAGGTGATAGCTATATTCTGAGTGAAGAACCTAAGAGTTTGTTGGCTATACCTCTTCTAAATCAAGGTAAATTGATTGGGATTATTTATCTAGAAAATAATTTGACGACAGGAGCATTTACACGCGATCGCGTAGAAGTACTCAAACTCCTCACCACTCAAGCAGCAATATCCCTAGAGAATGCTATCCTCTACAAAAATTTGGCACAAGCTAAAGAAAGTTTGGAAGAATACAACCATACTCTAGAAGAGAAAGTCCAGGAGAGAACGCAGGAACTCAACGATAAAAATTACTCTCTACAACAAACTCTACAAGAATTACAACGTACCCAAATCCAATTGATTCAAAGTGAAAAAATGTCTTCTTTGGGACAAATGGTAGCAGGAGTTGCCCATGAAATCAATAACCCTATTAACTTTATTCATGGCAATATTAATCATGCTAGTGAGTATGTCAAAGACTTGCTGGATTTGGTAGTTCTTTATCAGCAAGAATATCCTCATCCTTCGCCTTTAGTTGAGGAAAAATCTGAGGAAATTGATATAGATTTCCTCACAGAAGACTTACTAAAGATTCTAGATTCAATGAAAATTGGGAGTTCGCGTATCCGCAATATTGTTTTGAGCTTACGCAATTTTTCTCGTCTAGATGAATCTGAGATGAAGCCTGTAGATATTCATGAGGGAATAGACAGTACCTTAATGATTTTACAACACCGAATTCAAGAAAAACACAATCTTACTGAAATTCAAGTCATCAAAGAATACGGAAAATTACCGGAGATTATGTGTTACCCTGGTCAACTAAATCAGGTTTTCATGAATATCCTGAGTAATGCGATTGATGCTTTAGAAGAGTCATTTGTCATTGGTGATCCATCACTGGTAAATAATAAAGAACAAATCACAAAGGACATAGAAGCATCAGCAGTTTTTGATATGGTAGGACAAATTCACATCTTTACTGAACGAACAGATTCTAATACAGCGATAATTCGGATTGCCGATAATGGTTCTGGTATGACAAAAGCGGTGCAGCAAAAAATATTTGACCCATTTTTTACTACCAAGTCGGTAGGAAGTGGTACGGGGTTAGGGTTGTCAATCAGCTATCAGATTATTGTGGACAAACACAGGGGTAGTTTAACCTGTGATTCCACATTAGGAAAGGGGACTGAGTTCGTGATTGAGATACCGATGCAACAACCAGATATCTAGACTATGGCACAATACAGTTCAGATAAGACCAAAACACTTGTAGAGACGGCTATTTATCGCGTCTTAAAAACCCACAATTTTGTACAATTAGCCCTTAGCTGAACCGTATTGGACTATGGCAACCTTATTTGTCCGCCCTGATTATGTAAGGGACTTCCAAAAAAAAATATCCAATTACTTCTTGTGGGGTGCGTGTTTCGCCCGCCCTATGGACTGGGCGCTCATGTTGCCCACCCCACAATATTGGATAATTTATTTCTTGGAGTTCCCTAACTTAAATGCCGATGAGTTTATTCACTAAAGGCTCTTGAGCCTCACGTCGTCGTCCTGTAATTACCATCTTGACTCCACTTGCAGATGCCAGGGTAAAACCTCGACGCTGAGGCCGCTCAGGTTGCTGATTAACTACTGCTAACTGATAGCGTGATAAGATGGTTGCCAGTACTAATTTCATTTGAAACAAACCCAAAGCCTCACCAATACAACGACGGACACCACCACCAAAAGGCAGAAATTCATAAGGAGAAAATTGACGTTCTAGAAAACGTTCTGGTCGAAACTCCTTAGGTTGGGGATATAAGTCTTCACGTTGATGAGTAAGATAAATACTAGGAAGCAATACTGTTCCAGGCTCTAAAGAATGTCCCAAGAGTTTAACGGGTTCTTGTACTACCCTTGGGAAACAGAACGGTAAAACAGGGCTAACTCGCAAGATTTCATTACAGACAGCCGTAAGATATGGTAGTCGATAAATGCTCATAGGGTCTGGGGAATCACCGAGAGTGTCCACTTCTTGGAGCAGTTTTTCACGGACTAGAGGCTTTTGGTGAATCCAATACAATCCCGAAGCTATTACAGATGCCGTAGTTTCATAAGCGCCAATTATTAGGGTCATTAGCTGATCGCGCAATTCATGATCTGTCATAAATTGACCAGTTTCATCTTGAGCTAAGATCAGCAAGGAAAGGATATCGACACATTCTGAATTAGGTTGTTGTCGGCGTTCAGCAATTTCGGCGTAGAACAATTGATCGGTTGTCTCGCGATCGCGCAGAAATTTTCCCCAAGGACTCCAAGCTCCTAAATCCTGTTGCAAGAATGGGAGCAAGAAAAAACTAGAAGTGATAGGTGAATGAGAGAGATTTAACAGCAATGGTAGTGAATGCTTAAGTTTTTGAAATCTTTCTCCCCCATACAACCCTAAGACAATCTGTAACATAACTTGTAGAGATATTTCTTGTGTTATATTACGAGCCAAAAAGGGCTGATTTAGTAGTAACTGACTAAAGGCATTTTCGGTAATATTACGGATTTGTTGGCCATAGCTTTGCATTCGCTCTCCATGAAAAGAAGGCATTATCAATTGTCGTTGTTGTTTATGACGACTGCCATCAAGTATGAGAACTGAATTTTTTCCTAGCCAGGGTTCAGTAATTTTATTGAGTTCACCGGCAGCGACAAATTTCTTTCTATCATTCGTTAAAATTTCTTGGATTCCCTGAGGATGATTTACAAATACTACAGTATCGCCAAAGGCAATTATCCTACCAGTAAAAATGTCGGGATATTGTTGAGCTGCGTTTTCCATGTAGCTCACAGGGTCAGTAATCCACTGAAGCTTTTGTAGCAAAGAAGGGGTTTTGAGAGGATTAGGTAGTTGCATATGAATTTTCAGTTCAAACCAAAATCGAAAAATTGTATTAGCGAGGATAAACCCTTAACAAAATAATATGGGTTCATCTATAATGAGCTTTCAGCAAAATAGGATACCTAACAGGTATCCTATTCCCTTATAAAGATAGAGTGAGAATTTATTGATTTAACTCCAAGCTGTCTATAGTTTGATAGCGACCAGAGTGAGAATACCAATTCAGATTGGCAGATATCCAGCTATGTAGTCCTGATATATATTTGGCAAGTTCTGCATCTAATTCCTCTCCAAAAGATGGAAGAGATGATTCAAACTCTTTCAAGCGATGTACTTCTTGATCGTGCATTTCGCTAACTATGAAAATTGCTTGTTCTAAAGAAATATTTTGTTGATAATAAATTAACAATGCTAAATTATGAACATCGCCACTTGACATTTCTCTATGTACGGAGAAAATATCATTACACCAAGCAAGAATATTAATTGTCATCGCTTTTAATTCTTTCATCACCTCATGATTTCGGAGAGAATCAGGAATTATTAAATAATTGCAAAATTCCATCAATGCAAGGAAAACATATCCACCTAAAGTTAACCTACGTATAAGCATATAACTGTCAACATCGGGTGTAATTTCCTGTGCGCGGTTAACTGCTTCTTGAACACAGCCATCGAAATAGCCTTCATAGCGAGCAACAAAGTAATGAAACCATTCTTGACTACCTCTTTGAAGTATCCGTTGTCGTAAATCACTTAATGCATAAGCAAGTGGTATATCCTTACTCGTGAGTTCTGCACCGTTCAATATTTCCAAAAATCTCTTATGAAAATCTTTGAGAATATCAGGTTGTCTTCCTAAATTTGATAAATCACACTGGTCATCCCAAATAAACGCCCAACTCAACCAATCATTTGCAATTTTCAATTCTTCAAGCTGGCAGTTGGGATAGGCACTTGCCGCTAGGAAGAAAAATTTTGATTTGCAAAAACGCTGATAAGATGATTTATTGGCCAGTAGATTGAAGCGAAGTACCCATTCAAGAGCGTGCCTTTCTAGAACATCAATATGTTTATTGATGTGGGATGGAAATGGGCAGTATAAATCAGGGTAAGCTAATTGATTCATAAAAAATGAATTAGTTTAAAGTACCAAAAAAATCATCACAGTAGAACAAAGATAATTGCTCAATATACTGTTAGAAGTCTTTGAGAAAACTTTTGCAAAAATTCACATCGATCCCATATTTCTAAAGTGTGTAAGTTATATTTACGCCACCATTAGTACTATGTAAGTCTATATGAACTTTTAAAACCTATCTCAACATTGTTAAATATTTCTTATTAAAAAATAACCGTAATTATCTGGAATTATATTTCTTTAATAAAAATAGCTATCTCTGTGTATATTCGTTCATGATAAATGCTGTTGACTAACTGAAAAAGTTAACTTATGAGAGCAAAAATATTATTTCAAGTAGCGCTCTTTTTGTAAAAAGACAAGGGTAATAATGACTAATTTCAGAGCGTTCTCTTTCATGAAAGAGAATCTTAAACTCCGGCGAAAGTAAAGATTGGTGCTGAATGTCCATACTGTAGCGATCACCCCAGCTATAAGCTATGGGCAATTTAGTGTGAGAATGTTGCTGTTGTCAGAATTTTTGGGAACTATAAGATTGTCAGACTAGAAAATTGTTAGTTAGTCCGACAATAAAATAGAGGTGACTTAGCTGCGATCGCCAGACGAATAGTGAATAACTAACAAGGAGTTAAATCAATTTAAATACATGAATGAAAAGCCAGATATGAAAATACTTGATGAACCAGAAGATAATTTAATTTTAGTAGTTGATGATACTACTACAAATTTAGAAATTGTCTTTAATATATTAACTAATTTTGGCTTTAAAGTAATTACAGAACATGATGGTAAGAGGGCAATTCAAATTGTTGAAGATACACTACCTGACCTAATTTTGTTAGATGTAATGATGCCACGAATAGATGGATTTGAAACATGTAAAATGCTGAAAGAAAATTCAGCTACTTGTGATATACCTGTAATTTTTATGACGGCTAATTCTGATACTGATAGTAAGGTCAAGGGTCTAAATATCGGGGCAGTTGACTACATTACTAAACCTTTTCATGAAGAAGAATTATTAGCTAGAATTAAAACCCATCTTCAATTACGAAATCTCACAAAAACTTTAGAAAAACGAGTTGTAGAAAGAACAGCAGCCTTATCCAGGGCATTAAAAGACCTACAAGAGTCTCAACTCCAGCTTGTACAGACAGAAAAAATGTCTGCTCTTGGTCAATTAGTAGCAGGAGTTGCACATGAAATTAATAATCCAGTTGGTTTCATTCATGGCAATCTCGGACACGCTTCAGTATATTTTCAAGACATGGTTAACCTGATTGATCTCTATCAAAAGCACTATCCTAATCCGGTTCTAGAAATTCAAGAGGAAATTACAGCAATAGATTTGCAGTATATGCTTTCCGATCTACCGAATTTAATTTCTTCAATGAAAGAGGGTGTTCAGCGCATTCGCAACATTAGTACTAGTCTGAGAACCTTTTCTCGAGCAGATAGCGATCGCAAAGTTTCTTGCAACATTCATGATGGCATAGATAGCACTATCATGATTCTCAAACACCGCTTAAAAGCATCCGAGGATCGTCCTGATATTCAAGTAATTAAAGACTACGATAAATTGCCAGACTTAGAATGCTTTATCGGACAACTAAATCAGGTATTTATGAATTTGTTAGCTAATGCTATTGATGCTTTAGAGGAATCTAATATAGGACGTACTTATCTTGACATTGAAGCAGATCCTAATCAAGTTTTCATTCAGACTCTACTCACTGAAGATAAAAATCATATCTTGATTCGGATTAAAGATAATGGCGTGGGAATGTCGGCTGATATTCAGCAAAAAATCTTTGACCATTTATTTACTACCAAGCCTGTGGGTCAAGGTACAGGATTAGGACTGTCAATTGCCCGTCAAATTGTTGTCGAAAAACATGGCGGAACTCTAGAGGTAAATTCAGTACTAGGAAAAGGTTCAGAATTTATCATCAGGCTTCCCATTTAAAAATCAGAGCAAATCGCGTTTATCAACATAATAAGTAAATTTATGTTCAAGGCAGTAGTAGGTCACAGTAACGATCCAGATTCTCTATCAGCAGTTGAAGAAGTTATTCTGCAATGTGCTAGTTCTCTTGCAGGAGATATACCAAAAGCTGGAATTATTTTTGCTGCAATTGACTTTGAACATGCTCTGATTTTGCAGCAAATTCATCAAGCTTTTCCTGGTATTGAGTTGATTGGTGGAACAACAGATGGAGAAATTTCTTCAGTCTTAGAGTTTCAGCAGGACTCAATCACCTTGATGTTGTTTTGCTCAGATGAAGTTGAAATACATGCAGGAATTGGACGAAAAGTTTCAAGCGATCCAATTACTGCAACTCAACAAGCTGTGGAGCAAGCTAAAGCAAAAAGTACCGCACCCCCAAAGCTATGTTTAACTCATCCAGAGAGCCTCACAACTAGTGGTATCTCTATATTAAATGGCTTAAAACTAGCTCTTGGTGAATATATACCGATATTTGGTGGTTTGGCTGGCGATCAGTCAAGATACCAAAGTACATATCAATTTTTTCAAACAGAAGTATTAAGTGATTCTGTACCAATTTTACTTTTTTCCGGCACAATATTGTTTTCCCATGCTGTTGCAAGTGGTTGGCATCCTATTGGTCAAACAAGTAAAGCTACTAAGGTAGATAAGAACATAGTCTATGAAATAGATGGCAAACCAGCTTTAGATTTTTATCATCATTATCTAGGTTCGCTTCCTCCTTCAATGGAATATCCATTAGCAGTGTTCGATCAAAATGGAGACAATTTTTATATAAGAGCGCCTATTGCTTATAATCAAGAATCTGGTAGCATCACCTTTTTTGGAGATATTCCCGATCAAGCAGTTATTCAAATTTCAGAAGCAGATCATGAGGATATTTTGGCAGCATCGAAGGCGTCATTCATGAATGCTTTAGATAATTATCCAGGTGCAAAACCAAGTGCTGTTTTGTTTTTTTCATGTGTAGCTCGTCGGCAAATACTTGGTACGAGGGCACAAGAAGAGTATCAAAACACAAAACTTTGTCTGACTGACTATTTACCTGCCTGTGGATTTTATTCTTATGGAGAGATTGCTCCTATAGATCGAACTATTCAGACGCAATTTCATAATGAAACTTTTGTAACTTTAATTGTTGGAACTAGGTAAAAACTGATGGAAATATTGGATTATCAACAAGAAATTAGGGAACTAAAAAAAGCCAATAGAATTATCCAAAAAAAATTGGAGCGTTCTGAATCAGACCGGATAAAACTCGAAGATACAAATAAAAAAAAAGAATTCTTGCTCAAAAAAGTAATTGATGAATTAAATGAATATCAATACAAGCTAGAAGAAAGAGGCCATGAACTAGAAACAATGCTTCTTAATCTTCAAATAATGCAAAATAAGATGTCTACTTTGGGAAGTCTTGTCGCAGATGTAGCTCATGAGATTAATAACCCAGTTGGGTTTATAGCAGGTAATCTGACTCCAGCTAAAGAGTATATTCAGAATTTATTACATCTCATTAACCTCTATCAGCAAACCTATCCTAAAGCATCTCAGGAAATTGAAGAAACAATTCAATTAATTGATCTGGAGTATGTGCGCGACGATCTACCTAAACTCATTTCCTCAATGAGAGAAGGCACGGATCGTATTTCCAACATTAGCAATAGTCTCCGAACTTTCTCTAGAGCAGATACAGAACAAAAAGTTCTGTTTAATATTCATGAAGGTATTAATAGCACTCTGATGATTCTCAAGCACCGTTTGAAAGCTAATAAAATTCGTCCTGCTATTGAATTAGTTCAAGATTACGAAGAATTACCCCTAGTTGAATGCTTTCCAGGACAACTAAATCAGGTATTTATGAATCTATTGGCAAATGCTATTGATGCTTTAGAAGAGTCTAATTATGGACTGAGTTTTGATGAGATTAAGCTAAATCCTAATCAAATTACTATTCATACTGCCCTAACTGAAGATAACAATCATGTCTCGATTCGGATTCAAGATAATGGGGTGGGAATATCAGCTGATGTTCAACAAAAAATATTTGACCATTTATTCACAACTAAACCTGTAGGAAAAGGAACAGGATTAGGATTATCAATTGCTTATCAAATAATTGTCCAAAAACATAAAGGAACTCTAGAAGTGAATTCTGTGTTAGGAGCAGGTTCTGAATTTATAATCACTATTCCAATTTTTTAAAATAGTAACTATATTAATTATTAAAATTAATTTTATGAGAAATAAAAGGCTCTAATTTACAAGCGTTTCAAGTAAAAAAGTCAGGTGACCAAAAAATCTGATTGGGCAAGAAAATCGCGATGCCTCCAGCAAGGCTTCGCCAACGCACTGAAATTTACTCGTTGAGGTGGTAGCTTTTCGATGACCAAATTAAGCAAGTTTCTGACTCATACTCTTGACAAAATATCTAAGAGATCGAATGAAATAGCCCTGCCTCTTGGTAAGGGGGAGAACCGGATAATCCCCCCTTATCAAGGAGGGATTATAGTGGGTAAATCCAGGCTTTGGGCTTCATTAGCAAGATGTGTGTACACCGTAGAGGCTAACGCCAAGAGAGAAGGATGCAAAGAAAGAGAAGTTTAACTGAACTGTATTGTCTTATGAACAAAAGCAAGCATCAAATTCTCTGAATAAAGAGATTAAGCAGTTAGTTTAGATGTATTTTTGGGAACTCTATAACTGTAGTTCCAGGATTATTTCCTCAAAACTTATGAGTAATGCACTTGACCGCTCGATAGCTACCCTTAATCTTTCTTTAGAACGCGATATATTTTTACGTACATTAATTAGAGAATTATCTGGCACTTTACAGGATGTAGTTGGCTTAAAAGAAGCTTCTGGATTTATTAGCGTGGTTGGTGAAAGAATGGGTAGGCAACTTGACCAAGATTATAAATCTGCCCTGGAAGTTTCCAGCCTTTCTCGTAAGCAAGTGGCTGATGTCTTGATTGATTTAAAAAAACGAATCCAGGGCGATTTTTATGTCATTGAGCAGAATGATGAAAAAATTGTCTTTGGCAACCGCGTCTGCCCATTTGCCGAAAAAGTGCTTAATCGCCCTGCTATGTGTATGATGACTTCAAACGTCTTTGGGACGATCGCAGCTAATAACCTGGGATATGCGAAAGTAGAATTGCAAGACACCATAGCCGAGGGTGCTTCTGGATGTAGAGTTATTGTTTACTTAAAACCTACAGAAGAAGCAGAAGATGCAGAAGGTCGAGAATACTTTCGGGGACTGGAATCTGTTTAAATCCTTAAATACTAAACCAACCCCAGGATATAAACTTGAGTGCAGATATCTAAAGTAGAGTTCAACCCTGAAATTGGAAGCCCCATGACTCCTGAACAATTTCTTGAACTTGCCAGAGTTTTACCAGAACCTTTACTCCTGGTAAGTGGAGAGGGTCAGTTGTTAGCTACCAATCAACCAGTCGCAGATATGTTGGGGTTACGTCGTCAAGAACTGCGGGGAAGAATGCTCTTTGAGCTTGTAACTGAGTCTACCAACGATGTTGTAAAGTACCTGCAAGCCTGTTCAAGTAGCAGGGAAATGGTGATTGGCTCTTTGACTTTACGAAAAAATGATGGACAAAACTTAATATGTCGTAGTCAAGGAGCAGTGATTCAACCTTGGTCTGCGGAATCTTCAGCTTTAATTCTCTTACGCTTGGAAAATAGAGTTGTAGCTAGCAGTAATTTTGTTCTGTTGAACGAAAAAATTGATGAGTTAGCAAAGGAAGTACAAAGACGTAAACAGGCGGAGGAAGCACTTAAGAAAGCTAATCAAGAGCTAGAAGTTCGGGTTCAGGAACGCACAACTGATTTACAAGAAACACTAAACGAACTACAACTTACCCAAACTCAGCTGATCCAAGCCGAGAAAATGTCTAGTTTAGGTCAGATGGTCGCTGGTATTGCCCATGAAATTAATAACCCCGTGAGTTTTATTTATGGGAACCTTCACCACGCCTATAAATACACTCAGGATTTACTAACATTGGTACAAATTTATCAACAAATTTGTCCAAATATTCCTCCAGAAATCGAAGCAAAAGTAGAAGAAATAGACTTAGATTTTCTGATTCAAGATATAACTAAACTCTTCGAGTCAATGAAGGTGGGAACAGAACGCATTCAAGAAATTGTTAAATCGCTACGTAACTTTTCCAGACTTGATGAAGCAGAATTTAAGCAAGTTAATATTCACGAAGGAATTGATAGTACTTTAATGATTTTAGAGCATCGTCTGCAAGCTAGGCATGAGTACCCAGAAATCAAAGTTATCAAAAAATACAGTCAATTACCCAATGTAACTTGCTACCCTGGTCAACTCAACCAAGTGTTTATGAATATTCTTACTAATGCAATCGATTCCCTAGAGTTATTGGCTAATAATGGTCATTGGTCAGCCGTAAATCCACAAACTACTGACAATCAACAACTCGCAGATAATAATCCTAAAATTCAAATAAAAACTGAGTTAATCGATCAAAAGTGGATAGAGGTTACTATTGCTGATAATGGTTTAGGGATAAATGAACAAGTTCTCTCAAAGCTATTTGATCCTTTTTTCACCACTAAATCTGTGGGTAAAGGTACTGGACTAGGGCTATATATAAGCTATCAGATTATAGTTGAAAAACATAAAGGACAACTTAACTGTTTTTCTGTTCCAGGAAAAGGTGCAGAATTTGTAATTAAGATACCTGTTAGCTCTGTATCATAAAAATATAAGAATTCAGCACCCAAAAGTCAGAAATTATCAGTAATTTAGAATAATTTGTATATTTATTCATCAATTCTGAATTCTAACTATTTTAAATTGATATGAAAAACACCTGTCTGCTAATTAGCAAACAGGTGTGTCTTTGAGTACGAAGCTTGGTTGAGACTCGGTTAAATCTTAGCAGTAGAATCAACTGAGGGTTGAGACTGATTAACCGAATCTAACTTTGGCAAAAGCACTAGATTTTGTGCTTTTACATTACTGTTGATTGTTGCTTGCAAAAATGGGGTATTTGAGATGGAATTGTTAGCCAATGTAAACAGGGGATTTGACAAAATACCTGCTACAGTAGTGGCAATTAGTGTTACCACCAAACCGACCTGCAAAGGTCTTAACCCAGGTAAATCCCAACGCACTTGCGGATAATTCTTCACTGCATCGGACATTTCATGGGGTTCTTTGACTACCATCATTTTAACTACGCGAATGTAGTAGTAGATGGAGACGACGCTGGTAACTAAGCCCAACAAGACTAACCAATAAAGTCCTGCTTGCCAACCTGCCCAGAATAAGTAAATCTTGCCGAAAAACCCAGCTAATGGTGGGATACCACCCAAGGAAAGCAGGGAGATACTCAAGGCGAGTGTTAAGAGTGGATCTTTTTGATACAAGCCAGAGTATTCGGCAATCTGGTCGGTTCCCGTGCGTAGTGAGAACAGAATGATGCAGGTAAAACCGCACAGGTTCATGAATAGGTAGACCAGTAGGTAAAATACCATACTGGCATAACCCGCTTGTGTGCCAGCAATCAAGCCAATCATCACAAACCCGGCTTGGGCAATGGATGAATAAGCTAGCATCCGTTTCATGCTGGTTTGGGCTAAGGCGACTACGTTACCCAAGATCATGCTGAGAACGGCTAGAGCGGTGAAGACAAACCTCCACTCGTCAGCAACGAGAGGGAAGGCTGTTGTTAGCAAGCGGATGGCTAGGGCAAACCCAGCTGCTTTGGAACCGACAGATAAAAAAGCGATGACTGGGGTGGGTGCGCCTTCGTAAACGTCTGGTGTCCACTGGTGGAAGGGTGCAGCGGAGATTTTGAAGCCAATACCTGCGATCGCAAAAACTAGGGCAATCACTAAACCTAAAGATTGTCCCACTTTCGCTGTGGCAATGCCATTAGCGATCGCACTAAGTTCGGTTTGTCCTCCAGATAGTCCATACAGCAGGGATACACCGTACAAAAATATTGCTGTACTGGAAGCTCCAATTAACAAGTATTTCAGCGCCGCTTCGTTGGAGCGGGGGTCACGCTTGGTATAACCTGTCAATAAGTAAGAGGAGATACTCAGGGTTTCTAGGGAGATGAAAATCATCACCAACTCACTAGCCCCAGATAAAAACATCCCTCCCAAAGTAGCACTGAGCAAAATAGCGATGAATTCGGCTAAAGCAGTGCCACTCTGCTCAACGTAGCGAATTGACATCAGTATAGTGGCGATCGCAGACAAGGCAATAATACCGCGAAAGACAATACTCAGGTCATCACTGTTAAAGCTGCCGGTAAAACCGATGGGATTAGGAGAGTCCCATTGAAAATATAGGGCGACAATCGAAGCAAATAAACCTGCGATCGCTAGATATGCAATCCAGCGCGCGGATGTACGCCCCAAAATCAAATCAACTATCAAAACCCCCAAGAGGGTGAGAATAACAATCCCCTCTGGCAAAATCGTTCCAGCGTTTAGCTGGGATGCAATATTAGCAAAATCCATGAGATGTATAGGTTTTGGCGATTAGACATTAAGGCTAACTCTGTTCACTCTAGCAAGTTTTCTAATCCCCGGACTAGCTCTTTTAACAAGAGCTTAACAGCTTGGGTACAGATGGCGATTGCAGTAACTTCACTGACTTATCAGTATTTAGGTGAATCCCTAAGTACTTTCATACTTGTTTTTTACAGCCATTTTTAGGTAATTAGACCATGCGGTAGGGGCAATTTATGTAGACGCAAAGCGGCTTCCCGCAGGGTATTGTCCCTACTTAATATTGATTACATAAATAATAATGCCGCAGGTGCGATCGCTATGTACAAAAAGCTCATTAATAATTAATAAGGGCACAGTAAAACGGGCGGTTATAAACCGCCCAGGCTTAAGTTGACACCAATGAGCAATGCTGTGCCCCTACAATATTCATAACTCCTAACTTTATCAAAAACCGACTGATGGCAGCTTGCCTTGTAGCGACTGAAATTTAGACTGAACACAGTTGGCACAATTGCAACCAAGTTGATCAATAATCGGATTAGATGTTTGAATCAAATTTGGTGTTGCCAGATCGGTAATTTGTTGTGTAGATACTACCGTCATCATTTGGGTAGCGTATGTAGATTTTAGGCTAGATGCGTTTGCTGGATTGACTATCAGCAGCATGGATACCAGAAATGCGGGAAAGGCAAGTAAAATCAGTTTGACTATGTTCATAATTTACACAAAGATAGCTTTGCTGATACAGCATAGCTAATAAATTGCCCAGCTTCAATTTTAATTACCGGCTATTGCTTAACTACGCCCGAATCCTTGACCCCGCAAAACCTTTGACCAAATAACTAATTCGCCCTGTTCACCACCTGCGGCCAATAACTTACCTTGGGGATGCCAAGCGAGGCTAGAAAATCCTGCTGAGACACCTGTGATAATTTGGCATACTTCCTTGGCTTTGTTCCACAAACACAACCAGCCGTCAGCCGCCGCAGATGCGAGAAGGAAGCTTTTAGGTGCAAAGGCGATCGCATTGATCACACCCACATGATTAGTTAATACTCGCGCTTCCCAGCCTAAAGTATCATCCTCTAGCTTTTCCCACACCACAATACCTTCAACGCTAGAAGATGCCAATATTGGCGCACCTACTTTAGTCATAGCTTCTGACCATGCCAATTGACGAATTTTTCCAGGGAAACCACGCATCACCCAAGGGTCGGGGTTGTTCCATTCTAAAACGGTGATACTGCGATCCATATTGCCAGAAGCCAGGAATTTGCCATCGGGCGACCAAGCCATAGCTAAACTGACGGTAGTCATATCTAAGTTGTATGGTTCTTCATCCCAGTTTTTACTATGCCAAATCTTGACTCCCTTATAACCACTAATGGCTAAGTATTCTCCATCAATGCGCCAATCTATACCCAGTACTGAAGAGTTGTCGAAATTCAGCGTCACGATAACTTCACGAGTATCTGCATCCCAGACTTGGACGTAACGCCCTAAACTAAAAGCCAGTTGGTTACTGGTGTAATTCCAAGCTAGCTTGTCAACCCATGCGGGGGCATTTTCTAACGTGGCGACTAATTCAGTATTATGCCAAATTTTCACCTGTCCATCTTGTCCACCAACGGCTAAAAATTTTCCATCTGGGGAAAATGCAAGACAATCTACTGATTTACCGTTACCAGTTTGTAAGGTTGTAAGTTCCCCATCATTCCACAAAACTACTTCTCCGGCGGCGGAAGTTGCTGCTAAAGTTTTACCTTGTGGTGACCAAGCGATCGCAGTTACATAATCTGAAAGTGTCCCCGAATAGTGTTGTTCAAATTCCTTAGATTTACTGGTTGTGGTGTTCATAGTTATGTGAAGAAGTTAGGAGTTAGGAGTTAGAAGTTAGAAGTTAGGAGTTAGGAATTTTTAACTCATAACTCATCACTCATAACTCCTAACCCGCTTTTTAAACTAGACAAGCAAGAAAATCTTGCTTAAGTTTGGCTGCATCAAGGTTGCGACCGATGAAGACTAGTTCGTTTTTGGGGGTTTCGCTGGGTTTCCAGGGGCGATCGGGTTTGCCATCAAAGATCATGTGTACTCCCTGGAATACAAATCGATTGTCTTCTCCAGCAATATTTAAAATGCCTTTCATCCGAAAAATATCGGGGCCTTGGGTACGCAGTAACTCCGAAAGCCAAGTGTTTAATTTTTCTCCATCGACAGCACCCGCTTCTACTAAAGCCACTGAAAAGACAGTTTCATCGTGTACGTGGGCATCTTCGCCTAAGAAATCTGGATCAATTTCTAATGCGCGTTCTAAATCAAATGCTTTTACACCCAACAAAGCATCCATTCCTAGTTCAGAATTTTGGGTACGGTAGATTTTTGCGATCGCATTCATCGCCCGAATCCGTTTTTCTAATTCATCCAACTCTTCTGGCGCTACCAAATCTGTTTTATTAAGTAAAATTACATCGGCAAAGGCAATCTGTTCTTGTGCTTCGTCCGCATCCCAGTGCTGCCAAATATGCTTGGCATCTACGACTGTTACCACCGCATCTAGAGACAGTTGGCTTTGCAAATCTTCATCAACAAAAAATGTCTGAATCACTGGTGCAGGATCGGCTAATCCAGTTGTTTCAATTACTAAATGGTCAAATTTATCGCGCCGCTTCATCAAATTGCCAATGATGCGAATTAAATCGCCACGCACTGTACAACAGATACAGCCATTGTTCATTTCAAAAATTTCTTCATCTGCATCGATAATCAATTGATTATCAATACCCACTTCCCCAAATTCATTAACAATCACAGCAACTTTTTTACCGTGTTCGTAGGTGAGGATGTGATTGAGTAGAGTCGTTTTACCTGCTCCCAAATAGCCTGTAAGAACAGTAACGGGAACTGAATTGTTGATTACGTCAGCCACCATACTCTAAATTCCCCTTATCTCACCTTATGGATAATCATTATCACATATCATAAATCTTTTTATATTTTTGTGCTAACTTGCTGTTATTTTGGATTTCAGCAAAATTATCACATAACTTAATCTAGAAATATTTTATTTTTCTGCATCTGTAATAAGTCATAAATATTCACAAATTTGTTAGCCTGAAATATTAGCATAAAAACTGTGTTCAGCAATTTTACCGGAACTTAGTTGAGCGATGTTAATTGTACCGATATCTTTGCCGAATGATTGCGCTAATGTAATATTTAGCATAATCAACCCGATTATAATAATAATCGGCATGAGGGCATTTTTTAGAAGTCGGTTATTTGTCAAATCATCAATTACATTCCACTTAGCAAAAAATTCTTTATCTGGATTTTGACTTTGAACTCGATTGCGTAAATAAGTCCCTAACAATATAACTGGAAGATTAAGGATCATTATACTTACAGATTGCAACTGCTTACCAAACAGACTCATCTGCATTTCTCCCAAAAATTTCACTGGGCCAGTATAGTGAAAAAGCCAATATATTGTCAGCGCAAGATACGCACAATACGCTAGAGATAAATATTTTAATTTTTGATTGTTACTCATTTTTAAAATTTTGATTTCCGCTCACTTTTAACCTAAAAGAGATTAAATTGAGATCCGTACTCAAACGGAAATAGGGGCAGATACAGCACTTCCGGCAGCTATGAGGTACATCCTCAAATCTGAAAGCTTTGATAGGAGAGGGCAAGGATAAAAACTGTATTGTATAATGGCCGGAAGCGCTGTATAGCAGTGAATGTAGCGATCGCACTTTTTGGAAACACTTATAAGTTGTGCTTCTCTCAATTGCGATCGTTGTGGTTAGATGCCGACAGTGAAATAATCTCAGAAAAACGTGAATACTTAACAGCATCGGTAGTAGGATAATCCATCGACACTGCAAGTAACCCAACTTTTATATCCTCGAAATAAATCACACCCCCAATACGTCCTTCAACTTGGAAAGGCCCATGAAATAAACGATACTGTGCAATGTAGATCAGGAAAAAGCCAGTTATCTTTATTGCCCTGTCAAACATTTGCTCACAAGTTTTCTGGAGGACATTATCTAGGTATTCATTATAGGCAGGCTCACCCAGTTCAGTAAATTCTGAATGATCCGCAAAATGATCCATATAAAATAACCAGATATGCGACAAGTCTGCTTCATTCGTCAGTTTTTGCTTAAGTTCCTGCAATCGGTCGATATTCATAGTGTCGATAGATATTGAGGAGATGAGGCGAGCTGATAGCACCGTTAAAAATCTACCACAGCGATCGCTCCAACACCTCACTTAGGAACATAGATTAAAACTTCATCCTGTCTCTAGCTTCCCTCTCCTTTATAAGCCTTATAAAGGAGAGGGATTGAGGGTAAGGTAAACCAGGGACATAAATTATATGTTATTTAATTCTTATTCCTTAGGATTCCATATCTGCATCAAGCATCCACAGAAGAAAGTGTTAACCGAGATTAGCACTACCACCGACTTGAACTGCACCCTCAGATACAGGAGGATGATAAGTCATAGACTGCAATCCTAGCCGACCAGGGCCAGTAAAACGGTTAAGAGTAAATGAAATGCCACCAAGCATCACCCCAATTGCTCCCAAGATACCGCCACTAGATTGCAGCGCCGTTACTGTCTCCATCTTCACTGATGAGTCTTTCCACAACCATGCACCTGGTTCTACATCTAACATCTCTCCAGGAGCGAGGTACTTTTCAAAAACATTGCCGTAACCGTGAATTAGAAGTAGCCCCCCTTCTTGCTGACCAATAAAGCGATCGATGAATAACCCGCCACTGCGGCTGAAAAAGAGGTTAGCCAGCCCTCGCTGGAAAAAGAAACTGTACTCAATATTACTAGTAGCTAGCAAAAACTGATGTTCGCGCACATCCACTGTCTGTCCACGCTTTAATTGCAGCACCACAATCTGTCCTGGAGCCTCACGAGAGAAAGCAATATTCCCTGGCCCATGTGCTTCACTAATAAAAATTTGCAGTCCGGCAAAGAAACGCTTGGCTGCCCCTTTTAAACCTTTGACACCAAGGCGAACATTAGGATGTTTCCACAGCAAAATATGATGTTCAAAGTAAATTGATTGCTGTTGTCCTAGATGCACATCTACTACAGGTACTACTTCTCCTTCGATTCTTAAATTTAAGTCACCCGAATGAAAAGTTTGTTGGGGATTTCTCTTTTCTGGTATTGGTTCACCATTGAAGTCAGACATAGTATGCTCTCACAGATCGTTTAAAGGAAAATTACTTAGCTTACAGCTATTTTCAGGTAAATAGACCACGCGGTAGGGGCATAGCATTGCTTATAGGTGTCAACTTAACGTGAAAACCAGCCTAGTACAAGCTTTTAGATTGCCTCATTCCCAGTCGAAGACTGGGAATGCCGTCCTGGCTCCGCCTCTCTTACTGGCGGCAGAGACGTCAGGAGCAGCATTTCCAGCCTCCGGCTGGAAACGAGGTTTTAAAAGACTTTTAGCTTAAGTTGACACCAATGAGCAATGCTGTGCCCTGACATAGATGTGGTTCAAATACATAAAAACTTCTGTAACTATAGCGATCTTACTAACTGCAATTTTCGGGACAGACACTTGTGAGAACATTAATTAGTAAAAGGCAGGTAGACCCTGCCTTCATTCTGTAGATTACTAAGCTCAATATCGCACCTCAAATTGACAAAACCATTGCAATGTTATGTCAAGTGTGTGTTTGTATGACTTACTTGGACAGAGAACAGCAGTAGAAGTCAAAGATTACTTGCCAAGTCTAGTAATTATTAATTTTTGCCATTGGTGAGAAGATGAATAGCTGCTCCTGCAACTGCACCATCGACTGCATCCCCAAGAGTATCTTTGCCACCGCGAGTTACTGCACCTGTAACTGTACTGGCTGCTGCCCCGACTCCAACATCTTGACCGAGATTTCGATGCTTTCTATGATACCTAGACCTAGTACCATTGACACCATTAACAGCCGCACCAGCCGCCGCTCCTTTGATCGCATTATTCAGCAACGAACCACGTCTTCTGACGACTGTCCCAGATAATACTCCGGCACCTGCTCCGATACCAATATCTCGTAGTATATGTTCATCCGCAGATGCTTTTTGAGCCGGAACTAAGCTCACACTTGCTAAACTTACAGCCATCAGGCTGGAAATAAATACACCTTTCCAGGTTTGTTTCATTCTGCTACCGTTGCCTTTTTCAAACTGAAAACTAACCAAATCATTATAAATATGTTTCCTCTCATTAGAAAGTAAAACTGTGGACTCAAATGAGGAATGAGCCCTCTGATGTCACTCTGGGAGGAGAAAAATAAATGTAGTTTGGGTGGAACCTTCGCATAGCGTCTTGTAGGGAAGTGAAACCCAAAAATACCAAACTCTTTGGATGTTGGGTTTCGTACCTCAAACGCCACTTACTTCTCCCAAAAGGAGACGCCGCGCGTGGTTTATTGAGTAGTACCAATAGCAGATTTTAGTTGAAGTTTAATATTTGTACCTTTTTTAAGGACAACTTCTCCACCAGGGCTAGACAAAACGAAAGCCGCTGCGGCTGCACCACCTGCTAGCCCACCATGCTTGAACTTGGCTTTATCACCAAGAAAACGACCTGCAATTGTACCACCTAAAATAATCCCTGCATTTTGAATGAACTTACCTTTGGTTTTTGTTTCTAACTTGGTGTTGACTAAAGTTGCATCAATGGGATATGATGAGCCATTTTTAAGCGAAATATCATCAAAAACTAAATGTAAACTTGCTTTTTTTCCTTTAGCAGCTTTGACTACATCTTCCAGGTGTCCCTGTATTTGACCATCTTGAAGAACTTTATTGGCTCCGATTGAAGAATTCTTCATTTCTAAAACAAAGCGATCGTTGTTTTGGCTTTTAACCGTAGATATCTCTTGTTTAAGAACAGTCTCAAAACTTGCTCCAGCAGGTACGGATATTTGTTGATTATTTGGCTGAGTAGATGTTCTTTCAGCGATCGGAGTTTTGTTGTTACTAGAAGTATTGTCGGTCTGGCTATTTTTATTACAACCTGCTGTGCTACTTAATAAAATAGCACTCAATAACAATGGTAATAGATTTTTCATGGCGACGGTGTTGATGCAATAAATAATCACAATACAATCTTTTCAGCAAGATCAAAACGACAGAAGCGGAAACTTAACGTTCATCTACAAATGCTGATTGAGCCAGAAATAATGTTACACTTGCTCTATCCATGAGAAGTGAAGATCAAGTACATAGAGTTAGCTGAAGCGCTGTTAGATTTCTCCAGTCAAAGTGATTTAGTGAATTACTCAGAAATAAGAATTAAATAGCATACAATTTATGTCCCTGGTTTATCTCACCCTCAATCCCTCTCCGATATATTGGAGAGGGAAGCTAGAGACAGTATGAAGTTTTGCATCTTATTTAATCCACGTTCCTTAGGGAATATCTCTGTACGCCAATCCAATCAGGAAGATTAAGTTTCGCCATTCCCATCATTAAGCACTTCTTAAGGCCACAATGGGGTCTAGTTTAGCAGCGCGACGTGCAGGAACAACGCCAAAGAATAAACCAATAGCCCCAGAGACACCAACTGCCATAGTAATCGCTACAGGAGAAAGACTCGCTTCTAAAGGAGTTAAAGCACTCACTAAGAGGATGCCACTAACACCAACCGCAGTCCCAACTAAACCGCCAGCTGCGGAAACTATCACAGCCTCAATGATGAACTGTAGCAAAATATCTTGCTCTGTTGCCCCGATCGCTTTTCGCAATCCGATTTCTTGGGTGCGTTCGGTGACGGAGACAAGCATAATATTCATAATGCCAATGCCACCGACAAACAACGATATACCTGCGATCGCTGCTAGCATAATTGTCAATGCACCTGTAATTTGACCGACAGTTTGTAAGGCATCCTTTTGAGAACGCAGAGTAAAGTCATCTTCACCATTAATTTTGTGCCGTAGACGCAGCAAATTAGTAATTTGAAACTCTGCTGCATCCACGCTATCTGAATCACGAGCGGCAGCAACGAGGTAATCTAAGGCGATACCATAGGGAGAATTCTTGCCTACAAGTCGGTTTGCTGAGGTAGTGATTGGGATTAAGGCAGCATTATCATAATCTGCTCCCACGCTGGAACCTTTGGCTATTAAAGTCCCAATCACTTGAAAGCTGGTATTTCCAACTCGCAATTGCTGGCCGATGGCGTTACTACTACCAAATAGTTTTTCTGCCAAGTCTGCACCAAGTACTACCACTTGGTTGCTTCGCTTAATGTCTACCTCAGAGAAAAATCTGCCTTTAGCTGTTTCAAAATCCCGCACCGATAGAAAGCTGGGAGTTGTGCCAATGATATTGACATCAGTGTTTCTGTTGCGATATGTAACCACCTGTCTTCTATTTAACTCTGGCGCAACTCCTACTACAGTTGGTACTTGAGAAGCGATCGCTTCTGCATCTTGCAACACCAGAGTTTTTGGTACTTCAAAGGAGATTCGCTGAGTTTCTTGATTACCTGGCAGTACAAATAGCACATTTGGCCCTAGTGACTCCAGCTGTTTATTAACGAATTTTTGCCCACCTTCACCAATACCAATCATGGCAATTACTGAGGCGTTTCCAATAACTATACCCAGCATAGTGAGGGCGCTACGCAGTTTATTTGACAGCAGGGTTTTCCCCGCCATATTCATACTTTCGAGGAGATTCATGCCAATTTTGGATTTGAGATTTTGGATTAAAAGTCTGTATTAAAAGGCTGTTCGGTGGAATTTCAAACAATATTACCTATTCAATTTGGGTTTATTTATTCTGTTTCTCTTTGGCCTTTTCGATTTTGTAGTCTTTGGGTGGGTTCACAAATATGCGATCGCCTGCTTGAACACCCCCTAAAATCTGAGTTTGGTCTTGGATTTGTGCCCCGACTGTAATTTCACGAAACTGGGGTTTATTCTTGGCATCGGGGATGAGTACACCCGTTTTACCCTTTTCGGTGACGATTGACACCGTTGGTAACACTAAAGCATTATTAACGCGATCGCCTAAAAAAGTCAGATCCACATTTAAGCCAGAACGTAGTTTATCTGTGCCAGTATCAAGAGCAATCCGCACCTGGAAGGATGTTACACCTTGTTCCACCACTGCTTCGGGAGCAATCAGGCGCACATGACCTTTAAAAACTTGATCGGGATAAGCATCAGCGACAATTTCTACCTGCTGTCCCGATTTAATTCTGCCAATATCGGCTTCGGGAACTTGAGCTAATATTTCTAAACCTCTGGCTACGGCAACAATTGAACTAGAAGTTGCCGATGCACTAGTAGAAGCAGAAGTTGTGGGTGTGACAAACGCACCTGGTTCTGCATACTTTTGGGTAACAATTCCCGACAGAGGAGCGCGAATAATAGTATCTTCTAACTGCACTTGTACACCCTTCAATTGAGCCTCAGCAGATGCAACGGCGGCTTGACGCTGGGCAATTTCTTCAGAACGAGTGCCATCTTGCAACAGAACTAATGCGGCTCGTGCTTCGTTAACAGCGGCTTGGCGTTGGTCAACTTCCTCAGTCCGAGTGCCACTTTTAACTAACGACAATCGTTTTTTAGCTTCTTCTAAATTGGCTCTAGCACTTTTGTCGTCACTGATGGCTTGATCGAGTAATTGTTTTTTCTCTGCTCCCTCTTGATATAGATATTGATAACGTTTTACCTGTTCATTGGTGTAATTCACCTTTGCTTGAGCCGCATCCACTTGCGATTGAGATTGAGCAATCTCTTGGGGACGATTACCAGCCTTAGCTGCGGCTAACTGGGCTTGAGATTGTGCTAACCGCGCCTTTGATTGAGCGATTTCTTGAGGACGACTACCAGCAAGGGCTTCGGCTAATTGAGCTTGACTTTGGGCTAAATTGGCACGATATTGACTCCTTTGGGCTTCAATACTTGCACTATCCATACGGGCGAGAATTTGCCCTTGTTGAATGCGATCGCCTTGTTCTACATATAATTGCGATAGCACTCCAGGGTTCTTCGGGCTAATATTTACGCTTTTAACTGGCACAACTTTACCACTAGCTGTAATCCGCAATGTCACGTTTTGTGCTGTAACTGGAACAGTTAATTCAGCAATATCTTCTTTGTTTGCCCCTTGATTGATCAAGGTGTAAGTTGTTACTGTACCCACAACCAACACACTCCCTGCCATCAGCCCAATCAGCCAGCGTAATGGATACTTAACTTTGCCAATAACTGGAATTTCTATGTGAGTAGCCATATTATAAAAGCCTGTAAATATTCCTCTATAGGAGTAGCCTTTTGTTTGATTTTAAGTTTAGAATACGGAGATATTAAAGCTTTGGGATTAAATTTTTATGAGTCAATTGACAACTAGACGCATAATTAGCTTCATCGTTGCTTAATCTTCCTTCATACTAGACATTGCTTTTTCTGTATGTCTTCACCTGAATGGATGACTTTTGCCACTAGTATCGCCTCCCTCGGAAATACTTTGGCGTACTTCTAAATCATTGAAATATTTAGTTCTGACTCTACAACCACAAGTAGCGATCGCCTTTTAATACCAATTTTGAGCAAAAAACTTTATCTGACCTAAATTAAGGCAAAAAAATATCCCTTTATAAGACAATATGAAGCTATTCAATTGACCGAAAACGACTTATAATACAAGCCCCTAAATAAATTTAGGGGGATCATTAATTTTTAATTTTTAACTTTTAATTTTGAATTCGGAGCGAAGCGACGTGACAATCTACTTTTATAGTACTCGTGAAGAATATGGTTGTTTCTCCAATTTTTCCCCCCACGGCTTTGAATTAGATGGATTGTATTGGTCAACTAGCGAACACTACTTTCAAGCGCAAAAGTTTGTGGGTACGCCTCATGTAGAAAAAATCCGCCTAGTTAAAACACCCAAAGATGCAGCAAAAATGGGGCGTGAGAGAACCCGTCCTCTACGTCAAGATTGGGAAAATGTTAAAGATGACATTATGCAGCAAGCTGTACTGTGTAAATTTCAAACTCATCCAGATATTAGGAATATTTTACTTTCCACAGGCAATGCAGAAATTGTTGAGAACTCCCCTATTGATTTTTACTGGGGTTGTGGAGCCGATGGTAGTGGGAAAAATATGCTAGGAAAAATTTTAATGGAGGTGCGAGAGATCCTGCACCATACATACAGTGCAGATGTTGATAATAGAAATTGTAAATAATATTGTTGCGATGAATGGTTGCCTCAATGTAGTAAACCAGCCTGATGAAAGATGCATCCTGGTTTTGGGAACACTAGATTTAGCACCAGACTTGCCTCAAGACGAAGGAATACAGATCGAAAAATATATTAGAACTTGTATTGATGTTTGAAAAAACCAGTACATAAGCTGTTCCATATTTAAATTGCATAAGTTGGGTGGGCAAGATGCCCACCCCACAAGAGTTATGTTTAATTCGATTATGCAAATTAGATGTTTTTTAGCTTATCTATTCCCTTATTTCCTGTTCCCTTCCTATCGCGCTTGCGCTGCACTTCTCTGCGAGACGCTTTGCGAACGCTTACCACGCAAGTGAGTTCTCTGAATCAAATCGGATTGCTATAGTTCCCCCGCAACTACCCATAACATACCTAAAACTAGTGAAGCGTAATACAATTACCCATGAATTTGACTCTGGTTCACAAGCAGAAATACTACCTCCACAGGAAAGTGATGACCATTCATCAGAAAGTTCCAAGCTATTAAGGCAAGGAATTCAACAACAGCAGGCTGGTGAATTAATAACGGCCATGAAGTCTTTACAACAATCCTTGGCACTGTTTCAGGCAGCGGGGGATTTGCAAAAACAGGCACAGGCACTTTCTTTTTTAGGATTGGTAACTTACAGCGCTGGAGACTACAAAGGTGCTATTTCCTATTCCCAACAGTGTTTGTCTTTGCTTAATAACACCTCAGATTTAACATTGCAAATGCAAGCACTTTCCCATTTAGGTAATGCCTACCGTCACCTGAATGATCATGAAAAGGCAATTGAGTTTCTAGAAAAGTGTTTGAAAATAACGCAACATCTGCAAGATAAACGCAGTCAAGTGGCAGCACTGAATAACTTGGGATTGGTTTATAAAGCTTGGGGCAAATTTACACAGGCAATTGAGTATCAGCAGCAAAGCCTAGAGATTGTGCGGGAACTTAAAGATAATTGGGGGGAGGAACAGGTACTCAAAAATTTGGGTAATGCTTGGTATGCTTTGAGCGATTACCCAAAAGCGATCGCCTATTATGAGCAATGTGTAGTTATAGCACGCTCCTTAAAACATGTTCGCAGTGCTTCTCAGGTGCTAAAGAATCTGGGTCATGCTTGTTATACATTAGGTGATTATGCCAAAGCCATTCAGTATAATGAAGAGCGGTTGCAATTAGCCAAAGAAATTCAAGACCAGCGTAGCGAGGAACAGTCTTTAGGTAGTTTAGTAATTGCTTGTGAAGCTTTGGGTGACTATCACAAAGCAATTATATATTATGAAGAACGTTTGCTCTTAGCTAGGAATATCAAAGATCGTCGCAGTGAAGAACAAACTCTTGCTCGTCTTAATGCTGCTTATAAAGCCTTGGGTGATTATGCCAAAGCTATGGAATACCAGCAGGGAACATCTTCAAATAATTTGTAATTCGTAATGGGAATTTAGAAAGAGCCACAAAACGATCAATTCTCTCTCATTGTCTTTTGTTGCTGGAGACATGCGAGAACTTCTAATGTATCCACTTGGGGAAATTCCACGTAAAAATTACTCACACTCCAAAAGGGTTCCGGTGTTTCCAAGATGATTATGCGATCGCCCCACTGCTCTAACCAGGGTAGCAGTTTTTGTGGCGCTACTGGAGTACACAGCCAAACTGCTGCTGGAGAAAGCGCTTTCAGGGCAATTGCCGCTACCGCGATTGTCATACCTGTAGCAATACCATCATCAACTAAGATCAGCGTGGCATCCCGTGCATTGAACTGCGGACAAGCAGAAATTAATTGAGCTTCAAGAGACTTAGCTTGGTTTATCGCTTTATTTAAAGCCACTTCCCGCCATCGCTCATCATGTTTAAGGCGAAGTAGCTTTTGATCGGCCCAAAGAACATTTCCCGAAGTAGTTACTGCACCAATTGCTAACTCTGGATTTTCTGGATGGCTAATCTTTTTCGCCACAACAATCGTCAATGGACAATCCAAAAGACGTGCTATTGGCGCTGCTACTGGTATACCCCCTCTTGGCAAAGCATAAACAATTGGTACGGGCTTTACCCCAGAATCAATAGTTTGCTGAGTCAAAACATCATGAATCACTTGCGCCAATAACTCACCTGCATGGGTGCGATCGGCGAAAAGTGGGGTATGTGACATAGTTTCCCCCAGCATCTTAGGACGGCACTGCTTTTATCATGACTGAATTTTGTCTGAAATTAACTGATACAATCAGATTTATATAAATAACTAAGTATTTACCAAAAATCTATTTACTTTAATAAATTTCCAGCCAAAACGATATTTAACTCAGACATAACAACTGGCGCTGATGCCAAAATCCTGATTTTCATGAGCAGCGAAACCCAACTCAGCCTTTTTGACGACTCAACCTCCTTTAACCAACGAGAACTGATTCCGACAGACGCGAAAATTCCCATCACTGCCGGAACTTATGCCAGCATCACAGAGTTGACACAACATTGCGATCGCTGTCACCGTTGTCCATTAGGAGACACTCGAATTCATACTGTTGTCGGACGTGGCAATCTCAAAGCCCCAATTATGGTTATCGGAGAAGCGCCAGGTCAAAATGAAGATGAAACCGGTTTACCATTTGTAGGCAGATCGGGGCAGTTGTTAGAAAAAATTCTCGCCTCTGTGAATCTGACTACTGAAGATGATGTATACATTGCCAATATCAACAAATGTCGCCCACCAGATAATAGAGTTCCCACTCCTATAGAAGTGGCGGCTTGTCTACCCTACCTACTAGAACAAATTCGCTTAGTTGACCCCAAAATAATCTTGTTAACAGGTGCAACAGCTGTCAAAGGTATCACTGGAGATAAGCGGGGGATTACAAAAATTCGCGGACAATGGCTGGAGTGGGAAGGGCGTTTATGTATGCCAATTTTTCATCCTTCCTACTTGCTGCGTAATCCTTCTAAAGAAAGAGGTGCGCCGAAATGGTTGATGTGGCAGGATATTCAAGCAGTGCGTGCCAAGTTAGACGAAATTAAAAATAACAGCTAATGTGGTGAACTTGCTCAAAATATTTAGTCATGCCTTGAAGTCGTCAAAGGAATAGTGTTTTAGCTCCATTAATCATGTATGTGGAAGTTTTATCAGCTTCAATAGACGAAAAACCACTCATCCAGCAGATGATGGAGCTTTACCAATATGACTTTTCAGAGTTTGAAAACAAGGATCTTAATGAGCATGGTTACTTTGGCTATCCATACCTAGATTACTACTGGATTGAGAGCGAGAGTGCTTCGCACAGGCTTCGCGAACGCTACCCTTTCATTGTGCGGGTTGGGGAAAAGCTTGCCGGATTCGTTTTGGTGAATCACTACACTTACATTCCAGGCAGTCAGTATTCAATCGCAGAGTTCTTTATCTTACGAAAGTACAGACAACAAGGAATTGGTAAAAATGTTGCCTTTCAAACCTTTGATCGATTCTGCGGGAAATGGGAAATCCATCAGATAGCCACAAATGTCGTTGCTCAAAAATTCTGGTGTCGTGTGATTGCAGAATACACAGCCGGAAAATTTACAGAAACGGTAATGGAGGTTGACGATTGGCGAGGAACGGTGCAGTGCTTCGACAATACTGATAGCGTGCAGTAGTGATATGAGTAATTTATTGAAAATGTAAGTTTTATCGCTCTTTTATTACTCTCATTAGATTAAATTTGAAACCCTATGTTGGTGTTAGTCCGCGCAGGCGGACTTTGTTTGTGTAGCCGCGATTTCTAATCGCTTGGATTATTCTCTCTCCAGAGTCATAGAAGAGCGTTATCATACTGCCAGTTTTGTAATACACTTGTAGTATTCAATTACCTGAAGAGGTTCATCGGTGATGGCAGCCGTAGAACTGGAAAATTTATCCAAGACGTTTACTCTGAGTAGGGGTTGGGGACGCAACCGCACTCACAAAGAGATTGTCGCCGTAGATGGCATTAGTTTGAACGTTCCAGATGGTCAAGCGATCGCCTTCATTGGCCCCAATGGCGCGGGGAAGTCCACTACAATCAAGATGCTGACAGGGATACTACAACCGACATCTGGTACAGCCAGGTTATTGGGATTAAACCCTTGGCGAAATCGGCGTGAACTAGCGTATCAGATTGGGGTGGTGTTTGGACAGCGATCGCAGCTATGGTATCATCTACCTCCCCGCGATACCTTAGAGTTACTGGCGCGAATCTATAATCTTAATCGGCAAGAATATATTAAACGTCGTGACCAACTAGTTGAGCGTTTTGAACTCAACCCGTTTTGGAATACCCCAGTACGTAAATTGTCTTTAGGTCAGCGGATGCGAGCAGAAGTAGCAGCCAGCTTACTTCATGCACCTAAAGTACTATTCCTTGACGAACCCACAATTGGACTAGATGTAATTGCTCGTCAGGAATTACGCGACCTCATCCGGGAGTGGAACCGCGATGAGGGAGTAACAGTGTTTCTCACTAGCCACGATGCAGGCGACATTGAACAAGTAGCGCAGCGAGTCGTAGTAATTAATCACGGGCGCGTAGTACTTGATGACAAAGTTTCGGCAATGCGTCGCCAATACCTTGGCTCAAAGATTATCAGCGTCAAATTTCATACCTTCCCCGCCCAAATCAGCCTCCCAGGAGTGACACAACTCAAAACGGGCGAATATGGACTCAAGCTGGAGGTTAATACCCGCATCACATCAATTGAAACCGTGATGACTCAAATTCTCCAGGCGGGTTCGGTGGCTGATATAGCGATTGAAGACCCACCGCTAGAAGAGGTAATTGCACACATTTATGCTCAGGCAGCCTCATAATTCAGTGAACAAATATACCTGGATTGGCTGGACGGCAGCTCGCTCCAACCTGGCTTATTTGGGAGAAGTTGCTTCCAGAGGAATTTTTTTGTTTGTCATTCTCTACATCTTTTTACAACTGTGGCGTGTCACCTATGCCGAGACGGATGCTGAACAGTTGGGAGGTTTAACACTGGCTCAGATGCTTTGGTATCTGGGTATCACTGAGTCTATTGTCCTCTCCAGCCCCCAAGTTGCTTTAGAGGTAGACGAGGATGTACGGACAGGAGCGCTGGCAGTGCAACTAATACGCCCTCTATCCTATCCTTTGTATCGCCTGTGGACTACTTTGGGAGAGCGGACAGTACGCTTTGGGTTGAATGTTGCGATCGCATCCTTAGTTGCATTACTATTTGTCGGCACAATTCCTCTAAATTTAGGAGGAATTTTATTATTCGTAGTGGCGCTACCACTGGCATTTGTACTAGATTTTTTGGCAACCTTCTTAGTGGGCTTAGGAGCTTTCTGGCTGGAAAATACCACCGGACTAATGCTCATTTACTCTCGGTTGACGATGATTTTGGGTGGGATGCTGATTCCCTTGGAACTACTACCAGAAACCTGGCAGCCAGTACTACAAGCTCTACCCTTTGCCAGTATTTTGTATGGCCCAGCGCGTTTATTTGTGCATCCAGACCTAGCTTTTGCCGGTCAATTGTTAGTGCGGCAGGCAGTTGCTATCGGTGTGCTGACTCTCTTAGTAGGCTTTGTGTACCGCACGGCAGTTAAACGTATCCACGCACATGGAGGTTGATATGTTTTGGCGTTTACTTTCCTACCTACAATTAGCTGGCGCTTATATTCGCCTCAATCTGAACGCTCACTTAGAATATCGCGGTGCATTCCTGACGCAAGTAATAGCGATGGTACTGAATAATCTAGTGTGGGTGACATTTTGGGGGCTATTTTTCACACGCTTTCCAGTGCTACGCGGCTGGACGGTACAGGATGTAGTTACTCTCTGGGCGATCGCCGCAACAGGATTTGGTCTAGCTAATACTATCTGCGGTAACGCTATGCAACTGACAAGTTTAATTGTCCAAGGACAGTTAGATGTGTGGATGTTGTACCCTCGTGCCCTTTTACCGCACCTACTGCTAGGACGGATGAATGCTACATCTTGGGGAGATATGCTGTTTGGGTATGGGGTTTATTTGTTTTTTGTCAAGCCTGATGCAGTGCATTTGGCGTTGTTTACTGGGTTGACAGTTTCAGTGGCGACGTTATTTGTCGGCTTTAATATTTTGACAGGTAGCCTCAGCTTTTATCTGGGCAATTCCGAAGGACTGACACAACAGTGGCGAAATGCCATGCTTACCTTTAGTACCTATCCAGCGACTTTGTTTGAGGGAACCGTGAAGCTACTGCTGTACACGTTGATTCCGGCGGGATTTGTGACTTATTTGCCGATTGAGGCATTGCGATCGCTATCTTTAATTCATGCTTTCCTAGCTGTAGCTGGATCAACTACCGTGCTGTTGGTTGGTGCAGGTGTGTTTTACCACGGTTTGCGTTGCTACTCCTCAGGAAATTTGATGCAGATGCGAGGTTGAGTTCAATATTGGTGAGTTTTCTACTTTTTACTCCAATTCAGCAATATTTCGCTCTCTCTATTGCTTTTAGTACGCAATAACGGAAGGATTGCCATCTCTAACTATTATTTATCCATTAAATTTTACCCCTAAGTCAACACTTAGGACTGCTTCAATCTTACGAATGATTCCTTCTGTCGCAGGTGCTCTTAAATTTTCAGCTTCTAATTGATACCAGTAGGCGCGACTAATGCCAGCCTCCCGACAGATTTGCGAGAGAGAGCGTTCATCTCTCTCCCTCGCCTGCTTTATCCGCTTTCCAATATCTGGAAAGTCCTGTATCACTTCCACTACTCGCTTAACTTGCACTACTATCGTGGGCTTAATTCTAAATCATGATTTTAGTGTAAGTTGTCTACAGATATTTGACAATTGTCTACAGACAATAGACAATAATAAATGCAAGTAGGATTGCGAGAAAATATGATAAAAACCTGTAAGGTATCCTTCAAAGTTCTAAGCAACTTCGATCCCAGCAATTACTCTAAATAGCTTGCTAGTGGTTTGGACAATTTCGACTCATAATCAGATTCTATAATGTTTTGTCATGTCTAAATTCTTGTCGAGCAAAGCTCTGCATAGTTTTAACACTGTTGAAATTAACTCGCCCAAGCAGCTTGAGCTATTTTCAGAGAAGACAAGTTTTATGTCGTCAGACCTGTTTGACTTAAGAAGCATTCGCCTACTGGTATCTAGACTTCATGATATTCTCCGTGACAATGATAGCCAGAGCAACATCATCAACCGCTTTGACGAAATCACTAAACTGGTCTTCGCCAAGATTATGTCTGATAAAACTCACAACAATGGAGCATCCACACCCCTCTCTCCTTCTGAGCTTCCTGTAAATCCCTGCGTCGTCCGAAAATACTATCAGCATCTTGCACACCAGCACAGCAACGTTATCCCAAAACAGTTTAGTGAGCTTAATTGTTCTGATAGTACAACCGTGAAATGTGTCTTAGCCCTTCAATCTTTCAACTTCGCATCTACACAATTTGATATGAAGGGATTGGCTTACGAAGAAGTTGTTCGTAATACTTTTGACAAAGGCGATCATCAACAGTTTTTTACACCGCCTCATATTGTTGATTTTATTGTCTCTGCTTGCCAGCCTTATATTAAAGGTGATGTATGTGATCCAGCATCCGGAACGGGTGGATTTCTCTCTAGCATTGCAAGACATCAAATAAATTATTCATCCCTTACAAGTATTGAGATTGATGAGCGATTGTCTTGGGTTTCGGGAATTAATATGCTTCTTAACGGAGCAAAAAACATTCGTACAGTCTTTCTACCTTCTGGGGGAACTCTTGGTGAGCAAGCCAAACAATTCTTTTCATGTTTCGATACGATAATCACTAACCCACCATTTGGCAGCGATTTCACTGAGCCTGATGTTTTAGAAACATTTGAATTAGGATCAGGCAAATCATCTCGTCGGCGTGGAATTCTCTTTATTGAACGCTGCCATGCTCTTTTACGTGAAAATGGTACACTTGCCATAATTCTTGACGAAGGTGTTTTGAATTTGTCTCATGCAACTGATGTCAGACAGTTTATGATCAAAAATTTTGATCTAAAAGCTGTTATAAGTCTGCCTGAAACCGCATTCATGCCGTATGCTACGGTTAGTGCCTCCATTTTAATAATGTCTAAAAAAACATCCACTGATAGCAATTGTTCAGTATTTTTTGCTAAAGCAGATAAAGTTGGACGTAAAACAAGTGGGGATGAAGATATTCGTTACGAGAATGATGGTAAAAGTTATCTCAATAGTGATCTTCCTTCACTATTGAATGCTTGGCATAAATACCTTAAGGAGGGTCAAACTCATGAGTCAGAAAACATCTATATTGCTGATATTTATTCTAACTTTATCAAAAAAAATAATGGATATCGTATTGATTTCCAGTATCATCACCCATCTAGGAAAAAAAGCCAAGAATTAATTGCTAGTTGTATTTATCCATTAAAGCGTTTAGCTGATATTTGTACAGAAAGGAATGTCTCCGTTATTCCATGCAAGGAACTCTCTGGTGTAATTATTCGATATACGGGGTTAGCAAATATTCAATCAAATACGGGACGGTTTGAACAAGACCCAACTCCTGCTGACTCATTGAAAAGCTCAGTTAAAATGTACCAACCTGGTGATATTGTTTTTGCAAAAATGCGTCCCAATCTGCGAAAGGTTGTATTAATGAGCTTTGCAGAGCCAGGTTTTGTATCATCGGAATGCTCTGTTTTTACTGTCAAGCAAGAGCCTGATGGTAAATATCTGATTGACCCTCTTATACTAAGCGTTTTGCTTCGGTCTGACTTTGTTTATGGGCAAATTATGCATTTGGTAGCGGGTATTGGTCGTCCAAGAATTAACTCGAAAGAACTCTTGCAAGTAATGATTCCGCTTCCACCTAAAAATATTCAGGAGGAAATTCACCTCCGGTATTTGAGTCAGCACCAAAAAGTAGAGAACCTCAAATCGGATATTGGAAGCTTTCTAAACCGCTCTCAATTAATGCTCACATCGTCAGTACAAGAACTAGTTTCTTCTTTTATTGGAAGCCCAAAGACAACATCTCCTATGCCTATTGAGAATAAACAAATGGTGTTCACTCCTGAAAACTTGAGAATCTTTCTCAAAGGGGAGTCCAACCCTCTAGATACATTGTCTTGGTTAACCAACTTCTTCTTGCCAGAGGTTGTTAAAAGACTGAATGAAACTGATGTTAGGCGTAGGCTTGGTATATATACTGGGGAAAAAATTCCAGAAAATGAGAGAAACCTTACTGATGTACGCAATCGCGTCAGTCTAATCATCGAGTATGAATTAGCGCGTTTAGCAACTCGCATTCTTGAAGATCACGAGATTGAAGATATTTTCTGGAGTTATGTTGTCGCTAACCGTTTCCCTGATTTAGAAGTTCGCACATCTTCAGGCTCTCGCGGTCTTCGGGTTGAGGTTAAATGCCTTCAAACCATTGCTGAAGAAAAGTCTGCTAACTTTGATACTTTGAGGAAAGATATTCATCCTCTAACCGATTTTTTGATTGTTTTTGCTTGGGACTGGAGGTATGACCCTGAAGATGTCACTTGGGATCGAGCGCCCTTTATTCATCATGCGTATGCTTTTCATGCATCTTCACTTGCTTTACTGCGTGATTGGTACTGGCTAAATTGTCCCCCTAATGATTTGGGTAATGGATTGCAAGGCTTTGACCTTAGATATGCTGTCAACTGCAAAGACGGCAGATATAACGAGGAAGAGGGCAATTATGGTAAGCTTCTACGGATATGGCAAGAGGGCTTTAAATATGAACCCCCTGAGTCGGATCTAGTTCGCCGGACTATTACAGACTATCTTGCCTTTAAGAATGGAGTAATCAAAGCAGGTCTAGATACTTTGGCTCATTTATTTTTACCTGGGCTTTCTGGAACTACTGAGGTTGTTGCCGTCCTCTACGAGAATGAACGAGTTGGTTGGCAGTCAGGCGAAGTTTGCTTCTTATTAAGCTCTGCTGTTTCAACACAGAAAAAACAAAATTTAGTTCTCAGCCAGCTAACAGTCAGCAAAGTTTACTTACTTACAGATAAATATGCTTGGAGAGAATTTGAGTATAAAAAAGGAAAATTGACATTGAAGCGAACAGGGAAAAAACCAAAGCGGCTTATTCAAGCGAATAAAACTCCGTAGGATCTGACTCCGCAGAGTAAACTTCAGCAGATTCAGGTTCAGCCGGGTCAAGGCGGAAATTAACAACTGATTGGCAGAATTGAAATACCCACTCGTTGAACTCCAAGCCTGAACAATGATTCATGAAGAGAGTTATCTGTTCGACAGTTAATGTAGCAACCAATGTTTTTTCAAAGTTGTATAACTCGCATTTGCTTAAATCGCTATCTGTAGGTAGGACATGAAAAAAGTATCCGCCTCGATTAGTATGTCCCTCTGTACTACGAATGCAGATACTAGCTCCCTCTTGGCGCTCCCTCAAAATCTTTGAAACTTGGTCTATAGAAACTGGAATATCTGTATCCATACTGACTACAGGAGGAAAGGGAATATCTTCAAACTTTTTCTTAGGCATCTAAATTATTTGTCTAATTGCGTCTGTCTAAATAAGTGGATATTCTCCTAAAAGATATAGCCTGAAAACTTTTCCCTCTGCTAGGATTTGAATCACTTAGCATTCTTTTTGATACCTTGCCATCTTTCTCGCAGCCGTTTCAAGTTAGGCGTATGTCCACCATAACGCCAGCTAACATAGGCTTGACAAATTTCATCTATTACCTCAGCGGTTGCTGGGACATGATGCTGGTATGATCCTCTGGCATACTCTAAAGGTGTTTGTGCTGGATGTTTGCCTAAACCTTTTTGGGTTGTCCATTGCAGCATTTGTTGATAAAGGCTTTCCATTGCTGGCAATTTCTTTAACCATCTACGGTTGCGCCACTCTTGCCATTGTCCCCAACCCAGCCAAGCAAAGAAAGCTGCTGTAGTTGCCAAGATTAAGCCAGTCAATACGCCAAACCAACCTTGAGAGAATAAAGCTAAAAACCAAGCGATCGCTCTAATCACCCACTTAAATATTGTCTCAAATACATTATTCAACAAACCCGTCACCGGAGAAGGCAACCAGCCAGCAACCCAGTTCCACAACTGACGCAACACACTAAAAGTCTGAGTGTCTTCAATAGATGGGGGAATTAGAGGATGATTGGGAATAGGATCAAAGGCAAACCAACCATATTTCGGAAAATACACTTCCGTCATTGCATAAGCGTCAGTATTACGGACAACATACAGCCCTGTAAATGGATTAAATTCTCCCGCACTAAACCCTGCTACTAACCGTGCTGGGATGCCAATGGAACGCAACATCACTGTCAGAACTGTTGAAAAGTGGTCTGGATAGCCCCCCTTTTGCTTAAACAAAAAAGTTTCTACCAAGTCTTCTTTTTCACTCAAATAAGGCAGTTCTAATGGATTTTGGGGAACAGAGTAGCGTTGCTTTAAATATTGAGCTAAGTAGAGAGCTTTTTCGTAGGGTGAATCCAGTCTTTTCGCAGACTTCGAGACTTTTTCTTGATTGTAGTTAGCGAGGATTTCTTCGGTATGTTGCCGAACTTTTTCAGCAATTTCGGGAGGAATTTGCAGATAATGCTTTTTAATTTGTTGCGGATATTTAGTAGAAGCTTCACCTAACAAACTGCGATCGCGGTATGGTACTTCAGAAACTACTGTGTAGGTGAGTCCTTGTGATAATTCTACAGGCGATCGCAATCCGTCTTCTTTATCAACAGCGATCACTGGTGCTGGAAAATAAACTTCCTTGGCATTAGCCATCGCTGGAATGAGGTTAGGCAAATCCGACACCACTGTATAAGTTTGTACTACCTCTTGGGTTTTAGCAGTGAGTATAGATGGGGGAATAAAAATTTGGTAAGACCAAGGCGATCGCCTAACAGTCATAACATCTTCATTACGGGAAACTTCCCATCCCTTACCTGTATAGTGGTCAAATCCTAATACTCGCCAAAAACCCTCAGCTTGCGATCGCACCCGCATTACAACCTTGGGTTTCATCTCACCCCGCAGGTTTTGGTTAATTTGGCTATTAAAACCGTAATAAAAGTTATTATCTACTTTACCTGGTTCACCAGTTTTATTTTGTCCCGTACCACTGCTACCACTGCCTTGATTCTCACCTTTACCTTGGCGGACATAACCGGGATTAATGATACTACGTCCTGTGAAATTACCTTTGACTTGAATACCAGAACTTACAGGAAAATTCCGTAATTGATAGCCGGGAAATCTAGGTAAAACAGCAAAAATTGCCAGTCCCAAACCGACAATTAGCAAAAAAGTTAGAATTAAAAATTTAAAATTAATAGTTGCGGAATTCTTCTGATTGAATTTTTCCTTTTGAGTTTTTAATGGCTGCAAACCTAAGCGTGAGCGGTAATCTAATACTAAAGTTGGCAGAGCGATCGCTAAGAATAACAGCAGCACAGGTGCAAATGCTAAAGTCTGACTGAGGGTTCCTGCCACACCCAATAAAATCAATCCGATAACAATCGAATAGCCCAAATTTTTGCGGCGGGGTGTATCAAAGCTGTGCAACACCTGGAGTTGAATTAATAACTCTGCCAAACCCAACCGCGTATCATTTAACTCCCCCACTAATTGCCCAAAGAAAGCACCCAATGCTACTAACATCCCAATGGCGATGCCGAATTGAACAGCGACATTGCGATCGCGGCGACGATAATAACTCCAAATCGCACCAACTACACTCAGAGGTAACGCCCAAAAACTGAATGAAGTTTCAGCAGCAATATCCGTCGCCACAATTCCCAAAATAACCAACGCTAGCACCAGCACCCGCAAAGAAATAGAATCTTCCACTTCTATCAAAGGCGAACCCTGCGGATTTTGCCGCCAGAAATTACCTACAGGGAGACGCCAAAACCGATTCATCCTGGATAAGTTAAACATTTGAGTCTAGTAGAAGCAATGATGTAGATGCAAAAAACACAATGCGGGGGACGTAATTGCCTACCCTACTACTGTGTCAAAAAATTTTGGATTTTGGATTACCGATAGCGGAGCGTCCTTTGGATTGACCCCGATTTGCCTCAAGGATTTTAAATCTAAAATCTAAAATCTAAAATTGGCACGGTAAAAGAATGATAGATAGGGGGTAGAGATGGAGAGAAACGAGAAATGGGTGACGCGGTGAATTGAGAAATAATCAAATACTTTCTCAATATTCCCATGTCCCCATATACCCGTGTCCCTGTGTCTTTGTAATAACTGCTTCTCGTAGACACCCTAATGACCGTTTGTTGAAAAATAGGATGAGCTTCAAAACCAGGAAAATCCTCTTAATATATATCGGCGTTGATTGACGTAGTGTGCTAGCGGTGGAAATTTAAACTAAATCGTGGGATTAATCACAAACAACAACGACTGTTCGTCTATTTCTGGAAACTCAACTTCCAGAGTATAAATTGGGTTAAGTTGCTCGCAGCCTAACTCTACATTTAAGTATCCCGAAGTCGAAGATGTTGTCATTGCTAAAGTGCCACTTCCCCGTAGTGTCAAAGTTCCTTTAACAGGTAACTCAGCTTGAACAAGTAACTTCGTAAGTTTACCTAGAGATTGATACTCTACTCTGATATTCAAAGCACCAACACTGGTTAGCCATTGTCTTTCTACCACAGGACTAGTTTTTGAAACTGGTAGAGTCAAATTTTCCAGCAGTTGTTTAGCTGCTAGCAATGACAAAGCCATTTGTTGACGCGGTTGTAAATCTGAGTAATCGCTCTGAATAGCGGGCATTGTCTCCAGAGTACTTGCAGAACGATAGGTGCTTCTTAGCACCAGTCCAGCTATGTCATTTAATGCTTGAGACTCATTGGGAAAAAAGTTCTCCACCACTTGAACTAATTTTGCCCCCAACGGCACTGAAGATGTCACTAAAGCCTGACACTGTTCTAGCAATTGCTGGAAAACTCTTTCCGGCAAGCGAGTTGGCAAGGTCAACTTAGACTGTTGTACCATCCATCCCCAGCTAGGAACGAGTGTCATTGACGGCTCATCAACAAAATCAGGATAGTCGATTAATTGTGTTTCCCAGGGAAACAACGGTGGGTGGTCTTGGGCTTGGATTTGTAACCGGCGCTTAAGGACAGCTTGAAAACGATCTTGCACAGTAGGAATTTCTCCCAATTGAAAGGTCTGGGGTGTTCCTCCCAATTTTGGCTCACTGCTTTTTGAAGCAGTGGCATCATTGAGGAGGCTTTTTACCCCGTCATTTTCCTCACATTCTACCGATCGCTCATGATTTTTGACATCATCTGTCAATAACCAATCGAGACATCGGTGTTGTAAAGATTCTGAGTCACTATTCATGAGTAGATGCACCTGATCCGGAAACTAATGAGTTACGAATTTCCCAAGCTTGCTCAAGCAGCTTAAACCATCTTTTTTGCAGTTGTGCCATTGACAGCCCTAAAGTTTTTGCTATTTTTTCATCAGCTTGTCCTTGTTGCTTCAACTCTAATAAAGACCGTTGCTTATTGTCCAGCTGTGCTGTGTAGACTTGCCATTGCTGCGGAGTTAAGCCCAAATTTGTATGCAGAGAAGCTTCCAGCCATTCGTGAACTAATTCCCAACGGTGCAACAGAGCAAACCGAATCAAATGATACTTAAAGCGCTGTTGCAAATAATCTCTCTGACGAGGGGTTAAACCTAAAACTGACTCAATTTCCTGTGCTGATAAATCCTGGAGGCGGAGAGAAAAATAATCAGCGCAGTCAGATTGTTGTCGTTGTTCGAGATAATTCATTAATTCCGTAACCACAACGGAGCGCAAGGTGTCTTCTTCAGGTTCAGGTTCGGCTTGCGTTGCCATTGTAGAGCGCAATTGATGTACTGCTGGTTCTTCCCAAGAACCATCACCTTCATTATTGCTACCCTCTGAGGCTTGTTCTATATCTACGCTGGTTTCTGGGGGCTGCTGTTGAGAAAAAGTTTGGGCGCGCAGGATAATTAGTTGCTGCTGACGACCTGGTAAGGGAATGCGTCGCTTGCCGTAGCGCTCAGTAAATGCCATATACTCGGACAATTCCAAGAGCGTTTGCGGGCGATAAGTTGCACCGAGTTGATTTTCTCGCCGGAAAGCGTTCAACGCTTCCAGATAAAAACTCTGGAGGAAATCTTCAATGATCGTCAGCCGCCCTTGATAGCTCAATTGCCTCTGAGGAGGATTAATATATCGATAAACAATTGCACTCAGAGTACTGTGTAATTCGACCCTGCCCCGATTTGAACCCAACTGATAGTACCTGAGACACTGTTGCAGCCGATGCCGAGCCAGGGTCAGCGCCGAGCTTTCTACAGTTCCAGAAGCTTGGATACGTTTGCTTTCATGACAAATCCGGTAGACTTCGGTGGTGATACGTCTTGCTACGTCGTGGCAATTCTGTTCCGAAGCTTTGGTTGACTGCTGAAACTCCTTGGACAGGAGTTGAAAGATCACCTCCACGCCTGTAGAATTTTCTCCCAGAATAGTTGCAGATGGAATAGTTGCGGTTGCGGCTGAATTCATAGTCTCGGTTTTCAAAAGACCCTAACTTACTTAAATACAACCTGTAGGACTTTGGGTATTGGCTTTTTTGGTTTTACGTATAAGCTAAACGCAGACCAATCCTACTATTGAGGATGTGGCTGATTTTATTATTCCCAATTCTGATGGGATTGTTCGCACTTGATAGATGTTATTGCCGTTACCCAGGAGCCGTATACAAGTCATTATGGATTTAGAAGCACAAATTCAATTGCTGATTGACAATGCACCCGACGATGGTGTGACACCACATCTTGTTGCAGCAATTGCTCCTGCCCTTAGAGCGATCGCTCAAAAATTACGCTACTCCCAGTATTATGTTCTCCAAAATTCGGAGTCAAGCTGGGTTGTAACTACGTTGAGCAATCGTGCTAATCCAGGATTGGAAAAGCGCGTTCTTTACGCTTTCCCTACCATACAGGATGTCTCTCTAATTTCCCCTGCTGGGCTTGACCCTCAAATGCTAGCTAAAATTACTCCTGTCACCCATATTTTGTTCCAAATGGTGGCATTAGAACCCGTAGATAGTATCGTTTTTTTGGAGACGCCGGGTAAGACCACTCATACCGTTGAAGTTCGGCGAACTGAACTAGAAAAACTCATGCAGCAACACTTACGACAACTGCGATCGCCAAAACAGATACCCCCTGATATTGCATAGAAAAAATTTGGATGTGGAGTTTTTTAGATACAACCCCACATCCAAAATTTTAAATCTCAAATTCTTTAAAAAAAGTTTTCTAAATCAGTGAAAAAAGAAATTTTTTCTTTCCCTTAGATCATGCGACTGGTTCAAATTTCGGTGAAACCTAAAATTTGTTAAAAAACAGTTATCAGTGAACATTTTTCAGTTTTAATTTCGCAGTGAACCAGAGTTTTACACTTAAGAACTTCCAAATAAAAAACTCTACTTTCTACCTGGTAAATAGGTGGGCTGAATTAAATATCAAACTGCTTTAGTGTGTTAAAGCGTGACTAAAGCACAATATTTTAGGTTTTTGATGTGTTACGAAAGCCATAACACACCAAAAACCTATAGGACTTACGCACGAGTTATGGAATAAAGAACCGCAGAGGCACAGAGACACTGAGAAATCAGAGGTTGAGAGATATTTTGCGTAAGTCTTATCCTAAATCCATACTTTCTACCTGAAAACTGACAACTAAATTTAATAGAGGCGACTCAGTGTGTACTCAGCTATGTTAATCAATGCCTGGTGAGATTCTGAGGGTGGGAGAACTGCAAGATGTTCAATTGCCAACTTAGCATGGTGAGCAGCTAACTCTCGCGCCTGCTGTATACCTTCACTATCTTGAATCAATTCTAGTGCTTGCTCTAAATCTCCTTCTTGAGCAAACTCTCGCTCAATCAGCACTTCCAAAGATGGTTTTTGGGCTAAAGCAAATAAAACGGGTGCAGTCAGATTACCGCTTTTGAGATCCGAACCCACTGGTTTACCCAAGGTATCTGTTGTACTGGTGAAATCTAGAATGTCATCAACAATTTGAAATGCTATACCAAAATGACGACCATAGCTATACAGATGCTCAACAGTTTCTCGTGAGACTTCACTGAGTAACCCAGCAGCTTTAGAACTGTTGGCGATTAACGAAGCTGTTTTGTAATAACTCTTCTCAATGTAAGTTTCAATAGAAATACCAGCATCAAAACGATTTAGTCCCTGCTGAATCTCCCCAGTAGCCAGATCCATAATGACTTCTGAGAGCAGTTTCACCACCTCCAAATTGTCCAAGTTTGCTAAATACCAGGACGATTGGGCAAAGAGAAAATCTCCTGCTAAGATGGCAATGCGGTTCCCGAACAAACTATGAACAGTAGGAACGCCTCGCCGCACATCTGATTCATCTACGACATCATCATGTACTAAGCTTGCTGTGTGAATCATTTCTGTAATCTCAGCAAGGCGACGATGACGGGGTGTAATGTCTTGTTCTAACATTGTTGCCCGCGATATTAGCAGGACAATTGCTGGTCTGATACGCTTTCCCCCAGCACCGAATAAATGCTCGGCTGCTGCAAACAGAATGGGGTGGCGATTTCCAACTAGCTGCTTTAGGTTATCTGCTAGTAGTCGCAGGTCTGCTTCCACAGGGGTAAACAGGGAGGTGGCTGGGGTCATGGATGGGCGGACTCTGACTTAGGTTACGAAAGTTTACATATCCTATACTCATTTTAAGATAACCCTGTGCCAGCGCAAAGTTTTCATAAGGTAATCCCCTTTTTATGAGTCTATGGGTGATAATTAAGGTTGCTAACATTTTTGTCAATAAGTAATTATGCTTAATTCATGAGAAATCAGGCTTTAAACTAACTTAAAACATGAATTCTCAGTAAATGGGGATAAATATGAGATTAAATTGTGTTAAGTATTTTCTCATCTCACTTTTCCTGCCACAGTTAAATGCATAATTTAAGCAATATCACTTATTGACAAAAGGAATATAACTTAAATGTGTTGCCAATGAGTCAGGCTAAATTTCTCCAGATTGATGGTGTAGCTCTTCAAAAAATTTGAAATTTAGCAGCCGAATAAGCTGAAAATTCAGGGTCGTTGTGTTACGCTAAAATATAGGAATTTTAAATTTTGTAAGATATTCACACCCAAAAAGTGAGTCAGCTAGTAGTTGATTCTACTGACTTAGCGTTGTGAGTCTAAAATAAATATTCGTCGGTGAGATTAAGGGAATAAATTCTTTAATTTTTCCTACGATATGCAAAACTCCTGGTTTGGAGCTATGTGATATCCCTATGGGAAGCTGCTACACGTCTTCAGCGCACGTTGAGCGCAAGCATTGCTCTTTTCACAGCAGTTTGAGCAAAAATAAAGCAGATCAAGTAGACCGCTGAGAATCGTAGTTTTAGATTGCTAGACAGCAAGCTAACTACTGTGGGATCTATGGTCTGCAAGAAGTCGCATTAGATTATAAATTCTTTGTCCGTAGATGATTTTATCTCTATAGGTAATTTTACCATAGGAAACTACAGCCATCAAGAATGCACTTGATTGGTTGAGGTTCTACTAATTTTATGGAATTTTATATTCGTTTAGAAGGGTGCTAGTAGAACAATGATTTACGGAAGTATGCCTATGATGATTTTTATTTTAGCGTCTGGATATTTGTTCACAGTCTACCTGTTATTAGCACTGGCGAAGCGAACAGGTACAAAAACTGTTCCGACAAATTTTCCTTCGTCTACCGAAGGAAAACACAAGCAGGAGATATCAGTTAATAGTCATTAGTTATTAGTCATTAGTCCTTGGTCATTTGTTTTGATTAAAGGACTAAGGACTAATTAGTTTTATTGGAGTTGGGAAATAGCGATATCAGTGAAGGAAACCTCTTCAACCATTGGGGTGTAGCCTAGCCACTGGACTCCTGACTGAGAAAACTGTTGTGGACAACCGCTGACGGCGAAACGAGTTGGTAATGGTAGATGAGTATTTCTTAAGCCTAACAAGTCTAACTCTTGGGCGCAAGCTGCCACAACATGAACAGCTGGATCAATTAATTGGACTTGAGAGGGGAGGAGCGATCGCAGTATTGGTGTAAGGTGAGGATAATGGGTACAACCGTGAACTAAGGTATCAATTTCTTGCTCTAATAAAGGCTCTAGGTAAGCTCGTGCTACTTCAGTCGTATATGGGTCATGAATGCGGTTTTGCTCAATCAGTGGCACAAACTCTGGACACCCAACTTGCCAGACTTGGACATCAGGAGCAATTTCGAGTATGGCGTGCTTATAAGCATTACTCTTGGCTGTAGCTGGAGTGGCAATTACACCAATACGCTTTCCTTGCTGCACCGCAGCTTTTGCACCCGGTAGGATTACTCCCAAAATGGGTATGCTGAATTCTTGACGCACAGTTTCTAGTGCGAGGGCGGAACTGGTATTGCAAGCCATAATTACCATTTTTACCTGCTGCTGTTGCAGCCAGGTAATAATTTCACGGGTAAATCGTAAAATTTCTGCTTGTGAACGAATTCCGTAAGGAAGTCTAGCTGTATCCCCAAAATAAATAATTGATTCATTGGGGAGTTGCCGATAGAGTTGTCGTAATACTGTCAGCCCACCAACACCACTGTCAAAGATGCCAATTGGGGCACGTTGGGGTTCTTGAACAGAAAAATCGTCAAGATTTCCTTCAAAAATGGAAGATGAATACACAGGCAGATATTAATTTAGGTTTTGGGATTTAAAATACAGAATTTAGCAGACAATCTCCAAATTGACCACTAAATTCTGTACGTCAAAGAAGTTTAAATACCACCTCTTTAATTAGTAATTTGTAGTATATTACCTCTGGTGTAAGTATTTGAGGATGCCTTGAGCGATCGCTTCTGCCATCCGATTTTGATACTCTGGTGTTCCCAATCTGGGATTATCCTCATAACCAGTCATATAGCCTGTTTCCACGAGAATAGCAGGCACGGAGTTTTTTCTGAGGACGTAGAATCTGGCTTTGCGGGTTCCCCGGTCTTTGATAGTACCGATATCCTGGAGGATGGTTTTACGCACGACTTCGGCCAGATCATAACCACTATCGTAATAATATACTTCTAACCCATTGACATCAGGGCGATTATCAACGGAATTAGCGTGAATGCTGACAAACAAAGTCGCATTGGCTCGCTTGGTAATGTCTACTCGTCCCTGAAGTTCTACGAAAAAATCAGCATCCCGCGTTAGCACTGCTTGTACACCATTTTGCTCTAAAATTGCTCCTACCCTTTTACCAATAGGTAGAATTACATTCTTTTCTAAAAGTCCGCCCAAACCAGGGGCACCTGAGTCTTTTCCACCATGTCCTGGGTCAATAACTACTACCAATTTACCTCTAGGAACGGAGGGGCGTGGCCGTGACTGGGAGATGGGACGAGGATTATCTGTGGGGTTTGGTAATTGACCTTGATCTAGGGATGGCAAGGGAGGTAAAGCAATGGGCGATGTGATACTGCTGCTACCAGAACGTCGTAATTCTAAAGCTAACAGATCATCGCCAACCTGGTTGAGTTCTCCAATTTTTACTCCGGCTGCTGGTTGAACCAAGACATTGACAGTATTAGATTCTTGTGGTTGCAGGCGTACCCGCAGGATTGGGCTATTAGGATTAAAAGTAGGGCCTGTGACTTTGGGAGCTAACTTAGCATTGTTGATGGTGATACGGTACAGACCAGACGATCTATCCCAGCCTCCTGTAGCAGATAAAGCTTGATCGGCTCTAATCAGCAGTTGTGTACCATTATTAGCCAGTTGTACAGACTGAATGATAGCAGTGGAGTTGTTACTAGATATAGGACGTTGATTGTTACTTCCAGGCAACTGGGCAACGCCACGACTAGGTAGAACCACAAAACCACCAACGCTGCTAGTGGTTGCTCGCCAATTTGGACTATTTTCATCTACCTGTAAAGTCAGACGAACAATAGATGGACTGGTTTGCAACTGGGTGAACTGGATACGGCTGACACCATAGCGATTAATCGACAAATCCCGCTGCTCTAGATTTGGTGATAAAGTTGCGCCAGCAATGTCGATGTTGATTGCTTTTTGATCGTTGCTACGATTTACCTGAATTTGAGGATTGCCACCACTTGTAGCAATGAAAAAACCATCGCCTGTGACTTGTAATTTCTCAATTTGAGTAACTCTGGCAAGAAGGGGTCTGTTGTGAGGTGGATTAACAGAGTCAGTTCTCACAACGTTGTAAATATCCCTTTGGGGGAATGCTGGTGTAGATGTTCTGGGTGAAGTTGCTGTGGCTATAGCTTGTTCTTGCTGCCCCTCAGTATTTCTTGGGGGTAAATTTTCGGCTTCTGGCGTAGGTAATTGCACTGTCCAGCGATCGCCAGTTCTGGCGACAAATTGCACTCCTTTGGGGTCTAAAGTATAACCAGGAGTCAATTCCACGACTATGCGCGTTGTTTGTTCATCAAACTGCCCAACACGGATCGAACGAATTGCACCGCCCACCTGTTGGGTTAACTGCGGACGCCCAAATGTGGTTCCTGGCAAATCAATTACCAAACGAGTGGGGTTAAAAATTAATTGTGCTTGGGGTTGAACATTTCCGAAAGTATTAATTTCCAGCCTGTTTTGATTGGCATCAAAACGCCAAGATTCTAGTTTCGCGGCCATTGCCGGCGACGATAGCATGAAGATGGTTCCAATAGTACTGGATAGTAACCAGCGTAATTTCACAGTCTTTTCTCCTGATTCACATTTATGGGAGCCGTCAACATCTCAACATATTGGCAAATCCTCACACCGTCACCGCGCCACTTGAGTTTTGCGCTGTTATTAAGACACAGCTAATGGCGTAAAATATAGCACGCTCCTCTGCTTTTGCCATGCCATTAGCCTATATATATTTGACTGCCAATTTTAGATTTTAGATTCCCGATTTTAGTTTTCTGCCAGACTAGTACCGCAAGGCGGAAGTCAAAAGTCAAAAGTGCAAAAGTCAAAAGAATTGTATTCCAAGCTCTTGCGCCATTTGAAATGGTATGTTTATTTGCGCCGTGCTGTACTAGTGTCCTGCTACACTAACACCTGTTGTAGATGATACAAATCCAAAATCTAAAATCCAAAATTTGTTGACTGACATGCATTGCATCAGATGACAATAACAAAGAAGCTACTCCTATCCCGCCGCAAGAATACTTAAATTGTTTTACTACTAAATTGGATAAAAATGGTAAAGATGAGATTTACTTACTCAATAATTTAGAAATTTAGACTAAATTACTTATCTTCTCTTTAGATACTGAAGAACACCACGAGCGATCGCTTCTGCCATTTGATTTTGGTAAGCTGAAGTTCTCAGTCTAGCCATATCCTCTCTACCAGTCATGTAACCCGTTTCCACGAGAATGGAGGGCATAGAACTTTTTCGGAGGACATAAAATCTGGCTCGTCGCACTCCCCTGTCTTTGAGAGTACCAATACTTTGGAGAATACTACTACGGACAACGCGAGCTAGATCCAGTCCGCTGTCGTAATAATATACTTCCAACCCATTAACATCGGGACGACTCGCACCGGCTGAATTGGCATGTATGCTAACAAACACATCAGCATTCGCTCGTTCTGCTAATTGCACCCGTCCTGGAAGGGTAACAAAATAGTCAGAATCCCGCGTCATAATTACTTGTATGCCATTTTGCTGCAAAATCTCAGCAAGTCTTTTACCAATAGGCAAGATCACATCCTTTTCACGTGCCCCCCCAATGCCAAGCGCTCCAGAGTCTTTACCGCCATGTCCGGGGTCAATAATAACTACTACTCGCCCATTGGTAACTCGGCGCTGTGGTTGTGTTAGGCGCTGGGGATTGGGGTTGTTTGGGTCTGGGAATGGCCCACGATTTGGCGGTGGTAGCCCAGGTAAAGCAAAAGGTGGTCTTCCAGGGAGGGCAACCACTCGCCGAGAACCTTGTATTGGTAAAGCCAAAAGCTGGTCGTCGATTTGCCTGGGTTGCCCAAGTTGGACTCCGGCTGCTGGTTGAACTAAAACAACGACAGTATTAGGTGCTTGAGGTTGCAGACGCACTCGAAGAATGGGGCTACTGGTAGCAAAAGTAGGGCCTGTAACTCTGGGAGCTAGGTTAGCATTGGTAATTGTGACGCGGAACAGACCAGAGGATCTATCCCAAGTTCCTGTTGCAGATAAAGGTTGGTTGCCTCTAATTAGCAGTTGTGTACCATTATTAGCCAGTTGCACAGATTCAATTGTTGCTGGCGAGTTGTTGGCAGATGGTCTACTAGGAAAGGAAACGGCTTCTGACTGATTGTCAGAATCATTACTTCCAGGTAATCTGACAACGCGGCTAGGTAAAACTACCAAACCACCGCCGTTACTATTAGTTGCTCGCCAGTCTGGGCTATTTTTATCTACCCGCAAAGTCAGGCGGACAACGGGAGGTTGGGTTTGCAGTGAGGTGAATTCGGCACGGCTAATACCATGTTTGTTAACGGGTATATTACTCTGCTGCGCCAGATGTGGTGATAAAGATGCGCCAGAGATATCCACGAAAATGGTAGCGCGATCGCGGCTGCGAATTACCTGAATTGGAGGATTACCACCACTGGTACGAATGAACAACCCATCACCTGTTACTTGTAAATGCTCAACTTGAGTAGCCCCTCGCGTAGTAGCAACCCTTGAAATACTAGGTTGAGGTTCTGAATCTGGGGTAACTACGCTGTAAGCACTTCTGGGAGATGAAGCTACTCTCTCAATTTCTGGTCTAGGTAATTGCACCGTCCAGCGATCGCCAGTTGTACCAACAAATTGTACTCGTTTCGGGTCTAAAGTGTAACCAGGAGTCAGTTCGACAACTATGCGTGTTGTATCTATATCAAACTGCCCAACACGGATCGAGCGAATTCCACCGCCCACCTGTTGGGTTAGCTGCGGACGACCAAATGTAGTTCCTGGCAAATCAATTACCAGCCGAGTCGGGTTAAAAACTAGCTGTGCCTTGGGTTGAACTGTTCCTACAGTATTAATTTCTAGTCTGTTTTGATTAGCATCAAAGCGCCAAGATTCAAGTCTCGCTGCCATTACTGGCGACGATAGCATGAAGATAGTTCCAATAGTGCTGGGTAGTAACCAGTGTAATTTCACAGTCATTTCTCCTAATTCACGTTCATGGGAGCCGTCAATATCTCAACTCATTGGTAAATCATCACACCGTCACCACCTAAACTTGACCTCTGATGCCTTTTTTGATTTTTAAGCTGTTATTACAGCATGTTTCAAGTAATTTAACGACACCACTCCCTACTCCCCATTCGCCGTCTCAGTCGCGATCTAAATACCTAAAAACGGTTCTAATACACACTTAAATCAGTTATCAGGTTTAATTTTGGGTATAAATCCCCATACGAAACCTTCCACCTGTAGAGGTGGGGTACTGACTCCTAACCAAGCTAGAAAACTGATAATTGATAGCTGTTCAATGATAAGTGTTTGTTTTTTGTTGCCATCGATGCACTGAGTAAATAATTCCCATTACTGTCAGATGATCTAGCAAAATTTATGGGTGTTACTCCCCAATTATCTGGAAAATATTCAGATAACGGCTTACAAACCAAGGGGAACTAGAAATAACTAACATCTTGAATGCTGGTAGAAATTAGAAACAAACAATTATTTTACAATCACACGCGACGGAGATTTGAGAAGAGAAGTTTCCACTGCACAATGGGGGAGTAGGGAAGTAGGGGAGGGGGCAGGGAGCAAGGGAGAAAAGTTTTCCCCTCCGCCCCCCGCACCCTGCCCCTCTGCGTCTTTTCAATGCCCAATTCCCCATTCCCAATAATTAACGATCGCTAGAATCTGGGGTTACTTCCAAATTGCCATTATCATTTGATGCTGGCACCCTTGGTTGAAGTGGTTCAATTACCAATGAAGTTCCAGAGGAACCGTCTAAAATTAGTTGCTCTGAGCCTGCCTCCACGGTTTTTGGATCTGGAAATACAAATCGTAACAAGGGAGGAGCTAAAAAGGTTGTCAAGATAACCATCATAATAATTGCTGCCCCTAATGGTTTCGAGAGAGCGCCACTGGCAGCGCCGACACCAGCAAACACTAACCCAACCTCGCCTCTAGGAATCATCCCTACACCGATCGCTAAACGGTTGATTCCTGGTTGACCAAACACGCTTAAACCTGTGATCACTTTACCGATAATGGCTACTGTAATCAGGAAAGTTGCCATAATTAGACCTTCACGATTATCGGGAATTGCTGGGTTTAACACTCCCAAATCGGTTTTTGCGCCAACAGTCACAAAGAAAATTGGCACTAATATATCGGCAATGGGAGAGACTTGTGTTTGCAGTTCTTTCCGCTTATCTGTCTCTTCTAGGACTAAACCAGCTGCAAAAGCTCCCAGAATTGCTTCTAAGTGGATAACAGCGGCCAGGTATGCCATAGCAAAGGCGAAGATTAATGCTGGTATTACAAGTCCACCACGGGTTTTAAGTTGATCAGCGATCGCTACAAAGGATTTATTGAAAACATTGCCTAGTAGGATTGCTCCCAAAATAAAACCAGTGGCGCTGATAATCAAATAAATCACTTTGCTGACATCCACCACACCGTCTTTAGCTAAACTGGCAACTACCGCTAAAACGATGATTCCCAGTACGTCATCAATTACAGCAGCACCCAAAATAATCTGCCCTTCTTTAGAATTGAGTCGCCCCAATTCTGACAGCACTTTGGAAGTAATACCAATACTAGTGGCAGTCAAAGCCGCCCCTGCAAAAATTGCCGGGACAGCGCTAATACCAAACAAAGTCATCAGTCCTACAGTCCCAGCAGCAAAGGGTACTACTACCCCAACTATCGCTACCACGGTGGCTTGAATACCGACTGCCATTAAATCTTTTAAATTCGACTCCAAGCCGATTTCAAAGAGCAGAATGATTACGCCCAATTCTGCTAAAACGGAAATGACCTCAGACTGGGCTGCAAAAACCGCTGGAGTCGCTTCAGGTGTTAAACCAGCAGTGGTTTGAAGAAAGGACACGATCAAAGAATTAGAACTGTCTGTACCGCCTTCTGGAAACACCAAAAAGTGGAAAACTGAGATGCCAACTACCACACCGCCAACGAGTTCACCTAAGACAGGCGGTAAACCCACTTGGTTTGATAACTCTCCACCAACTTTGCTGGCAAGATAAATAACTACTAAGCTTAGTAGCACTGCTTCGACTACCATTGAACTGTCTGCGGCTTGTGTTGCGCTGGCCAGCAGAGGAAAAGAGAAGCTAATTGGATCTAACAAATGCATGGGTTCTGTGAAAATCCTTCTCTTTGATTCTGACGCGTTTCTGAAAAACATCCTATAAAGACGCAATCTGAATTCAAAATTAAAAATTCAAAAAGGTATACAACGTAAACGTTTCATTGATTTGGAATAAGTAGTTGATTTACGCTGTGTTGCACTAGTGTAATTTTTTTAGTTTCAAAAAATGTAACCATTTCAGCTTTTGACGATCGCAGTGTCAAAGTAAGAACATACAAATCGTATCTAGCGATCGCACATGAGTTGTGAAAAACTTGTGGTGGCTGTTGGCTCTCAACAACCACCCGAAGATTGCTATATACGTTTATTCAAAACATCTGTGGATACTTTGAGGAGTGCAAATATTATGACTAGAGCCGCTTTACCCGGTTCTCGGTTTCCATCTGGAAACTTGTGGAAAATACTGCCTTTAGCAATGCTAGTATGTGCAACTTTTGTACTACCTGCATTCGCACAAGAAAAAGATAAATTATGGCGAACCCTTAGTGTCAGTGGTCGTGGAGTAGAAACAATTCCGACAACTCTGGCACAAGTCAGTTTAGGAGTAGAGATTCAGGGAAAAACAGCCCAGGAAGTACAGCAAGAAGCCGCCCGGAGGTCATCGGCTGTGGTTGCGTTCTTAAAGAGCAAAAATGTTGAAAAATTACAAACTACTGGTATCCGGCTCAACCCAGTTTACAGCTATACCAATAATGTGCAGCAGATTACAGGCTATGCGGCCAATAATACCGTGAGTTTTAGAATTCCTACTGAACAAGCTGGGACGTTATTGGATGATGCAGTGAAAGCGGGTGCAACACAAATTAACGGTATTAGTTTTGTTGCGAATGATGAAGCGATCGCAGCTGCTCAAAAGCAAGCCTTAAAAGAAGCGACTCAAGACGCCCGGCAGCAAGCTGATGCCGTTTTTAGTGCCTTGGGTTTTAAATCCAAAGAAATCGTCAGCATTCAAGTTAATAATGCCACTGCGCCACCACCACCAATGTTTTTACGGGCTGAGGCTGCCAAGTCAGCTGATGCTTCCACCCCTGTAATTGGTGGTGAACAGCAAGTAGAAGCATCGGTGACGCTGCAAATTAGTTATTAGTAATTAGTCATTGGTCATTAGTCATTGGTCATTGGTCATTTGTAAAGGCAAAGGACTAATAATCAATAATGCCCAACGCCCAATACCTCTCAAAAGTGCTGAGTAGGGAATCTAATTTCTTTACTCAGCACTCGGAACTGTTTTGCCCAATGCCCTAATTAAAAATGTTCTGGAGACATATCTCCCGTTCCTCCGTCTCCATCTTGCCTAGAACCCAATAAGTCCACCTGATCTACTAGAATAACTGGTTTAGAGCGGCTGATTCCTGTTTGGCGATCGCTCCAAGCGTCAAACTTCAAGGAACCTTTAACGGCAATTTGTTTACCTTTTTGCACATAATTCTTGGCAAACTCTGCTGTCTTTCCCCATAGTTCCAACTCGAACCAGTCAGGTTGATCGCTATTACGCGATCGCCTTTTTACTGCCAGTGTCAATCTACACTTCACACTACCAGACTCAAAATACTTAATCTCTGGGTCGCCGCCTACACGACCGATGAGGTTGACAACATTGATACTCATCACGCTACCTTTTAGTACAAACGTACTTAGCAAATTCTGACTTTCATCATAGCGAATTGTGAAAGACTTGAAAATAATGTGTTAAACAGTTAACAATATAATTGACTTGAAAAATTATACACACTATTTGGAGAAACACATAAAAATATACTGATATACTAATCTAACCAGAGAATATCAAAAAATACGGGGCTTGAGACATAGTAAATATTCCTGGGAATCATATAAAAATATAGTCTAGTTGACTCAACTCAGGATACGAACTTTATCGAATCCGGCACAATTAACTCTTAACCGTTGTAGTCAAAAAGTATCGCACATAGGGGGCTTACAGACGCGTGGGTATTTTTAGGAACTTTCGCACATCATGGGATATGGGTATCGACCTCGGTACCGCAAACACTTTAGTTTATGTATCTGGTAAAGGTATTGTACTACAAGAACCTTCTGTAGTTGCGATCGATGTCAATGAAAAGGTAGCGCTAGCAGTAGGAGAAGAAGCCAAAAAAATGCTCGGCCGCACACCAGGAAATGTGATTGCCCTCCGCCCTTTGCGGGATGGTGTAATCGCTGACTTTGATATTGCCGAGTTGATGCTCAAAAGCTTTATTCAGCGTGTAAATGAAGGTAAATCTTTAATTTTACCCAGAATTGTCATTGGTATTCCCAGTGGCGTCACAGGAGTAGAAAGGCGTGCTGTGATGGATGCAGCTCACCAAGCAGGAGCAAGAAAAGTATATTTAATCGATGAACCCGTAGCTGCGGCCATTGGTGCAGGATTACCTGTTGCCGAACCTACTGGCAACATGATCATCGATATTGGTGGTGGTACAACAGAAGTTGCAGTGCTGAGTCTTCAAGGTACAGTCATCAGCGAATCAGTACGCATTGCTGGAGATGAACTGACTGATTCAATCATTCAGTATATTAAGAAAGTTCATAACTTAGTCATTGGTGAACGTACTGCCGAAGAAATCAAGATTCGGCTTGGTTCTGCCTATCCTACTAATGATGATAATGACGCGATGATGGAAGTCCGAGGCTTACACCTACTTTCTGGTCTACCGCGCACTGTAACAATCAAAGCCCCAGAAATCCGTGAAAGCATGTTGGAGCCGCTATCAGTAATTATAGAAGCTGTGAAGCGGACACTGGAACGCACCCCTCCAGAATTGGCAGCAGATATTATTGACAGAGGTATTATGTTAGCTGGTGGCGGTGCTTTGCTCAAAGGTATAGATACCCTAATTAGCCATGAAACAGGGATTATTACCCACATTGCTGCTGATCCTTTGAGCTGTGTTGTGTTGGGAACAGGTCGTGTGTTAGAAAACTTTAAACAGTTGGAACGAGTTGTTACCGAAAGCTCTCGCAATATGTAGCAAAAAAAATATCAGACTTGAGTTCTATTTGAGTTCTATTTGAGTTCTATTTGGGTTCTATATAAATAGAATCCAAGTAGAACTTAATTTGTATAAGTATACAAAGGTATATATGGTGACAATACGGCGTTGGTGGGATCGTAAAGGGTTACAAATCGGCTTATTAGCTCTAGTAGTTGGTAGTGCTTGGATATTGCGACAGACTCAAGGTGAGTTGGTGCTTGAGACATACCAGGCAATTACTCGGCCGTTAGAGATGTTGCAGTCAGGGCCAACTCCAGAAGAACGTCTCAGAGACGCCCGGATACTAGAATTGCAAACCCGTATAGTAGATTTGGAAAGTCAAAAGACAAAGCTACAAGATTTATTAGGCTATGTAGAAAAAGAGCCACTGGCATCACGGCCAATTCCAGCACGCGTGGTAGGACGTAGTGCCGACCAGTGGTGGCAACAAGTTACCCTGAATCGCGGTGCGAATGTAGGAATTCAAGAAGGCTTCATAGTCAAAGCAGAAGGCGGATTAGTGGGTTTGGTGGAGAGTGTAACTCCCAATACTAGCCGCGTTTTATTAATCAGTGACCTCAAGAGTCAAGTGGGTGTGTCAGTTAGCCGCACGGCAGCTAAAGGCGTTTTACGAGGAGATTCTTCTGCCGAAGCAGTGCTAGAGTTTTATGAAAAAGTTCCCAACGTCAAGGTAGGAGATTTAGTTTCCACGTCTACCTACAGTCAGAAATTTCCCTCTGGTTTGGCGGTAGGACGAATCAAGTCGCTGGATTTAAAGAAACTTCCGGCATCAGTGGCGAAAATTGAGCTTTTTCCGCCAATCCGCTCTCTTGATTGGGTAGCTGTTTATCCCAAGCCAGAAAACCAAGAGTCGGCAAATCAAGTGCCGCAAAAGTCTAAGTAAATTCTTCCTTAAAAATCCATAGAAAAATGAAGATTCCTGCATTTGGTGGTAGCAGGCAGAAAAAGCCAAAATCGTCACAGCGAAAATCGAAATTCCGAATCCAGCCGCTTGCTCGTTGGCATCCCGGCATACGCCAGTTGTTGGGTTGGATAGTGACGGTTGGATCTGTACTGTTATGTTTACTATTATTGCCAACTCGGTTCCCAGGTATGGAATTATTGGGAATTGGCCCTAACTGGCTGTTAATTTGGGTAGTAGCTTGGAGTGTGAAGCGCACGGTGTTTGCCGGAGCATTGGCAGGCATAGTTCTAGGGTTGCTTCAAGATTCAATGACATCACCTAACCCTACTCATGCCCTCAGTTTAGGGATAGTGGGAGTTTTAACTGGTCTACTCCAAAAACAGCGTTTTATCGAAGAAGATTTTATTTCGATTGCTGTAATTGTCTTTGTGATGGCAGTTTTGGCAGAGACTATCTTTGGGTTGCAATTAACTTTGCTTGGTAATGAGCGTAACGTGACAGATATTTGGACATATTACCAGCGTGTCGCTCTTGCTTCTGCCATTCTAAGTAGTTTATGGGCGCCGGTGGTTTATTATCCCCTGAATCTTTGGTGGCAGCGAATAAAATTGTTGGAGCAGTAGTAACCCAAGTTGCGGGTTATCAAATGATGTGTGCTTGTAACCCCTCAATTTATGCGATGCCTGCGGTGGACGTACAACAAAGTTGTGCTGGCGTATAGCGTCACCGCGAGAGTTGATTGAGGATTCATTTTTTATTTTTTCATAACAGAGAAGACTTGTTTTCTGTTGCTTCAATAAATGCCTCAAACTGACCATTAGGCGTCCATTGAATAGCTCCATCTCTTCCTGTAAAAAAAAGTTTGGTTTGGCTTTGATTCAGTTCAGATAAAGTTTTTGGATCAAAGTTAGCAGAAGAAGCGATCGCTACTTGTGGTTGCAGAGCAATAACTAAATCTTTCAATGACTCAGGCGCACACCAAAGCACTTGTGGATGAGGTAAACTTCCATTTTTAACTAGTTGTTTTACCTCTTTAGATTTAACATTACCTACTAATAACCACCTCTGATCTAAAATTTGTAATTGCAATATGGGTAATTGATCGTTGATTAATTGTGCCACTGTCGAACCAGCTTTCACAGATTGACCAACTGTCAAAGATTGATAAATTCCTTGATGTTTTTGTAGTTCTTGTTGAATTGCCTGAGTTGTAATAGAATCATCTGTTTTGGGTGAATATTCATAAAAATTATTGATTGGTAAACGTTGCATTAATTCAAACCAGGCATTACTTTCATTGCCTTGGAAATCAGTTGCGATCGCCCAATTGATTTGATTTACACCTTGTTGTTGTAAAAACGGTAGAATTGTGAAGCGTCCTGTACCTTCATCGCCACTATTAATTACAGTTACAGTACCTCTATCTTGAACAACTACAATTGGTTCTGTACCAGATTCTAATACTGTTATCCTAAACAATGTATTTGTAGAATGCCAAAGGGGAATGAATACTAAAGCAATCGCAATCACATTAGCAAACCACCACCGCCGCTGCCACCAAGGTACTAGCCAAACCAATATAATCAATAAATAAATTGCCAAAAGCTGCCAACTAGATATACTACCCACAGCAACAGAATTTCCTGGCAACTTGCTAAAAAATTCTACTAGTTTAATTAGCCAATCAGTAGGGTAATGTAACACACCAGCAAGAAAGCTTCCGGCTTCAGTCCAAACTAAACCTACTAACGCACTGATGATTCCACCTATACTAATAATCGAAATTAATGGAGTACTAACCACATTCAGGAACAAACTATAAGATGGTACAACTCCAAAGACAAAAAGTTGCACAGGTAAAGTCCAAATAGTGGCAGCTAGGGGAACGGCAATTAAAGAAGCGATCGCAGGTGGTAGCCATGCTAGACTGTTGACTAATGGGGATACTGTTACAACTAATCCCAATGTTGCTAAAAAACTTAGTTGAAAACCTAAATCCCAAATCCATAAAGGATTAAATACTAATAGCAGAGTTGCCGCTAATAGTAATGAACCAAACTGTTTTACCTTCCTTTTTAATAGCAAACCAACTAATGCCGCAAAACCCATAATCACGGCTCTGAGAACCGCAGGTTGAAAACCTGTTAAACTCAGAAAAATGATTAAAGCCAAAAAGCCAAGGGTAAATTGCGTTCCTTTTTTTGTCCGCCTGGTTAACTGCAAGATCACACTCAAAATCAAGGAAGTTTGGAACCCAGAAGCAGCTAAAGCATGAGCTAACCCAGCTTGTACAAACAAATCGCGGATATCGTAGGGTAAATCAACAGCTTTGCTACCTAAAACCATTGCACTGACAAGAGGCCCTTCAGGGACACCCAACCAACGAACTTGCGATCGCACAATTCGCTCCCGAATTTGCCACCACCCCCATTTCCGTTCTTGATCCAAAACATTTATTTGTCGCCCAATTAGACCAGCAAAGGTTCCTTCTTGCTTGAGAAACTTCTGAAAATCAAAACCACCAGGATTGGAAGCTGCCTTTGGTTTGTACAAAATCCCAGTCACAGCAATTTCTTGACTAGGGTATAATCCAGTAGCCTGAAGTATAGGTACTGTCACATACAATTTGCCTGTAACCCCTTTTGGAACACCTGCTGAACCCTTATCATTTTTGACTTCATCTAACTGAGTCGTTTCCAGCCAAAATTGTCCCCGTTGACTGCGAGTCAAGCGGGGATTACTCGCCACTTTGCCGCGAACAATCACAAGTTGTTCTTGATTATTGCTATTTCCAGGCGGGACGAATTGACTAATATCTTTTGCACCTGGTTGCGGTACTCGCCATTGAAAATATACAGTTGCCAATAATCCCACCAAGCCAGCAGCTAGCCATATTCGAGCATGGGGAGTAGTTTGCCAAGTGTTAGACACTGTCTTATTTTTACTTCCATCATTTTCTGGTTTCTGAGCAAATTGTCGTAGCGTCGAGCGTCTTCTAAAAATAATTGCTCCCACTATCCCCACAACCAAAATCCACACACCACCCCAAGGAACTGCTGTAAACAGCAACCCCAAAATATAGCCAAGACAAATAATTACACCACTGGTTTGAATCATAAGATTTTTGTAAAAGCACTTGGCAACCGTAATTTACAACTGACTTAAACTGACTTAAATATTGATAGGGTAGCAATGTGGTGAAGTATAGTCCATCAAGTTTATACAAACAAAGCCCGCACAGGCGGGCCTTATCGTTGTAGCTTTAATATTCTAGAGTCAAGATTTAACGGGATTTTTGACCTTTGGCAACAGCCACATCATAAAGATATACCTAGCTTAAAGAATGCAAAATCAGGAGTTTAACCTGCGGAGGCAGGTTTTGTCTGTGTAGCCGCGACTTCTAGTCGCCCAGGCATAACTTCGAGCAACGGAAAACCCAATTTCTCCCTTTGTTCAACATATAAATGGGCCACCTTCCTAGCCAAATGCCGAATCCTGGCAATATAACGAGTTCTCTCCGTCACCGAAATCACACCTCTAGCATCCAACAAATTAAATGTGTGCGAACACTTCATTACATAATCTAAACTAGGCAAGACCAATCCTCGCTCCGTCAATTGGGTAGCTTCCTGCTCGTATAAGTTAAATAGTGTCAGTAGCAACTCAGGATTTGAAGCTTCAAAGTTATATTTACACTGCTCAATCTCACTTTGCAGGAAAACATCTCCATAAGTAATATTGTCTGTCCACTGGATCTTTGTAAATGCTTCTACCTGCTGGAGATACATTGTCAGCCGCTCTAACCCGTATGTAATCTCAATCGACACCGGACGGCAATCAATTCCTCCACACTGTTGGAAGTAAGTAAATTGAGTAACTTCCATCCCATCCAACCATACTTCCCATCCCGTTCCCCAAGCTCCCACCGTCGCATCTTCCCAGTTATCCTCTACAAACCGAATATCGTGGTCTTCAGGACGAATACCTAAAGCTCTTAACGAATCAAGATAAATCTCCTGGATATTATCTGGTGACGGCTTAATCAAAACTTGGTACTGATAATAGTGTTGGAAGCGGTTAGGGTTTTCGCCGTAGCGCCCATCCGTTGGGCGACGACATGGTTCAACATAGGCAACAGCCCAGGGTTCCGGCCCCAATGCCCTTAAAAAAGTCTGAGGATTCTTAGTACCAGCCCCTTTCTCAATATCGTAGGGCTGGGCAATAAGACAACCGCGATCGCCCCAAAACTGATGCAATAAACCTATTACTGACTGAAAATTCACGCTTCCCCCTTCCCTACTTAACACAGTGCATAAACCATTGTTGCCTACAACCCAACACTGTAGCTAGTTTCAGGAGACATGAAAAACAGTTCCAAAAGATTTTGGAAAAAGTAGTTGACACAATGAAGTGGGTTCGCTATATTGAATAAGTGCCTGAAGCGAAGCGAACGAAAGCGACGCTGTGAGGGACACCGAACCTTGAAAATATTATAGTTTGAAAGCGATTATACAGCAAGTGGATTGCGTCAAGCAAATAAAGATAACTAAGCTGAAGTTAAAAAAGAGCAGCTATTGAGCTATAGAGCTTTCCAATACAAAACGGAGAGTTTGATCCTGGCTCAGGATGAACGCTGGCGGTATGCTTAACACATGCAAGTCGAACGGAATCTTTCGGGATTTAGTGGCGGACGGGTGAGTAACGCGTGAGAATCTACCATCAGGTCTGGGACAACCACTGGAAACGGTGGCTAATACCGGATGTGCCCTTGGGTGAAAGGTTAACTGCCTGATGATGAGCTCGCGTCTGATTAGCTAGTTGGAAGTGTAATGGACTCCCAAGGCGACGATCAGTAGCTGGTCTGAGAGGACGATCAGCCACACTGGGACTGAGACACGGCCCAGACTCCTACGGGAGGCAGCAGTGGGGAATTTTCCGCAATGGGCGAAAGCCTGACGGAGCAATACCGCGTGAGGGAGGAAGGCTCTTGGGTCGTAAACCTCTTTTCTCAGGGAAGAAAAAAATGACGGTACCTGAGGAATAAGCATCGGCTAACTCCGTGCCAGCAGCCGCGGTAATACGGAGGATGCAAGCGTTATCCGGAATGATTGGGCGTAAAGCGTCCGCAGGTGGCAATGTAAGTCTGCTGTTAAAGAGTGAGGCTCAACCTCATAAGAGCAGTGGAAACTACATAGCTAGAGTACGTTCGGGGCAGAGGGAATTCCTGGTGTAGCGGTGAAATGCGTAGAGATCAGGAAGAACACCTATGGCGAAGGCGCTCTGCTAGGCCGTAACTGACACTGAGGGACGAAAGCTAGGGGAGCGAATGGGATTAGATACCCCAGTAGTCCTAGCCGTAAACGATGGATACTAGGCGTGGCTTGTATCGACCCGAGCCGTGCCGTAGCTAACGCGTTAAGTATCCCGCCTGGGGAGTACGCCGGCAACGGTGAAACTCAAAGGAATTGACGGGGGCCCGCACAAGCGGTGGAGTATGTGGTTTAATTCGATGCAACGCGAAGAACCTTACCAAGGCTTGACATGTCGCGAATCCTGGTGAAAGCTGGGAGTGCCTTCGGGAGCGCGAACACAGGTGGTGCATGGCTGTCGTCAGCTCGTGTCGTGAGATGTTGGGTTAAGTCCCGCAACGAGCGCAACCCTCGTTTTTAGTTGCCAGCATTAAGTTGGGCACTCTAGAGAGACTGCCGGTGACAAACCGGAGGAAGGTGGGGATGACGTCAAGTCAGCATGCCCCTTACGCCTTGGGCTACACACGTACTACAATGCTCCGGACAGAGGGCAGCAAGCATGCGAATGCAAGCAAATCCCGGAAACCGGAGCTCAGTTCAGATCGCAGGCTGCAACTCGCCTGCGTGAAGGAGGAATCGCTAGTAATTGCAGGTCAGCATACTGCAGTGAATTCGTTCCCGGGCCTTGTACACACCGCCCGTCACACCATGGAAGCTGGTAGTGCCCGAAGTCATTACTCCAACCTTTCGGGGAGGAGGATGCCTAAGGCAGGACTGGTGACTGGGGTGAAGTCGTAACAAGGTAGCCGTACCGGAAGGTGTGGCTGGATCACCTCCTTTTTAGGGAGACCTACACCCCTCAGATATCGAAAAGCATACAGTTAAATAGATACTGAGTTGGTCGTTCCTTAGGTCGGTCGCAGATATTTGCAATTGTTGAAAGCTTTCAAACTATGATTTGGTTCGATATGGGCTATTAGCTCAGGTGGTTAGAGCGCACCCCTGATAAGGGTGAGGTCCCTGGTTCGAGTCCAGGATGGGCCCACCTGAATCAATTAAAAATGTAAAATGCAAAATTAAAAATGAAGAAAATTTAATTTT